>NZ_BAAARJ010000019.1:0-173048 GCF_039532135.1 Streptomyces axinellae
CGGGGCGCTGACCGGCGGTATGGCGTGGGAGGCGTTGAACAACATCGCCGCCGCGAAGGACCGTCCGCTGGTCATCGTCGTCAACGACAACGAGCGCTCCTACTCGCCCACCATCGGCGGCCTCGCCAACCACCTGGCCACCTTGCGCACCACCGACGGCTACGAGCGCTTCCTGGCCCGCGGCAAGGACATGCTCAACCGCACCCCCGTCGTCGGCAAGCCGCTGTACGAGACGCTGCACGGCGCCAAGAAGGGCCTCAAGGACTTCATCGCGCCGCAGGGCATGTTCGAGGACCTCGGGCTGAAGTACGTCGGCCCCATCGACGGGCACGACATCGCCGCCGTCGAGTCCGCGCTCCAGCGCGCCAAGCGCTTCGGCGGCCCTGTGCTGGTGCACTGCCTCACCGAGAAGGGCCGCGGCTACCAGCCCGCGCGCCAGGACGAGGCCGACCAGTTCCACGCCGTCGGCGTCATCCATCCCGACACCGGCCTCCCCGTCAAGTCCTCCGGCGCCGACTGGACTTCCGTCTTCGGCGAGGAGATGGTCAAGCTCGGCCGCGAGCGCGAGGACATCGTCGCCATCACCGCCGCGATGATGCGGCCCGTCGGACTCCACGCCTTCGCGCAGGAGTTCCCCGAGCGGGTCTACGACGTCGGCATCGCCGAGCAGCACGGCGCGGTCTCCGCCGCCGGGCTCGCCACCGGCGGGCTGCACCCGGTCTTCGCCGTCTACGCCACCTTCCTCAACCGCGCCTTCGACCAGCTCCTGATGGACGTCGCGCTGCACAGGTGCGGGGTCACCTTCGTACTGGACCGCGCCGGGATCACCGGCTCGGACGGCGCCTCCCACAACGGCATGTGGGACATGTCCGTCCTCCAGTGCGTGCCCGGCCTCCGCCTGGCCGCGCCGCGCGACGCCGACCAGGTACGCGCCCAGCTGCGCGAGGCCGTCGAGGTGGACGACGCGCCCACCGTCGTGCGTTACTCCAAGGGCGCCGTGGGCCCCGCCGTTCCCGCCCTGCGGCGCGTCGGCGGCATGGACGTGCTGCGCGAGCCGGGCGCCGGGGTGCCGCAGCCCGATGTGCTGGTCGTCTCGGTGGGCGCGCTGGCCCCGATGTGCCTGGAGATCGCCGACCTGCTCGACAAGCAGGGAATCTCGGCCACCGTCGTGGACCCGCGCTGGGTCAAGCCCGTGGACGAGTCGCTGCCGCCGCTGGCCGAGCGGCACCGTGTCGTGGTCACCGTCGAGGACAACAGCCGCGCCGGCGGCGTCGGCTCGGCCGTCGCCCAGGCGCTGCGCGACGCGGGCGTCGATGTCCCGCTGCGCGACTTCGGCATCCCCGAGCGGTTCCTGGAGCACGCGAGCCGGCAGGAGATCATGACCGAGATCGGCCTCACGGCCCCGGACATCGCCCGCCAGGTCACCGGGCTCGTCGCCCGCCTCGACGGCCGCTACGACGCGGAGCGGGCCCAAGTAGCCCGCGACTGACCGCGTTCGAAGAGGCAGCCGCGTCGCTGTCCGGGGGTGAGTTCCGCGCCGTCGTGCGGTGACCACTCGCACTCGTCCGCACGTGCCGGACAGGCTGTGAAGAGCCTGTCCGGCACGTGCGGACCCGACCCGGGCCGCCTCCCACCGTGCCGGGCCGAACGCTGGTGCCGTGACAGGGCAAAGCCTGCCGGGAGGGGTACTAGGTTGGGGCTTATGTCGCAGTCCTCCGTCGAGCGTCACGCACCGGACGCGCCGGGCGCACCAGACGTCCCGGGACAAGGGGAGCCCTGGTTTCCCTCTGTCCGCCCCGCCACCGTCACGGACACGACGGGGCGGACGGCGGCCATACCGGCCTTCTGGACGCGGCTGTTCCCCGTACTCGTCCTCGTCACGGCCCTCACCCGCCTCCCCTCCTTCTCCCGGGCCCTCTGGAACCCCGACGAGGGGTTTCTGGCCACCCAGGCGCGCCAACTCGCCGACGGCGGCGTCCTCTACGACACCGTCGTGGACCGCAAACCTCCCCTCGTGCCCTGGCTCTACCAGGGCGCCCTCGGCCTCTTCGGCGACCAGTCGCTGTGGCCGGTGCGGGTGGCGGCGCTGGTGGCCGTGGTGGTGGGGGCCGGGCTCGCCGCCTCGATCGCCCACCGCCGGTGGGGGGAGCGGGCGGCCTGGTACGCCGGCATCTGCTACGTCCTGCTGTCGGTCGGACTCGTTCCCGAGGACACCCAGGCCGCCACGTTCGAAGTATTCATGCTGCCCTGGACGGTGGCGGCGATCTGGTGCGCGGAGCGCGCGCGGTGGACCGGCGCGGGGCTCGCCCTCGCGGGGGCGGTGCTCTCCAAGCAGACGGGCGGCGCCGTGCTGCTGCCCATCCTGCTGCTGTGGTGGCAGGCCCGGGCCGGCTGGGGCGCGTTCGCGCGGCTGGGCGCCGGAGCACTGCTCCCGGTCGCGGGCGCCGCTCTCGCGTTCGGTCCTGGCCGCTTCCTGTACTGGATCGCGACCGGCTCAGGCTCCTACCTGTCCGCCGACGGTGCGGGGTTCCGTCCACTGCTGCGCGCGCTCGGCGGGATCGGGCTGCTGACGCTGGCGTTCTTGCCGCTGCTGATCGCGCTGCTCTCCGTCGTCCGCTCCCGGACGCGCGGGCGCCGCCTCCCGGCCGCCGCCGACCTGTGGCTGTGGCTGGCCGCCTCGCTGGCGGCGACCACCGTGGGGCTCCAGTTCTTCGGCCACTACTTCCTCCAACTCGTCCCCGCGCTCGCACTGCTGGGCGCCGCCGCGCTGCACGAGGCCGGCGCGCGGGTCGCGACCGCCGCGCTGACGGCCACCGCATTCCTCACCTGCGCCTTTGTCGGCTGGGGTTTCGCCGCCGACCGCGCCGAACTGGACCACGCCCACCGGGTCGCCGACACGGTACGCGCGTACACCGGACGGCACGACCCGGTGCTGCTGTGGGGTATGCACCCGGAGGGCTACTGGCTGGCCGGGCGCACCCCCGCCTCGCGCTATCTGACCGCGGGCTTCCTCACCAACTTCAGCGGGGGACGCGACGGGGCCATGGTGGGGGAGAAGTACGCCATGGCGGGCGCCTGGTCACACTTCCGGCACGAGCTGCGGCACCGCCCGCCCGAGCTGATCGTCGACGACTCCCGCGACAAGAACTACGGCGCCGAACGCATGCCCACCCTGTGGCGGCACCTGCGCGGCCACTACGAGAAGGTGGCCACCATCGACGGCAGCGACTTCTACCTGCGCGCCGACGACGCCCGCCACTGACGCGTCACCGTGGCGGCGGCGCCCCCCGATGCCGGACCGTCCGCGTCTGCCGGGCCGATCGCGGGTGCCGGGCCATCCGCGCGGTGAACCCGGCGGACGACTCGCGAACTGGTCTGTGAAGCAGCGCCGGAGGGGCCGGGACCCGGCCCCTCCGGCAGGAGCGCGGGCCTCACTCCGGAACGCTGGCGACTCCAGGAGCCAGGAAGCGGCGGCCGGTCACCCGCTCGCTGACGCCCTCCCGGTCCAGATACGGCGTCACACCGCCGAGGTGGAAGGGCCACCCGGCGCCGGTGATGAGGCACAGATCGATGTCCTGGGCCTCGGCCACGACGCCCTCGTCCAGCATGAGCCGGATCTCCTCGGCGATCGCGTCGAGCGCCCGCTCGCGCACCTGCTCCTCCGTCAGCACGGTGTCCCCGACCTCGAACAGCGCGCTGACGGCCGCGTCCAGCTCCTGCGTGCCGGGCACGTACAGGTTGCGCTTGCCGGCCTCGACGACCCGGCCGAGGTTCTCCGAGACCGCGAAGCGGTCCGGGTAGGCGGCGTGCAGCGTGCCCGCGACGTGGTGCGCGACCGCCGGTCCCACCAGCTCCAGCAGCACCATCGGCGACATCGGCAGCCCGAGTGGCGCGAGCGCCCGGTCGGCGACCTCCACCGGGGTGCCCTCGTCGATGGAACGCAGCACCTCGCCGAGGAACCGGGTCAGCACCCGGTTGACGACGAACGCGGGCGCGTCCTTGACCAGCACGGCCGTCTTCTTCAGCTTCTTGGCGACCCCGAAAGCGGTGGCCAGCGAGGCGTCGTCGGTCCGCTCGCCGCGCACGATCTCCAGCAGCGGCAGGATCGCGACCGGGTTGAAGAAGTGGAAGCCCACCACCCGCTCGGGGTGTTTGAGCTGGGAGGCCATCTCGCTCACCGACAGCGAGGAGGTGTTGGTGGCGAGGATGGCGTGCTCGGGCACGACCGCCTCCACCTCGGCGAACACTTTCTGCTTGACGCCCATCTCCTCGAAGACGGCTTCGATGACGAAGTCC
Organism: Streptomyces axinellae; assembly: GCF_039532135.1. Lineage (NCBI taxonomy): Bacteria > Bacillati > Actinomycetota > Actinomycetes > Kitasatosporales > Streptomycetaceae > Streptomyces > Streptomyces axinellae. The sequence continues at coordinate 4,297 of NZ_BAAARJ010000019.1, forward strand.
GCGTCGGCGAAGGCGGCGGCCTTGTCCAGCGAACCGGTCACCAGGGCCTTGAGGCGGTTGGCCTTGTCCTGGTTGACGCGGCCCTTGAGCAGCAGCTTGTCGATCTCCTCGTGGCAGTAGGCCACGCCCTTGTCCACGCGCTCCTGGTCGATGTCGGTCAGCACGACCGGCACCTCCAGACGGCGGGCGAACAGCAGCCCGAGCTGCGAGGCCATCAGCCCGGCGCCGACGACGCCGACCTTGGTGACCGGCCGCGCCAGATCCTTGGACGGCGCGCCCGCCGGACGCTTGGCGCGCTTTTGCACGAGGTTGAACGCGTAGATGCCGCTGCGCAGTTCACCGCCCATGATCAGGTCCGCGAGCGCCTGCGTCTCGGCCATGAAGCCCTGCCGCAGGTCGCCGCTCTTGGCCGCCGCGATGATGTCGAGGGCCCGGTAGGCGGCGGGGGCCGCGCCGTGCACCTTGCTGTCGGCGATCTGCTTGCCGCGCTCGACGGCCGCGTCCCACGCCTCGCCCCGGTCGATCTCCGGCCGTACGACCTCGATCTCGCCCTTGAGGACGGCCGCGGTCCAGCGCAGCGACTCCTCCAGGAAGTCCGCGCCCTCGAACAGCGCGTCGGCGATGCCGAGTTCGTAGACCTGCGCGCCCTTGAGCTGCCGGTTCTGGTTGAGGGAGTTCTCGATGATGACGCTGACCGCGCGCTCGGCGCCGATCAGGTTCGGCAGCAGCACACAGCCGCCCCAGCCGGGCACCAGGCCCAGGAAGACCTCGGGCAGCGAGAACGCCGGGAGCGCGGCGGAGACGGTGCGGTAGGAGCAGTGCAGCCCGATCTCGACGCCGCCGCCCATCGCCGCGCCGTTGTAGTACGCGAACGTGGGAACGGCCAGGCCGGCCAGCCGCTTGAAGACGTGGTGGCCGCCCTTGCCGATGGCGACGGCGTCCTCGTGGCGGGCCAGGATCTCCACGCCCTTGAGGTCGGCGCCGACGGCGAAGATGAACGGCTTGCCGGTGATCCCGACGCCGTTGATCTCCCCGTCCGCCGCCTCCTTCTCCACCTGGTCGATCGCCGCGTCCAGGTTGGCCAGCGACTGCGGGCCGATGGTGGTGGGCTTGGTGTGATCCAGCCCGTTGTCCAGCGTGATGAGGGCGAACTTCCCGGCCCCGTACGGCAGATCGAGGTGGCGTACGTGCGCCTCGGTGACGACCTCGTCCGGGAACAGCTCGGCCGCGCCCCTCAGCAGCTCAGCGGTGGTGCTCATGCTTACTTGCCCTCCCAGTGGGGGTTCTCCCAGATGACGGTCCCGCCCATGCCGAAGCCGACGCACATGGTGGTGATGCCGTAGCGGACGTGCGGCTGCTGCTCGAACTGGCGGGCCAGCTGCGTCATCAGCCGCACACCGGAGGAGGCCAGCGGGTGCCCGAAGGCGATGGCGCCGCCGTACTGGTTGACGCGCGGATCGTCATCCGCGATGCCGTAGTGGTCCAGCAGCGCGAGGACCTGGACGGCGAACGCCTCGTTGACCTCGAACAGGCCGATGTCGTCGATCGACAGCCCGGCCTTCGCGAGCGCCTTCTCGGTCGCCGGCACCGGACCGATGCCCATGACCTCCGGCTCCACCCCGGCGAAGGCGTAGGAGACCAGCCGCATCTTGACCGGCAGCTCCAGCTCCCGCGCCACGTCCTCGGCGGCGACCAGCGAGGCGGTCGCACCGTCGTTGAGCCCCGCCGCGTTGCCCGGGGTGACCCGGCCGTGCGCCCGGAAGGGCGTCTTGAGCCCGGCCAGGTTCTCCAGGGTGGTGCCCGGCCGCATCGGCTCGTCGGCGGTGGCCAGCCCCCACCCGGTCTCCCCGCCCTCCGCGGTGGTCCGCCGGACGGAGACGGGCACCAGGTCGGCCTGGATGTTGCCGTTGGCGTACGCCTTGGCCGCCTTCTCCTGGCTGGCCACGGCGAACGCGTCCGCGCGCTCCTTGGTCAGGTGCGGGAAGCGGTCGTGCAGGTTCTCCGCGGTCATGCCCATGAACAGCGCGGACTGGTCGACCAGCTTCTCCGAGACGAAACGCGGGTTGGGGTCCACGCCCTCGCCCATCGGGTGCCGGCCCATGTGCTCGACGCCGCCCGCCACCACGATGTCGTAGGCGCCGAAGGCGATCGACCCGGCGGTCGTGGTGACCGCCGTCATCGCCCCGGCACACATCCGGTCGATCGAGTACCCGGGCACCGACTGCGGCAGCCCGGCCAGGATCCCGGCCGTACGGCCCAGGGTCAGCCCCTGGTCGCCGATCTGTGTCGTGGCCGCGAGCGCGACCTCGTCGATGCGCTCCGGAGGCAGGTCGGGGTTGCGGCGCAGCAGCTCGCGGATGCACTTGACGACCATGTCGTCGGCGCGGGTCTCGTGATAGATGCCCTTCGGGCCCGCCTTGCCGAACGGTGTGCGGACGCCGTCTACGAAGACGACGTCCCTTGCGGTACGGGGCACGTTGGCTCTCCTCCAGGTGCGGGCGGGGTCGGACACACCCATGCTACTTGCCGGTAACCACCTGGCAAGGGGTACCTCCGCGGCTGTGACCCACCCCTTGTCACAGCACCCTCGCTCAAGAGCCGCACACGGGTGCGGAGACGGGGGCTCCCAGGGGGCGGAGCCCCTGTGGCGGGGGGCAGTTGGGTGGAGGTCCCCCCGGCCGGAGGCTGGGGGAGGATCCGCCCCGATGCCCGGTCGGCGAGGCCAAGGGGGTTTGGGGCCCCAACAACGGCGCCGCACCCGAGGCGCGACTTCGAAACAGCGGGTCTCAGGGGCGAAGCCCCGAAAAATTCCCCGGGGTCACAGGGGCGGAGCCCCGGTCACTCCGGGGAGGTCAAGGCGACAAAGAGCAACTCCGCTGTCTGCGAGATCTGCCACTCGCGCGCGCCGAGCCCCCGCAACGCCTCGCCGACCGAGGCAAGCGAAACCTCCTCAGGCGGCTCCCAGCAAAGCCGCCGCACCGTATCGGGCGTCAGCAGGTTCTCCTGGGGGAGGTTCAGTTCCTCGGCGTGCTCCGTCACCGCCGCTCGCGCCGCGGTCAGCCGGGCCGCGGCGGCCGGGTCCTTGTCGGCCCAGGAGCGGGGCGGCGGCGGCCCGCCCGGCACCTGACTCTGCTGCGGCAGCTCCGACTCGGGCAGCGCCCGCGCCCGCTCCACCGCGCCCTGCCACTGCTCCAGCTGCTTGCGCCCCATCCGCTGCCCGAACCCCGGCAGCGCCGAGAGCCCGCGCGCGTTGGGCGGCATCGCCAGTGCCGCCTCCACGATCGCGGTGTCCGTCAGCACCTTGCCGGGGGAGACGTCCCGCTTGCGGGCGATCGTGTCCCGCGCCTGCCACAGCTCCCGTACGACGGCCATCTGTCTGCGCCGCCGCACCTTGTGCATGCCCGAGGTGCGGCGCCAGGGGTCCTTGCGCGGCGGTGGCGTGGGGGCCGCGGCGATCGCCGCGAACTCCTCGCGGGCCCACTCCAGCTTCCCCTGCCGCTCCAGCTCGGCCTCCAGCGCGTCGCGCAGATCGACGAGCAGTTCCACGTCGAGGGCCGCGTACCGCAGCCAGGGCTCGGGCAGTGGCCTGGTGGACCAGTCAACGGCGGAGTGCCCCTTCTCCAGGGCGTAGCCGAGGACGTTCTCCACCATCGCGCCCAGGCCCACCCGCGCGAACCCGGCGAGCCGCCCGGCCAGCTCGGTGTCGAAGAGCCTGGTGGGCCGCATACCTATCTCGCGCAGACACGGCAGGTCCTGGCTGGCGGCGTGCAATACCCACTCGGTGCCGGCCAGCGCCGCGTCCAGTTCCGAGAGGTCGGGGCAGGCCACGGGGTCGATCAGCGCGGTGCCCGCGCCCTGGCGGCGCAGCTGCACCAGATAGGCGCGCTGGCCGTAGCGGTATCCGGAGGCGCGTTCGGCATCGACGGCCAGCGGGCCCGTGCCGTGCGCGAAGTCCGCGGTGAGCCGGGCCAGCTCCTCGTCGGTCACGGTGACGGGTGGGATGCCCTCGCGGGGCTCCAAGAGAGGGACCGGCGCCGGACCGGAGTCCTGGGAGGGGTCCTGAGCTGCGGTCGCTGATGCGGTCTCTTGGGCGTCGGTCACCAGTCAAGGGTATCCGCGAGCACGCAATGCCAAGCGCCCGCCGACGGAACGTTACGTCGGCGGGCGCATCTGCTGTCGCGAGGGGGAAACGGACGGGTCAGTGGATGATGCCCGTACGCAGTGCCACGGCCACCATTCCGGCGCGGTCGCCGGTGCCCAGCTTGCGGGCGATGCGCGCCAGGTGGCTCTTGACGGTCAGCGCGGACAGGCCCATCGAGACGCCGATGGCCTTGTTCGACTGCCCCTCGGCGACCAGGCGCAGCACCTCGACCTCGCGGCCGGACAGTTCGCGGTAGCCGCCGGGGTGCCCGGGGCCGCCGGGACCACCGCCGGGCCTGCGGTGCATACGGGCAGCTGCCGCGCCGATGGGGGCCGCACCGTGCCGGGTGGGCATCGGCCCGCCCAGGTTGGTCCTGGTGCCGGTGACGACATAGCCTTTGACGCCGCCTGCCAGGGCGTTGCGTACCGCGCCGATATCGTCGGCGGCGGACAGTGCCAGGCCGTTGGGCCAGCCCGCAGCGCGGGTCTCGGACAGCAGACTGAGCCCCGATCCGTCGGGGAGATGTACGTCGGCCACGCAGATGTCGCGTGGATTGCCGACTCGGGGACGGGCCTCCGCGATCGACGACGCCTCGATCACGTCCCTCACACCGAGAGCCCACAGGTGGCGGGTCACGGTCGAACGGACGCGGGGGTCGGCAACGACGACCATGGCCGTCGGCTTGTTCGGGCGGTAGGCGACCAGGCTTGTGGGGTGCTCAAGGAGAACAGACACCGGGCCTCCTGAGGAGAGTGGCTGGGGGGACGGAACCGAACGAGTCGGGTATTCCGCGTGGAAGGGTCACAGACTCCTTCGGCAGCTCCTCCACATGGCTTTAGAGAAAGATCACGAATTAGTGACCTGGATTTCCTTGATTCCCGTTTTCCGTGTCATTTCCCGGGGCAGAAAGATTCCTTTGTCTACACAGAGACCGACGTGACATTTGTCTACACAGAGACTGTGCGGTCAGAGTGTGGAACCGGCACGAATAGAGCCGCGGCAGCGAGAGAGTTCTCGCTGCCGCGGCTCAGATGTCCGGGCTCGGACGCCCCCGGCCCAGGTCTATGCGGGCCCCGGGAGCCGGATGCGGTACGGGAGTGCCCCGAAGAGGCGCGGGGTCTTCCGTGGAGCGATCAGTGCGGGCCCCGGCGCTGGGGGAGCTGGACGACGGAGGACGCGTCACCCGACTCCGGGGGCAACCCGGCGCACTGGCAGAGGAGTTCGCACCAGGCGGCCAGATGTGCGGCGGCGTCCGGCGTCTCCCCCTCGGGGGTCCAGCTCGCCCGGATCTCCAGCACCTCCTCGGCAGCCCGCTCGCCGAGCCCGCCGAAGAATGCCGAGCTGGAGCGGGTCACGGTGCCGCTCGGCTCCGCGTACTCCGCCTCCCGCGCCTCCAGGGCCCCGGTCAGCCACGTCCAGGTCACCTCGGGCAGCAGCGGATCGCCGGCGATCTCCGGCTCCAACTCCGCCCGGCCCAGGGTGACCACGCGGAAAGTGCCCTGCCAGGAATCCTGCCCCGCCGGGTCGTGCAGCAGCACGAATCGGCCGTCCGCCAGTTCCTGGTCCGCGTTCTCCGGCTCGCTCACGGCCGCCTCCAGCGCGAAGGCGTACGGCGCCAGCCGCCGGGGGGCCGGCAGCGGCGAGATACGGACCTCGGGGCGCGTGCGCGCCTCGCTCAACGCTGAGACCGCCGCGCGGAAGGGGGGAGGGAAGGACTCCCCGCCGCCGCCAGAGCCGCCCGTCCCCTCCGTGCCTTCCACTCCGCCAGAGCCTCCCGCCTTCGCCTTCCCAGCCGCTGTCATGGGCCGAAGAGTAGGCGGAGGCCGCGCTTCAGGGCGGTAGGGACACCCCTTTCGGCCGTGCGAGACTTCAGGTGTGAGTGGAAACGACCGCCCCCCGGGCCAGCCGACGCCGAGACAGGACGCGCCCGCAGGGGCACAGCAGGTGCGGAATGCTCCGGGTTTGCGGGATTCCGCGTTTCTTCGCGCGTGCCGCCGCGAGCCGGTGCCGCACACTCCGGTGTGGTTCATGCGTCAGGCGGGACGTTCGCTTCCCGAGTACCGCAAGGTGCGCGAGGGAATCGCGATGCTGGACTCGTGTATGCGGCCCGAACTCGCCGCCGAGATCACTCTCCAGCCGGTGCGGCGGCACGGGGTGGACGCGGCGGTCTATTTCAGCGACATCGTCGTTCCGCTCAAGGCCATCGGCGTCGATCTCGACATCAAGCCCGGTGTCGGCCCCGTCATCGAGAATCCGGTCCGCACGCGCGCGGACCTGGAGCGGCTGCGGGAGCTGGAGCCCGAGGACGTCTCCTACGTCACCGAGGCGATGGGCATCCTCACCCGGGAGCTGGGCGCCACTCCGCTCATCGGCTTCGCCGGGGCGCCCTTCACGCTCGCCAGCTATCTCGTCGAGGGCGGGCCCTCCAAGAACCACGAGCGCACCAAAGCCCTGATGTACGGCGACCCGCAGCTGTGGGCCGACCTGCTCGACCGGCTCGCGGACATCGCCGCCGCGTTCTTGAAGGTGCAGATCGAGGCGGGGGCCTCGGCGGTACAGCTCTTCGACTCGTGGGTGGGCGCGCTCGCCCCCGAGGACTACCGCCGCCACGTCCAGCCCGCCTCGGCGAAGGTCTTCGACGCCGTCGCCTCCTACGGGGTGCCCCGTATCCACTTCGGCGTCGGCACGGGCGAACTGCTCGGGCTGCTCGGCGAGGCCGGCGCGGATGTCGTCGGCGCCGACTGGCGGGTGCCGCTGGACGAGGCCGCCCGCCGGGTCGGCCCCGGTAAGGCGATCCAGGGCAACCTGGACCCGGCCGTCCTCTTCGCCCCGCGCGAGGCCGTCGAGCGGCAGGCCGCGCGCGTCCTGGATTCGGCGCGCGGGCTGGAGGGCCACATCTTCAACCTCGGCCACGGCGTCCTGCCCGACACCGACCCGCAGGCGCTCACGGATCTGGTGTCCTACGTCCACGAGCGTTCCGCGCGCTGACGCGGGTTTTCGCCGGGACGGTGGCGGGGTGCTCGCCGCTGCGGTGGGGAAAAGGGGTGGGTCAGGCGGCGCGGAGTGCTGCGGACGCCTTGCGGGCCGCCACCAGGACCGGGTCCCAGACCGGGGAGAAGGGCGGCGCGTAGCCGAGGTCGAGCGCTGTCATCTGCTCGACCGTCAGGCCGGTGTGGAGGGCGACGGCGGCGATGTCCACGCGCTTGCCCGCGTTCTCCCTGCCGACGATCTGCAGGCCGAGCAGGCGGCCCGAGCGGCGTTCGGCGATCATCTTGACCCGCATCGGTTTGGTGCCCGGGTAGTAGCCGGCCCGGGTCGTCGATTCGATGACGACGCTCACGAAGCGCAGTCCGACGGCCGTGGCCTGCCGCTCCAGCAGGCCGGTGCGGGCGATCTCCAGGTCGCACACCTTGCTCACGGCGGTGCCCACCACCCCGGGGAACGTCGCGTAGTCCCCGCCGATGTTGGAGCCGATGATCTGGCCGTGCTTGTTGGCGTGCGTGCCCAGCGGCACGTGCTGGGTGCGGCCCGAGACGAGGTTGAGGACCTCGGCGCAGTCGCCGCCCGCCCAGATGTTCTCCTGGCCGCGCACTCGCATCGCCAGGTCCGTCAGCAGCCCACCGGACTCGCCCAGCGGCAGCCCCGCCGCGCGGGCCAGCTCCGTCTCGGGGCGCACGCCCAGTCCCAGTACCACCACATCGGCCGGGTACTCGGCGTCCTCGGTGGCCACGCCACGCGCCCGGCCGTGCTCGTCGGTGAGGATCTCGGTGACCGTCGCGCCGCGCACCGTCTCGATGCCCATCTCGCACATCGCCTCGTACACCAGCTCGCCCATGTCCGCATCGAGCGTGGACATCGGCTGCTCGCCCTTGTCCACGACCGTGACCTGGTAGCCGCGGTTGACGAACGCCTCCGCCATCTCCACGCCGATGTAGCCCGCGCCCACGACCACGGCCCGGCGCCTGCCCTCCCGCTTTCCCGGCTCCCCGGGTGCGCCCGCGCCGGGGCGGTCCTCCGCGCTCTCCAGCGCGGTGATCAGCGCCTCGCCGTCGTCCAGCGTCTGGACGCCGTGGACGCCCTCGGCGTCGATGCCGGGCAGCGGCGGGCGCACCGGGCGGGCGCCGGTGGCCAGCACGAGGTGGTCGTAGCCGACCCACCGGCCCCCGTCGTCCCGGCCGCCCGCGCTCTGCCCCGTACCGCCGTCCCGCTCCACCACCCGCACCCGGCCGCCCGCCACGTCCAGCTCGGTGACCTCGGTACGCATTCGCAAGTCGATGCCGCGTTCGCGGTGCTCCTCGGGCGAGCGTGCGATCAAGTCGTCGCGCGCGCCGACCTCGCCGCCCACCCAGTACGGGATACCGCAGGCGGAGAACGAGGAGAACCGGCCCCGCTCGAAGGCCACGATCTCCAGCTCCTCCGGACCCCTGAGCCTGCGTGCCCGGGACGCGGCGGACATGCCCGCCGCGTCGCCGCCGATGACCACCATGCGCTCCGCCGCCATCCCGGATGCTCCCTTCGCCGGACCGGACGCCCTGCCACAACCTGCCGCCCACACGCTATGCCTCCACGCGGCGGCACACCTCATGCGCCGTTCGCCGGAACTCGGGGCGGGGGAAAGCCGGGCGTACCGCTCTGCGAGACTGCCCATATGCACGTACTTGTCATCGGGGGCGGCATCTCCGGCCTGGCCGCGGCGCACCAACTCCTGGCGGACGGCGCGCGGGTGACCCTGCTGGAGGCGTCGGCGCGGCTCGGTGGCAAGCTGCACGCCGGGAGCGTCGCCGGTACCGCCGCCGTCGACCTGGGGGCCGAATCCATGCTGGCGCGGCGCCCCGAGGCGGTCGAGCTGGCCCGCGCGGTGGGGCTGGGCAGCGTGCTCCAGCCGCCCGCCGTCTCCGGCGGCGCCCTGTGGACGCGCGGCGCCGTACGCCCCATGCCCAAGGGGCATGTGATGGGCGTCCCCGGCGACCCCGCGGCGCTCGGCGGCGTCCTCTCCCCCGACGGGTTGGCCCGCATCGCCGAGGACGGGCGGCTGCCCCGCACCGAGGTCGGCGACGATGTGGCGGTGGGCGCCTATGTCGCCGAACGGCTCGGCGGCGAGGTCGTCGACCGGCTCGTGGAGCCCCTGCTGGGCGGGGTGTACGCGGGTGACGCGTACCGCATCTCGATGCGCGCCGCCGTACCGCAGCTCTTCGAGGCGGCCCGCGAGCACCGCTCCCTGCTGGCCGGGGTGCGCGCCGTACAGGAGCGTGCCGCCGCCGCGCAGCGCACCGCCCGCGCGCCGCAGGGCCCGGTCTTCATGGGGTTGGAAGGCGGCATCGGCCGGCTGCCCATGGCGGTGGCGGACGCGTGCGCCGCGCGGGGCGCCGACATCCGCCTGAGCACCCCCGTACGCGCTCTGCACCGCGCGCCGGGCGGCGGCGCCGCGGACGGAGCGGCCGGTGGGGCGGACGGACCGGCCGGCGGGGCGGCGGCCTGGACGGCGGTGACCGACCACGAGGCGGTGCGCGCCGACGCCGTCGTGCTGGCCGTGCCCGCGCCTGCCGCCGCCCGGCTCCTCGCCCCGGTGGCCCCCTCGGCGGCGGCCGGACTCGACCGGATCGAGTACGCCTCGATGGCCCTGGTCACCCTGGCCTTCCGCAGGTCCGAGGCCGGGGAACTGCCCGACGGCAGCGGCTTCCTGGTGCCCCCGGTCGATGGCCGGTCCATCAAGGCCGCGACCTTCTCCACCCACAAGTGGGACTGGGTCGCGGCCCAGGACCCCTCGCTGTTCGTGCTGCGCACCTCGCTGGGCCGCTTCGGCGAGGAGGCAGTGCTGGCCCGCGACGACGCGGAGCTGGCCGAGCTTTCCCTGGCCGACCTGCGCACCGCGACGGGGCTGGCGGCGGCGCCCGTGGACTCCCTCGTCACACGCTGGTACGACGGCCTGCCGCAGTACCCGGTCGGGCACCTGGAGAGGGTCGCCGACGTCGAGGCCGCCGTCGCCGCCGTACCCGGACTGGCACTGGCGGGGGCGGCGTACGAGGGCGTGGGCATCCCGGCCTGCGTCGCGAGCGGGCGACGGGCAGCCGGTCGCCTCCTGACCGGATCCGCCCCGGCCGGATCCGCCGGATCGACCCTCGCGCGGGCGGGGGAGAAGAGCGAGCGAGAATAGCGACATGACCGAGACACCGCACAAGTCGCCCCACGCGGGCAAGAAGGCCAAGGACCTCAACGAGGTCATCCGCTACACGCTGTGGTCGGTCTTCCGGCTGCGCGACGTCCTCCCCGAGGACCGCGCCGGCTACGCGGCCGAGGTCGAAGAACTGTTCGGCCAACTGGCCGCCAAGGACGTGGTGGTGCGCGGCACCTACGACGTCTCCGGGCTGCGTGCCGACGCGGACGTGATGATCTGGTGGCACGCCGAGGAGTCCGAGGCGCTCCAGGAGGCGTACAACCGCTTCCGCCGCACCCGGCTGGGCCGCGCCCTGGAGCCGGTCTGGTCGAACATGGCGCTGCACCGGCCCGCCGAATTCAACAAGTCGCACATTCCGGCCTTCCTCGCCGACGAGGAGCCGCGCGCCTATGTGAGCGTCTATCCCTTCGTACGCTCCTACGAGTGGTACCTGCTGCCCGACGAGGACCGCCGCCGGATGCTCGCGGACCACGGCAAGATGGCCCGCGGCTTCCCCGACGTACGTGCCAACACCGTGCCGGCCTTCTCGCTGGGCGACTACGAGTGGGTGCTCGCCTTCGAGGCCGACGAACTGCACCGGATCGTCGATCTGATGCGGCACCTTCGCGGCTCGGAGGCCCGGCGGCACGTGCGCGAGGAGATCCCGTTCTTCACCGGCCGCCGCAAGCCGGTCGCCGACCTGGTCGCCGGGCTGGCCTAGAGCCGGCCCCCGCCGGTTTCCGGCGCCCGTCTCCCGGGCCCGTCTCCCGCTGCCTGGCGGGTCGTCCTAGTGGGTCGCCCTGGTGTTGGAGACGGGTGCCGTCTTGTCGGTCTGCTTCGTGTTCGGGCGGGGCTCCGGGCGCGGGGCGCACTCCGCCTCGGCGCCCGGTGTCCGGCCCTCCAGCAGATAGCGCTCCACGTGCTCGTCGGCGCACTTGTTGCCGCCGGTCACCCCGTGGTTGCCCGCGCCCTTCTCCGTCACCAGGGACGAGCCCGCCAGCCGCCGGTGTGCCTCGATGGCGCCTTCGTAGGGCGTGGCCGCGTCCCGGGTCGCGGCCACCAGCAGTACCGGCGGCAGTTGGCCCGGGCGCGTGCGCACATCCAGCGGCTTGGACGGCGTGGTCTTCCAGTAGGCGCACGGCAGGTTCATCCACGCGTTGTCCCAGGTGTTGAACGGCGCGACCTTCGCCGACGCGGTGTTGTCCCGGTCCCAGCGTTCCCACTCGCGCGGCCAGGGCGCGTCCTGGCACTCGACCGCGTTGTAGACGGCGTTGCCGTTCTCCTCGCCCTTCGCCGACGCGGGCTCCGGCGCCGCCATCTTCTCCAGCGGCTTGGGGTCGCCCTCGCGGAAGCGGGAGAGCGCGCTCGCGGACCGTGCCCACGCCGAGTCCGCGTACCCGGTGTCCAGATAGGCCGCCACCAGCTCCTTCGAGCCCACCTTGCCGCCCGCCGGCTCGCGGTCGAGGGCGTCCCTGACCTCGTCGAAGGCCCGCTGCACCTCCTCCGGCGTACGGCCCAGGCCATAGGTCGTCGCGTGCCGGGCCACCCACTGCTTCCAGTCCCCCCAGCGGGTCTCGAACGAGCGGTTCTGGTCCAGGTTCGCCTGGTACCAGACGTTGTCCGGCGCGGGGTTCACGATGCTGTCGAGCACCATGCGGCCCACATGGCCGGGGAAGAGCGTGGCGTAGACCGAGCCGATGTAGGTGCCGTAGGAGACGCCGAGGAAGTTCAGCTTCCGCCGGCCCAGCGCGGCGCGCAGCACATCGAGGTCACGGGCGTTGTTCGGCGTCGTGTAGTGCTCCAGCCGGCTGCCCTGGGTCCGCGCGCAGCCTTCCGCGTACGCCGCCGCTCGTTCGTTCATCGTCCGCTTGAACGCGGCCGAGGGGTGCCGGGGTGAGGTGCTCGGTCCGGTGAGGAAGCGTTGGGGGTCCTCGCACGAGAGGGGCGCCGAGCGGCCGACACCGCGCGGCGCGAAGCCCACGAAGTCGTAGCGGGCGTTGAGGCGCTTCCATACGCCGCCGACCAGCTTGCCGTAGAGGGGGAAGCTCATGCCGTTGCCGCCGGGGCCGCCCGGGTTGTAGAGCAGCGGCCCCAGCCGCTGCCCGGCGTCACCGGTGGCCTTGGCCCTGCTCACCGTGAGGTCGATCTTGTCGCCGTGCGGCGCGGCGTAGTCCACGGGTACGGAGACGGTGCCGCACTCGACGGGCGTGGGCAGGTGTTCGACGGCCGGGCACTTCCGCCAGTCGATACCCGTCTCGGCGGCCTCGGCGGCGGCCGTCCGCACACCCAGCGCCCGCGCGACGCCGTCGGCCGGCCCCGCCGGGGACGAGACCGGCACCCGCGGCGTGCCTGGTGTGCCCGGCGTTCTTGGCGTGCCCGGCGTGTCCGGTGTCGCTGGCAGGGCTCCGGCGGGGACGGCCGCGGCCAGGGTGAGGACCAGGGCACCGGCTGTCGAGAGGATCGCTGCGTGGACCGCTGCTGCGCGCACTGGGGCTCCCCGTTCGTCGCACCGTCAGCTGTGCCGGAGGGCACGCCGAATTGGGATGTTCATCTGCTTATCGGGCGATGTAAAGCACCGTCCGGAGATGTCGCCGGGGACCCCCCGTAAGCGCCCTCACATCCCCCGCCCGCCCTCCCCGGCCTGCGGACCGGCCCCTTGGCTGCTACCAGGGCACGGGCTGGTCCTGATGGTCGAGGAAGCGCAGGCCCGGTTCGCCGCTGTGGCGCTCGACCGTGTCCACCACGCCCGGGACGGACTGCTCGACGGTCAGTGCCGCGCCCGGCCCGCCGAGTTCGGTGCGGACATGGCCGGGGCACATGAGCAGGAGCGTGTGCGCGGCGTCGGCGTACCGGGCGGCGTAGCCGCGCATGATCTGCGGCGGCCGTTCGAGGAGTCGGGGCTGCACACCATCCCCATCGGCCGTGAGCCCAGGGTCGCCTGCCTGCCGGTGACGCACCCGCTCGCGTGCCGCGACGAACTCACCTCAGCGGACCTCGACGGCGAGCGGATGCTCGACGTACCGAGGCGGCGGACGTCCTTACTTGAAGAGAAGTTCGAACTCATCGCCTCCGGGCACGGCATCGCGCTCGTCCCGCTGAGCGTCGCGCGCTCCTACTCCCGCCCCGACCTCGCCCGCCTCCCGGTCACGGACGCCCCCGGGGTCGAGACGTGCCTGGTCGTCCTCGCGGGCCGGCGGGGAAACTGCTGCGCGACTTCCTGGAGATCGCCACCGCCACGCTGCGGCACACCTGAGCGGACGCGGCGCGCGGCCACGGTGCTCAGCGTTCCGGCGGGGTGGGGCCGGACCTTTCGGCGTGCCAGCGCTTCAGGCGCTTGCGCCGGGCGCGGGGGAGGCCGCCGTGCCGCACCATGTGGGCGGCGAAGTGCAGTGCGTCCCACCGGTAGTTCGCGGTCATGGGGCGGCCTGTGGCGTATGCGGCGAACGCCGTGCGGTACTCGGCTTCGCCGAGGATGGCGGGGAGTTCGGGGGCGAGCTTGGCGACGACGTCCGCCCGCTTGCCGCGCAGCGCCCGGCGCTGGATGTCGAGCCGGGCGAGGTCGAAACCCTCCGGCGCCGCCGCCCCGGCGACCAGCGCGCTCAGCAGCGCGGTCTGCGCCTCGGCCAGTCGTACGCGCGCGGCATCGGCGGAGGCGGGCCCGGCGGACTCAGACATGTGCGGCGCCTTCCACGGTGGTGCGGATGACCGCCAGCTCGCGGGCCAGCTCCGCCGGGGGCGGAAAGTCCTCGTCGCGCTCCAGCAGCACCCCGGGCGGCACCGTACGGGCACACAGCTCGGCCAGCACGTCGAGCACGGGCCGGGTCACGGGATGCCCGTGGCTGTCGTGCCAGACACCGTCCCGCTCGATGCCGCCCGCGACATGCACATAGGCCAGGGCCTCCAGCGGGAGCCGGTCGAGCGCGGTGGCGGGGTCCTCGCCGCGGTTGACGTGGTTGGTGTGCAGGTTGGCGACGTCGATCAGCAGTCCGACCCCGGTGCGCTCCACCAGCTCCGCGAGGAAGGCACCCTCGCTCATGTCCTCGTCGGGCCAGTTGAGGAGCGCGGCGATGTTCTCGACGGCCAGCGGTACGGGCAGCGCGTCCTGCGCGATGCGTACGTTCTCGCACAGGACGTCCAGCGCGTCGCGGGTACGCGGCACCGGCAGCAGGTGCCCGGCCTCCATGCGGGGCGCTCCGGTGCCGGGGCCGCCCGCGCGGACGAACGCGATGTGCTCGGTCACCAGCGGCGCGCCGAGCGCCTCGGCACACCCGGCGAGGGACCGCAGCCGGCCGGGGTCGGGCCGCTCGGCGCCGCCGAGGCCGAGGGAGACGCCGTGCGGGATGACGGTGGTGCCCCGGGCGCGCAGCCTCAGCAGGGAGTCGGGCAGATGGCCGGGGCAGAGGTTCTCGGCGACGGCCTCGACCCAGTCGATGCCCGGCAGCGTGTCCGGGTCCTCGATGGCGTCGGCGATCTCCGGCCGCCAGCCGATGCCGGTGCCCAGCCGGAGCGGCCCTCCCTTTCGCTCCGGCTGCCCCGGCTCTCCCTTTTGCCCGGGCCGCCCTCCTTGGCGGGTCCTGTCCATGCTGCCCTCCCCCTTCGCCGCCTCGTGTCCACGGATGCCGGTGCTCCTGCTCTCTCCCTGGGGGACGAATCCCCGCGCGGCACGGTTCAGAGCGCGATGTGAGCTTCGGCCGGGCCCTGGCCCAGAACCGTCACCGGTCTGGCCGGTGACGGTTCCGGAGTACGGTGACCGGCCCGGCGGCGACCGGACGTGGGCCGCGCTCAGCTGCTCGCGGCACCGAACCACTGGGACAGCCGTCGGGACAGCTCCCGCTGGTCCTCGCCGACCCACGCCACATGGCCGTCCGGCCGCAGCAGCACCGCGGGTACGTCCAGTTCCTCGCCCTTGTCGGCGACATCGGCCACGTGATCGACCCGGTCCGCCCAGCCGGTCGCCGAGAGGCGGCCCGTCTGGTCGAGCAGCAGCCCCCGGCCACGGCGCGTCAACTCGTAGAGGCGCCCCCGCTTCAGCCGTACGTCCCGCAGCCGCCGTCCGAGCAGTTCGTGGCCCTCGCCGAAGTCGTAGCGGACGTCGACCGCGGTGATCATTCCGGTGACGTGCCTGTTCACCTCCTCGATGTCCATCAGCTTCGAGAACAGCGCCCGCAGCGCGGTCGCCCCCGGATCGGTGCCCATCAGCGTGATCTGCGCGCGGGTGTTGTCCAGCACGGCGGCGCCCACCGGGTGCCGCTCGGCGTGGTAGCTGTCCAGCAGGCCCTCCGGTGCCCGGCCGCGCACCTCGGCGGCCAGTTTCCAGCCGAGGTTGAACGCGTCCTGGAGGCCGAGGTTGAGGCCCTGTCCGCCGGTCGGCGGGTGGATGTGCGCCGCGTCGCCGGCCAGCAGCACCCGGCCGGTCCGGTAGCGCTCGGCCTGCCGGGTGGCGTCGCCGAACCGGGAGAGCCAGCGCGGTGAGTGCGCGCCGAAGTCGGTACCGGCGAAGGCCCGCAGCTGCCGCTTGAACTCCTCAAGGCTCGGCGCGGCCGTACGGTCCTCGGCCACGCCGTCGGCGGGCACGATGAGCCGGTACACCCCCGGGTCCCCGTCGATGTCCGGGCCGGCGCCGAACCGCAGCTGGGTCTTGCGGACTTCCCCGACGACGGCGGCGACCTTGGCCGGGTCCTCGTTCAACTCCATGACGCCCAGCAGCGTTTCGACCCTGGCGGGCTCGCCGGGGAAGCCGACGCCGAGCAGTTTGCGCACGGTGCTCCGTCCGCCGTCGCAGCCGACGACATAGCGTGCGCGAAGGCGCGTGCACCCACCGTCGGTCACCTCCTCACCGGCGGACGCACCCGCTTGGACCAGCTCGACTGTCACGCCGCCTTCCTCGTCACCCGCGTCCCCGGCCCCCGACTGGCTCTGGCTCAGCCCGGCCACCTCGCAGCCTCGCCGGATCCCGGCGCCGAGTTCGAGGGCACGTTCGGTGAGCAGCCGCTCGGTGACGAGCTGCGGGATGGCGAGGCTGTACGGATGTGCCGTCTCCAGCCGGTCCGGCCACGGCTTGTGAATGCCGCCGAAGAACCCTCCGGCCTGGAACTTCTTGCTGAGCGCGAGGAACCGGTCCAGCAGACCGCGCTGGTCCAGTACCTCGACGCTGCGCGTGTGCAGACCGAGCCCACGGGAGTGTCCGCGCGGCTCGGCCTGCTTCTCCACCACGACCACGCTCACGTCGTGCAGCCGCAATTCGGCGGCCAGCATCAAGCCGGTCGGCCCGCCGCCGACCACGATCACGTCGATCATGAAACCCCCCTGTGAGTTGCGCGCGGCACCGCGTGCACCTCACGGCGTGTATCTCGCGGAGGCGTCATGTGCGCAGGTCCCGGCCTTGGCCGGTCATTCTGTGGCAGCCCCCGGGCCTTGCCGCAAGCCCCCTGGCGCGCTATACGTTGAAAGTGGCGGGGGCAGCCGGAGAAGCGGGGCAGCCGAAGACAGCGGGGGCTGCCGGGCCGACGGGGCTTGCCGGGAGCTACGGCGTGAGCACGATCCGGCCGAAGACCTCGCCCGCGTCCATCTTCCGGTGTGCCGAGGCCGCCTCGTCCAGTGGCAGCGACTCGTGCACCACCGTGGCGAGTTCACCCCGGGCCGCGGCGGCGAACTGCTCGCTCCGCACGGCGTTCCGGTCGGCCACGGGGACGGTGTCCGCGCTGAAAGAGGCGAAGGACAAGGACTTCTGGAACCGCGCCAGCATTCTCGTGCCGAAGTCCGCCGGGGGCATACCCGCGACCACGCCCAGAGCCACCATGCGGCCGTTCGGGTTGAGCCGGTCGAAGTACGACGGCATGTCCTCACCGGCCACCACGTCCAGGATGACGTCGTAGCCCGCGGGAGCCTCTTCTCCTCCCTCGCCCAAGCGGTCCAGTACATGGGTGGCACCGAGCCGGCGCAGCCGCTCGCCGCGCTCGGGCGAGGAGGTCGTGACCGCCACCGCGGCGGCGCCCCCGCGAGCGGCGAGTTGCACGGCCGTGATCCCGATGCTGCCGGCCGCGCCCCGCAGCAGGACCGTCTCCCCGGGCGCGAAGTGGGCGTGGCGGAGCGCGAAGTGAGCCACCATGCCGGAGCCGCCGAGCGTCACCGCGTCCACGGAGGACAGGCCCTCCGGCAGCGGAAGGACCTCCTCCACTCGCGCGGCGGCCTGTTCGGCGTAGCCTCCGCCCATACCGGTGAAGCCCCACACCCGTCGGCCCGTCCACGACGCGTCCACGCCCGCGCCGACCGCTGTGACGGTGCCCGCCACCTCACTGCCCGGGATGTGGCCTTCCTCGAAGCCGAAGCCGGCCAGGGTCCCGCGCCGGATCACGGCATCGACCCCGCCGACGCCCACCGCTTCGGTGGCGATCACCACCTGTCCGGCAGCCGGTTCCGGCGCCGGCAGATCGACAACGGCCAGCCCCTCGGGGGCTCCGAACTTCTGGATGCTGATTGCCTTCACGGTCTTCTCCCACGTTCTCGAACAGGGCAGGTGCGATCGCGCCCGCTACGCCGTGGACCGTAATGGGCGCTCTCGCCGGGTTTGCCGAAGTGAGAGGCGCAGCCGGCCGATTGCCTCACTCCGCCGCGCTGCTTCCTCGCCCGGCCTCCGTGCCGCACCCTCGCCCTGCTGCTCCTGGCCCGGTCACCGGCCGGTGGCCGCGCCGTCGGGTGCGCGCACAGCCCGGCGGACGGCGTCGCGGAGCCAGTGGTGGGCCCCGTCGGCGGCACGGCGGGGGTGCCAGGCCATGCCGATGGTGACCGGCGGCAGCGGCAGGGGATGTCGAGGAGACGCAGGCCGAGGGTGGTGGCGGGGTCGGTGAAGGGCGTGGGGGCGGCGCCGGGCAGTGCGGTCGGGAAGAGGCAGACGACATCGCTGCGCGCGGCGAGGGACAGCGCGGCCAGGTGGCTGGGGAGCACGACGACGACCCGCCGCTGGAGGTCCCGCTCGGCCAAGGCGGCGTCCAGGGGACCGGTGAACCGGCCGCGGCGGCTGACCACGACGTGTTCGGCGGCGGCGAGGCGGGCCGGGGTCAGGGGCTGTTCGGTGGGGGGATGGCCGGGCCGGACGGCTGCCGCCATCCGGAGGGTGACCAGTTCCTCGACCCGGGTTTCGGGGTCGGCGTGGTCGATGGAGCCGACCTCCAGGTCGATCCGGCCGTCGCGCAGGGCCGGTCCGGCCTCCAACTCCTCGGCCCGGAACCGCAGTGAGACCCCGGGAGCCTCCTCCCCGGCAAGCCGCAGCAGCACGGGAACCAGCGCCGCGCCGACCAAGTCGGCCGACTGGAGGGTGAAGGTGCCGCGCAAGGCGGCGGGATCGACTCCGGCGCCGGGAGTGAGCAGTGCCCCGAGGCGGTGTACCACCGCGGCGGCTTCATCGCGCAGAGCCCGGGCGCGCGGGGTGGGGACCATGGTCTGCCCGGCTCGGACGAGGAGGGGGTCCTGGAGGACGCGGCGGAGGCGGGCGAGGGCGCGGCTCATCGCGGCGGGGGAGGTGTGCAGGACCCACGTCGTCCCCGCGATCAAGGCCAAGACCACGGGCGTCCGGTCGCGCTTCTACGACACGGAGTTCTGCTCCACCCGCGTCACCGACGTCCGGGTCTGGGAGGCCGACGACCACAACGCCTATCAGCTCCTCATCGACGCGCTGCGCGAAACCCCCTTCTGGGACCGCTACTTCGAGATCGTCGACATCCTCGTCGGCGCCGAGAACGGCTGCGCCCGCACCTACGGCTTCGACCCCGTCGCGACGATCAGCACCTGACCCCACTCGGGCCCGCCCCGCCGGTTCGGCGGCCGTCCGCCTGCGGGAGGTGCGGCGGACGGTCCGCTACCGGCCGCGCGGCAGCGGGCAGTAGCGGTCGCCGCCCTCGGCCACGACGGTTTCCCCGGGGGCGATCTCCGTGAAGCCCGCATCCCGCACGACCGGCAGCCCGCTGCCGAGCAGCGCCGCCCAGTGCGCCGCGTCCCGCGCGGGCCGCACCGCGAGGGGGAACCCCGCGTCGCGCCACTCCGCGCGCCGGGCGCCATCCAGCCGCCACCAGGCGAGCTGGGCCGCGTGGGCGGCCTGGGCCATGGACTTGCCGGCCGACATCTCCAACCCTGGGTTCAGCCACAGCACGGGCACGCCCTCACCGGGCGGATCCGGAGGCTCCGGGTCCGTGAGTTCGGTGCCGGAGACCTGAAGGCGCGCCAGATCCCTGGGCCAGCCGTCCAGCGGCACCGGCGGGAAGGCCCGGACCTCCGCGGAGGCGCCCGTCACCGTCAGCCCCTCCAGCGGCTCCGCGCGACGCCACTCGGCCCCGCGTGCCCGCCGTACGACCTTCCGGATGGCGCGCTCCTCCCACAGCCGCACCCGCTTGTGCCACACGCCGGTCTCCTCGGCGGTACGCGGGTCGGCGAGCAGCGTCAGCACCGCACGCGCCGCCGTCTCCATGGCGTCCGTCCGCGCGGGCGGCGCGGCCCGCTCCAGGCGGACGACCAGCGGCAGTACGTACTGGTCGGGCTGGGCGAGCGGATCGGCCCGGCCGGGTGCGTCCGGCCGCTCGTCGTCCGGCCGCTGCTGCTTGTCGTGCGGCGTCGAGGGGGTTGGCGAATCGGTCACCCCTCCAGTCTGCCAGCGGCCGACGCGCCCACAGGCAACCCCGCTCCCTCCCGCCGCAGCGCCGCGCGGCCACAACGCCGAGGGGGCCCGGCGGGATCGTCATCCCGCCGGACCCCCGCCGCGTGGGGCCCCGGTCCCGAGGGCCGGGGTCAGTCCTGCCAGGGGCCGGTGATGGCGAACGTCGTGCCGGGTTTGTAGCAGTTGACGTACATCGTGCGGTGGTCGGGGGAGAAGGTGACGCCCGCGAACTCGCCCCACGACGGGTCCTGGGGCGTGCCGAGGTTCTGCGCGCCGCGGGCCATCGCGTAGACCTTCCCCTGACGGGTGAGGCCGAAGACGTGCTGCGCTCCCTCGCCGTCCTCGCAGACCATCAGGCCGCCGCTGGGGGCGAGGCAGATGTTGTCGGGTTCCTCGCCGGGGAGTTGGACGTCGGTATCGGGGCCGAAGCGGATGACCAGGGTGAGGCTGCGCCGTCGTGGGTCGTAGCGCCAGATCTGCCCGAAGTGGTCGCGCTGCGATCCCTCCGAGGTGCGGGCGAAGCTGGAGACGAAGTACACGCGGCTGCCGCCCCAGTAGCAGCCCTCCAGTTTCTGCGCGTGGGTAATGCCGCCCTTGCCGAAGTCCTGGAAGCGGACGGGGGTTTGCCTGGCGAGGGGGTCGGGGACATCGACCCATTCGATGCCCTGGAACGTCGTGCCGGTCTCGGTGACGGTGGACAGGTCGGCCACGTCCGGCACCCGCATGGCCTGGAGTGTGCCGCCCGCGTGGAGGGATCCGTAGCCGCCCTTGGGCTTCTCGGGCAAGAAGCGGTAGAAGAGCCCGAACGGCTTGTCGAAGGCGTCCTCGGTCTCGTAGACGACCCCGGTGCGCGGGTCGAAGGCGACGGCCTCGTGCTGGAAGCGGCCCATCGCGGTCAGCGGTTCGACGGAAGTGGGGCGGCGGCGGTCGAAGCCGACTTCGAAGATGTAGCCGTGGTCCTTGGTGTAGCCCTCCTCGCCGGCCTTGAACTCCGTTTCCTCGCAGGTCAGCCAGGTGTTCCAGAGGCTGGGCCCGCCCGCGCAGTTGGTGGAGGTGCCCGCTATGCCGACGCGTTCGGTCAGTACGTTGTTGTGCCGGTCCAACTCCAGGACGGTGCAGCCGCCCTTGGCCGCGGGGTCGTAGGTGAGCCCCTTGACAGCGGGTACGGGGACGCGCCCGTCCATCCGGTTCTCGTGGTTGCGCACCAGCCAGGTGGTGCCCTTGCCGGACCGGCCGTGCTGTGCGTCGGCCCGCGAGTCGCCCGGCCCGTCGCCGTGCGGTCGGGGCGCGGCGAACGCGGCCATGCCGTCGCAGTTGCTGGGCACTTTGCCCTCGCCGGAGCGGAGCGGGTCGCCCTCGCGGGAGAGGACCTTGTAGCGGAAGCCCTTGGGCAGGTCGAGCAGGCCGTCGGGGTCGGGGACGAGCGGGCCGTAGCCGGCGCTGCCGCCGGTGGCCTGGGCCGCGGCGGTCCCCGCGAACAGTTCGGAGAGGGCGCCGCTGAAGGCGACTGCCGCCCCAACGGCGCCGGTTCTCGCCAGCGCTTGACGTCGTGTCGTGGGCATCGGGCACTCTTCCCTGTTGGCGGACAGGTGACCCGGTGTGTGTACCACGCAGCACGGCGTGCGCACACTGCCCGCGACACAACTCGCCGTCATGCCCTGGCCAGTTCCCCGGCCACAGCGGGCCCGCGCCCGCGTCAGGCCCCGGCGCTCACACCAGTTGCCTGCCGTCCCGCGCGAGGGCGGTGAGCCGGGATATGGCCCGGAAATACTTCTTGCGGTAGCCGCCCCGCAGCATCTCCTCGCTGAAGAGCCGGTCGAAGGGCACCCCCGAGGCCAGCACCGGCACCTCGCGGTCGTAGAGCCGGTCGGCGAGCACCACCAGCCGCAGCGCCGTGGACTGGTCGGGCACCGGCGTGACGTCCGTCAGGCACACGGCCCCGACGCCTTCGACGAGTGCGCCGTAGCGGCTCGGGTGGACCGTGGAGAGGTGGCCCAGGAGCGTGGGGAAGCCGTCGAGCGAGGCGCCCGGCGTGCGCCGTGCCGCGGCCTTCACTTCCTCGTCGGTGTACGGCTGTGGGGCCTCGGGCAGGCCGCGGTGCCGGTAGTCCTCGCCGTCGATGCGCAGCGGCCGGAAGTGCGCCGAGAGGCCCTGTATCTCGCGCAGGAAGTCGGCGGCGGCGAAGCGGCCCTCGCCCAGCTTGCCGGGGAGGGTGTTGGAGGTGGCGGCGAGTGCGACCCCGTGCTCGACGAGGCGGGCCAGCAGGCTGGAGACGAGCACCGTGTCGCCCGGGTCGTCCAGTTCGAACTCGTCGATGCACAGCAGCTGGTGGCCGCTGAGGGTGCGCACCGTCTGCTGGAAGCCGAGGGCGCCCACCAGGTTGGTCAGTTCGACGAAGGTGCCGAACGCCTTGCGTTCGGGCGCCGCCGGTGCCGCGTGCCACAGGGAGGCCAGCAGGTGGGTCTTGCCGACGCCGTAGCCGCCGTCGAGGTAGACGCCGCGCGGGCCGCTGGGCGCCGCGGCCTTGGGCGCGCGCCGGAACCAGCGCTTCCGGCCGGTGGGCGCTGCGCCGGTCCCGTCGCCCAGGCTCTCGGCGAAGGCGCTGAGCACCCGTACCGCCTCGGTCTGGCTGGGCTGCTGCGGGTCGGGGAGGTAGGTGTCGAAGCGCACGCCGTCGAAGCGCGGGGGCGGCACCATCTCGGCCACCAGCCGCTCCGCCGGAACCAGGGGCTCGCGGGCGCTGAGCGCCACGGGCGCCTCGCCCCGGCCGCTTCCGCTCTCCGGACCGCTTCCGCTCTCCCGGCCGTCCCCTCCGGCCTGGCCGTCCCGGTGTGCGGGGGAGCCAGGGTGGGATCCGGGGGCGGAGCCGGGGGTGGATATGCGCGCTTCGGTGGTTGACACGATTGTCATGCTAGTCCGCCCACCCCCGTGGGCGCTCCGCGCGCCCGGCGTGCGCCGTGCCACACTGCGGCCTATGCGACGCCTGTTCCCATCCAGCTCAGCCCCCGCGCCGGCGCCCGAGTGGAGCCTTGAGGAGATCGCCGAGGAGTACGCGTATCCGCCGCTGGAGGAGCGCACCGCCGGGGCCTCGGGCGCCTCCGGCGCGTGGCTGCGCGGCAACATGGTGGCTTCGCTGGACGGCGCCATCCATCACGGCGGGCGCTCCCAGCCCCTCTCCTCCCAGGCCGACATGTGGATCTTCGGGGTGCTGCGGGCGCTCGCCGATGTGGTCGTGGTCGGCGCCGAGACCGTACGGCAGGAGGGCTATCGCCCCGCCAAGCCCCGGGCCGCCTTCGCCGCGCGGCGGGCCGCGAGCGGGCAGTCCCCGGCGCCCGCGATCGCCGTGGTGAGCGCCAGCTTGGAGCTGGACTTCTCGCTGCCGCTGTTCACCGAACCCGTGGTGCCGACCTTGCTGCTGACCGGCGCGGACGCACCCCCGGCGCGGCTCGCGCTGGCCAGGGAGGCGGGCGCTGAGGTCGTGTTCGCGGGTGAGGGCGTCGCGGTGGAGCCTTCGCGGGTGCCCGGGGCGCTCGCCGCGCGGGGCCTGCGGCGGCAGTTGACGGAGGGGGGCCCGACTCTGCTGGGGGGTTTCGCCGCGGCCGGGGTACTCGACGAGCTATGTCTTTCCGTTGCGCCGAGGATCACGGTGGGCGACGCGCCCCGGATCACCAGAGGGCCGGTCCTGCCGGTGCCCGACGAGTTCACGCTCGACGGGGTCCTGGAGGAGGACGGCTTCCTCTTCACGCGTTACCGTCGCTACCGGCAATCAGCGGAATGACACGTTCCGCTTATCCTCCGCTGGGCAGACTGACCTGCGCAGGCCCTTGCGAACACGGGGCGGGATGGTTTCTTTCCGGGGGCCGGGACCCCCACCCGCACTGACCCGCACACCCGCACAGACACACACCCCCCACCCGCACAGACAGGCCCCACACCCACAGAGACAAGAAGGGCACCCGTCGTGATCACGACCGTGTTGATGATCGAGAAACCGCTGGTGTCCGCCGACGTCGAGCTGGTGACGACACTGCACGGCGAGGAGACCGTCTCCTTCGTCGTGCTCATGCAGCCGCGCGGCGACCAGGACCTGCTGCTGAGGGCGCTGGACGACGTGGCACTCGGCGAGTTGGACGACGCCGTACGCGAGGCCGACGAGCCCGAGGGCGGCGAGGCGCTGGGCCCCGCCGAGCAGGCACTGGAGCTGTCGCTCAAGCGGCTGAGAGACGCCGGCTGCGAAGCTGTCGGACAGATCATCGAGGAGCACCCCCTCGACCTGCTCACCTCCGTCGCCGAACAGACGGACGCCGACGAGGTCATCGTCTTGACCGCGCCCCACCTGGTGGAGGAGTTCTTCCACCGTGACTGGGCCTCCCGCGCCCGCCACAAGGTCGGCGTCCCGGTGCTGAAGCTGTTCGCGCACACGGACTGACGCCCGGGGCGCCCATGGATCGATGACCGGGGGCGCACACGGGCCGATGCCAGTGGCACGCCCGTGGCAAGAGGCGGCCGGCCGCATCAGGCGCCGGCGACCGCATAGGGTGAGCGGGCCCCCTCAGCCGTCCGCCGAGTTCTGGAGACGCCCGTATGACCGCCGCCGCCACCCCCTCCCCGCCGCCCGCCATGGAACGGCCGCACTTCATCGGGATCGGCGGAGCGGGCATGTCCGGGATCGCGAAGATCCTGGCCCGCCGTGGGGCGGCGGTCGCGGGCAGCGACGCGCGGGAGTCGGCGACGGCGGCGGCGCTGCGCGAGCTGGGCGTCACCGTCCACATCGGCCACGAAGCCGCGCACCTGGCCCCCGACGCCACCGCCGTCGTCGTCTCCAGCGCCATCCGGGAGGACAACCCGGAGATCGTCGAGGCGAGGCGGCGCGGCCTGCCCGTGGTGCACCGGTCGGACGCGCTCGCCGGTCTGATGGACGGCCTCCGGCCGCTGGCCGTGGCCGGGACGCACGGCAAGACGACGACCACCTCCATGCTCGCTGTCAGCCTCGCCACGCTGGGCCTGGACCCCTCCTACGCCATCGGCGGCGACCTGGACGGCCCCGGCTCCAACGCCCACCAGGGCACCGGCGGGATCTTTGTCGCCGAGGCGGACGAAAGCGACCGCAGCTTCCACAAGTACGCGCCCGAGGTCGCCGTCGTGCTCAACGTCGAGCTGGACCACCACGCCAACTACGCGTCCATGGAGGAGATCTACGAGTCGTTCGGGATCTTCGCGGCACGCATCGCGGACGGCGGCACCCTGGTGATCTCCGCCGACCACGGCGGCGCCCGTGAGCTGACCCGCCGGGTGCGGAGCGACGCCGGTGCCCGCGCGCTCACCGTCCGCACGTACGGCGAGGCGGACGACGCCGACGTACGGGTGCTGAAGATCACGCCGAAGGGGCTGACCAGCGAGGTCACCGTCCTTCTCGACGGCCGGGAGCTGACCTTCGGGGTGTCCGTGCCCGGACGGCACTACGCCCTCAACGCCGTCGCCGCTCTGACCGCCGGGGCCGCGTTGGGCGTGCCCGCCGACGGGCTGGCCGGGGCGATCGCCTCGTACACCGGAGTCAAGCGCCGCCTCCAGCTCAAGGGCGAGGCACGCGGCGTGCAGGTCATCGACTCCTACGCGCACCACCCCACCGAGATGGCCGCCGATCTGGAGGCCATCAGGGGCGGCGCCGCCGGGGGCCGCGTGCTGGTGCTCTTCCAGCCGCACCTCTTCAGCCGCACCCAGGAGCTGGGCAAGGAGATGGGCCAGGCCCTGGCGCTGGCCGACGGCTCGGTCGTCCTGCCGGTCTACCCGGCCCGCGAGGACCCGATCCCGGGCGTGACCAGCGCGCTGATCACCGAGTCCGCGCGCGCGGCCGGTGCGGCGGTCAGCGCGGCCACGGCGCCGGAGGAGGCCGTCGCCGCCGTGGCGGGAATGGCGGAGCCCGGTGATCTCGTTCTCACCATGGGCGCCGGGGACGTCACCGAGCTTGGCCCGAGGATTCTCGGCAAGCTGGCGGAGTGACCCCGCGACGGGAGCCCTGGACGGCAACGAGCGCTGAGGAGCCGAGATGGCGTACGAGATCGACAAGCCCGACGAGCAGTGGCGCGCGGAGCTGAGCCCGCAGGAGTATCAGGTGCTGCGCGAGGGCGGCACCGAGCGCGCCTTCACCGGCGAGTACACCGACACGGAGACGACCGGCGCCTACGAGTGCCGGGCCTGTGGCGCCGAGCTGTTCCGCTCCGACACCAAGTTCGCCTCGCACTGCGGCTGGCCCAGCTTCTACGACCCGGCCCGCTCCGAGGCCGTCGAACTGCTGACGGACCGCTCGATGGGCATGGTCCGCACCGAGGTGCGCTGCGCCCGCTGCGGCTCCCATCTCGGCCATGTCTTCGAGGGCGAGGGCTATGCCACGCCGACGGACCAGCGCTACTGCATCAACTCCATCTCGCTGAAGCTGGTCCCCAAGGAGTCGGCCGGCTGACGCGGGCGGCCCCCCCGTCGTCGGTCGCGGCTCCGGCGCCGGGTTGGCCGTATGGCCCCGTATGTCGCCGTACGTCCCTCATGCGATGGCCGTACGCGGGGCGCCGGTCGTGCGCGGGGCGGCGGCGGGACAAGGGGCGCGCGAGGCCGGGTCAAGGATGCCTTTGCGCGCCTCATTTCTCATGGCGGAATACCGGCCGTGCGAGGACAGTTCATTTGTAGGCTGCATGGAGATGGCCGGGACGCGGGGCGCCCGGTGTGTGGTGTGCGGCATGCCGCACGGCCGGAGACGCGGTGTGCGGCATGCCGCCGGAACCGGCCCCGGCCGAGAGCTTCTCGGCGGCAGCGGCACGACCGCCTCGGAACGGCGTGACCTCCGCGAGGACGTGAGCCTCACAAGGACGAGTGCTCCGGCACAGCACAGCATCCGGAACCACCCGGAACCACCGGAAACAACAGCACCCGAAACAACAGCACCGGAAACAACAGCACCGGAAACAACAGCACAATGCGAAAGGGCGTGGGGGAGAGCGTGGGAGAGACCACTGACGCTTCCAGTCACATAGGCACGGCGGCGGGCGGGGCCCGGCAAGGCGGCGGGGGCGGGGGCCAGAGCGGCAGATGGCTCGTGCCGGTGCTGGCCTTCGGGGGCATCTCCGTCGCCGTGATGCAGACGCTGATCGTGCCCGTCATCGCCCAACTGCCCTCCCTCCTGGGCACGTCCACCTCCAACGCCTCGTGGGTGATCACCTCCACCCTGTTGGCGGGCGCCGTCGCGACCCCGATCATGGGCAGGCTCGGCGACCTGTACGGGAAGCGGCGGATCATGCTCGTCAGCCTGGGGCTGATGGTGCTGGGCTCCCTGATGTGCGGCCTCACCTCCGACCTGGTGCCGATGGTCGCCGGGCGCGCCGTGCAGGGGTTCGCCATGGGGGCCATCCCGCTGGGCATCAGCATCATGCGGGACGAACTCCCGCCCGAACGGCTCGGCTCGGCCATGGCGTTCATGAGTTCCTCGCTGGGTGTCGGCGGTGCGCTGGGCATGCCGCTGGCCGCGTATGTCGCGCAGTACACCGACTGGCACGTCCTCTTCTTCGGCGCCGCCGGCATCGGAGTGCTCGCCATGGCGCTCGTCCGCGTCCTGGTGCCCGAGTCGCCGCTGCGCACCCCCGGCCGCTTCGACGTGCTCGGCACCGTCGGGCTGACGGCGGGACTGGTGACGCTGCTGCTGCCGATCTCCAAGGGCGGCGACTGGGGCTGGGGCAGCCCGCTGGTGCTGGGGCTGTTCGGCGCCGCCGTCGTGATCTTCGTGCTGTGGGGGCTGCTCGAACTGCGGCTGAAGGACCCGCTGGTGGACCTGCGGACGACGGCCCGCCGTCAGGTACTGCTCACCAACCTGGCCTCGATCATGGTCGGGCTGGCCTTCTACGCGCTCACCCTCGTCCTCCCGCAACTCCTCCAGCTGCCCAGGTCCACGGGGTACGGGCTGGGCCAGTCCATGCTCGTATCCGGGCTGTGCGTGGCACCGATGGGCGTCGCGATGATGCTCGTCTCCTCCTTCTCGGCCCGGCTGTCCGCCGCGCGCGGGCCCAAGGTGTCGCTGATGACCGGTCTGGTGATCCTCGCGGGCTCCTACCTGCTGGGCACGCTGCTGGTGAGCGCGGTGTGGCAGACCGTGGTGCTGTCCGTGCTGATCGGGGTGGGCATCGGGATCGCCTACTCCGCGATGCCCGCGCTGATCCTCGGCGCCGTCGATCCGTCCGAGTCGGGGGCCGCCAACGGCCTGAACACGCTGATGCGTTCGATCGGCACCTCCACCTCCAGCGCCGTCGTGGGCGTCGTCCTCGCCAAGATGACCAGCCCGCTCGGCCCGACGCGGGTGCCCGACCTGGACGGCTTCCGCACCGCGTTCCTGATCGCCGCCGGGGCCGCCGTCGTCGGCCTGGCGATCGCCGCGTTCCTGCCGTCCTCCACCGGCTCGGGCGCCGGATCAGGCATCCAGCAAGTGCCCGCCGGTACGCAGCCGGTGCAGCGGGGCGGCCCGCAGCGGCAGGCCCACGCGGACCAGGAGGAGCCGGCGGCCACTGGTCTGATCGCGGACCGGCCCTGAACGCTCCCGCCCGGACCCTCAAGGAGAGGTGACGATCCGGACGAGCCCCGGACCGCTCTCGCTCGCACCACCCACGCACCGCGGCCCAGGCCGCCCGCCGTGCCGTGCTACCGCACCACCGCCGCTGACTCCGGCGGCAGGCGCAGGACCCCGTCCGCCAGCCGCGCCGCCGGATCCCAGGACGCCAGCAGCACCGCGTGCGCGGAAGGCAGCGGCAGCCGGGCCGCACGGCCCGGGGACAGGTTCACGGCCACGTGCAGCGGGCCGTTGCTCAGCAGCAGCCAGCGCTCTCCGGCCGCCTGCCCCGCCGCGTCCGGGCGCTCCACCCGCGCTTCGCCCAGCGGCAGGTGCGCCAGCACGGGGTGGGCGTGCCGCAGCCGGATCAGGGTGCGGTGCCACTCCAGGAGCCGGGCGTGCGGGGCGCGTTCGGGCTCGCTCCACTCCAGGCACGAGCGGGCGCGGGTCGCCGGGTCCTGCGGGTCGGGCACCGACTCCGCCTGCCAGCCGTGCGCGGCGAACTCCCGGCGCCGCCCCTGCCGTACGGCCTCCGCCAGTTCGGGGTCCTGGTGGTCGGTGAAGTACTGCCAGGGGGTGCGCGCGCCCCACTCCTCGCCCATGAACAGCTGCGGCGTCCCGGGCGCGAGCAGCACGAGCGCCGCAGCGCAGGCGAGCGCGCCCGGGGATGCCAGGGCCGCCGGCCGCTCGCCCAGGGCGCGGTTGCCGATCTGGTCGTGGGTCTGCGCGTACGCCAGGAAGCGGTGCGCGGGCACGGCGGCGGCCCCCGGGCGCAGCAGCGGGCGGCCGTGCCGCCGCCCCCGGAAGGTGGAGTACCCGCCGTCGTGGAAGAAGGCCCCGGTCAGGGTCTTGGCGAGCGCGGCGAGCGGGTCGGCGGCGAAGTCCGCGTAGTAGCCGTGGGATTCGCCGGTCAGCGCGGTGTGCAGGGCGTGGTGGAAGTCGTCGTTCCACTGTGCGTGCAGGCCGTGCCCGTTGGCGCTGCGCGGGGCCGTGGTGCGGGGGTCGTTGAGGTCGGATTCGGCGATCAGGAACAGGGGCCGTCCGCTGTGCGCGGCCAGGGTGTCCACCGCTTCGGACAGTTCGGCGAGAAAGTGCTCGGCGCGGGTGTCGGCCAGCGCGTGCACGGCATCCAGCCGCAGGCCGTCGAGCTGGTAGTCGCGCAGGAAGGCCAGGGCGCTGCCGATGAGATGGGAGCGCACCTCGTCGGAGCCGGGCGCGTCCAGGTTGACGGCCGCGCCCCACGGCGTCCGGTGGGACTCGGTGAAGTACGGCCCGAAGGCGGGCAGATGGTTGCCGGACGGCCCGAGGTGGTTGTGTACCACGTCGAGGACGACGCCGAGCCCGTGTCCGTGCGCCGCGTCCACGAACCGCTTCAGCCCCTGGGGTCCGCCATAGGGCTCGTGCACCGCCCACAGCGCCACCCCGTCGTAGCCCCAGCCGTGCGTGCCGGGGAACGGGCAGACGGGCATCAGCTGGACATGGGTGATGCCCAGCTGCGCCAGGTGCCCCAGCCGTGCGGCGGCGGCCTCGAAGGTGCCTTGGGGGGTGAAGGTGCCCACGTGCAGCTCGTAGAGCACGGCGCCGGGCAGCGGCAGCCCGCGCCAGGGGTGCCGCCAGGTGAACGCGTCGTGGTCCACCACCGCGCTCAGCCCCTCGGGCCCGTCCGGCTGGCGGCGGGAGCGCGGGTCGGGCAGCACGGGATCGCCGTCCAGCGCGAAGCCGTAGCGGGTGCCGTCCCCGGCCGGGGCCTCCGCCTGCCACCAGTCACGGTGGGTGGGGGAGTGGCCCATGTGGTGGGTGCGGCCGGGTGCGATGTGCAGCGTGACGGTCTGCGCGTGTGGTGCCCACACCTCGAACAGCATGCTTCCCATTAAAGAGCGTGCGCGGCGCTTTGCGGAGCGTGCGCGGCGCTTTGAGAGGAGGTCCGGCATCGGGCTACGAGGCCGCGGGCGGCTGCGTCCCGGCGGGCGGTTCCGTGCGGGCCAGGAGAGCGACCGGGGCCGCCTCGAAGAGCCGCGCGAGGGGGACCTCGCCGGTCAGCGCCCGCCCGGAAACGCCCGTCCCCGGGGGCAGTTGGTCATACCAGGTGCCCGGGGGCAGGATGAGCCGGGCATCGCCCCAGCCGCCCGACCGCGCCAGCCGCAGGGACAGCCGGGTGACGGCGGTGAGGACGGCGCCGGAGCGAACGAACGCCACACAGTGCCCGGCCGCCGTGCCCCGCGCGCACACCGGCTCGTACCACCCGGTCTCCCCGAACAGCTCGGGATGCCGGGCGCGCAGCCGCAGCGCCGCCGCCGTCAGCCGCGCCTTGTCGGCGTCCGTGTCGGGCACGGAGCCGGGGCCAGAGGCGGGGCCGCTGTCGCTGCCGCCGAGCGTCGCGGGGGACCGGTTGTCGGGATCGACGAGTGCGCGGTAGACGCGATCGGTGTCCTGGTACAGGTCGGGCACACCGGGCATCGTCAGGTGCAGCAGCGCGGCGCCGAGCACGTTGGCCCGCACGTACGGCGCGAGGTCTGCGGCCAGCGCGGCCAGTGCACGCGCGCCGGGGCCCCGGGCCGCGGCCTCGGCGAAGCGGGTGACGGCACGCTCGTACGCGGGGTCGCTCTCGGTCCAGGTGGTGCGCAGCCCGGCCTCGCGTACGGCCTTCAGCAGCGCGGGCACCAGCCGTTCTGGCGGCGGCGGGTGGGCGCCCAGCGCGAACGCGGTCTGCCAGTACGTCCAGGCCACGTGCGGATCGGGGGCGTGGGCGACGGCCTCCTCCGCCGTCGCCTCACCGGTCCCTCCGGGGTCCGGGTCCGCGTCCGCCTCGCGGAGCAGTCCGGTCCACAGGCGCGGGCACTCGCTCAGCACCGCGAGGGCCGCGCGTGCGTCGCCGCTGCGCTTGGTGTCGTGCGTGGACAGCGCCGTCCCACCGGTGGGCCAGGCCCGCTGCGTGTGCGCGCAGTAGGCGTGGAACTCCTCGGGCGGCACCGCCGGACGCCCGGGTTCCGCGCCGACCTCGCAGGCCGACAGCAGCGGCACATGACGGTAGAAGGCGGCGTCCTCCTGGGACTTGGCGCGCAGCGCCGAGGACAGCTGCGCGAAGCGTGCGGGGAACTCGGCGGCGTCGGGTCCACCCGCCACGCTGCCCAGCGCCAGCTCCCGCACCGCATCGACGGCCGCCGCCTCCGCCGGGACCCGGAACGCGCCGCGCGCCCCCTCCGCCGCCCGATCCAGCAGCGCGGCATCGCCCGCGTCCGGCGCCCTGCCGTGCGCGGTGTACGGGCGGTAGACCGGCAGCCGTACGAGCATCTCGCGCAGCGCGGTCCGCAGGGTCCAGGGGGCGAGGTCGCGCAGCGCGAGGGCGGGCGAGGCGGCGCACGCGCGGACGGCCGCGCGGGTGAGCCGCTCCGTCTCCGCCGCCAGATCGTGTACGACGACGTGCCGGGCGCAGCGCCTGAGCGTCGAAGCCCACTCGCCACCCCGGTCGGGGCGCGCCCCGGTGTACGCGCGGAACCCCTCGCTCAGCCGGGCGTGCCCGGCCGGGTCGGTGAACAGGCCGTCCAGGTGCCGCAGCGCGTCGTAGCCGGTCGTCCCGGCGACGGGCCAGGACGGGGGCAGGGTCTCGCCGTCGGCGAGGATCTTCTCCACGACCGTCCAGCGCCCGCCGCTCGCCTCGTGCAGCCGCAGCAGATAGCCGCCGGGGTCCGCGAGGCCGTCGGGGTGATCGACGCGCAGCCCGTCGGCGACGCCTTCGTGGAGGAGCTGAAGCACCTTGTGGTGGGTCGCCGTGAAGACCGCCGGGTCCTCCACGCGCACTCCGATGAGGCCCGAAATGGTGAAGAAGCGGCGGTAGTTCAGCTCCGTTCTGCCCAGCCGCCACCACGCCGGACGGTAGTGCTGTGCCGCGCACAGCTCGGGCAGCGGCAGGTGCTCGGTACCCGGGCGCAACGGGAAGACCAGTTCCCCGTAGCGCAGCGTGTCCCCCTCCACCCGCATCCGGGGCAGCGCGTCGTGCAGCGGCTCCCCGAGCACCGGCAGCAGGACGCGCCCGCCGCCCGCGGCCCAGTCGATGTCGAACCAGTGGGCCCACGGTGAGGCGGGCCCCTCGCGCAGCAGTTCCCACAGCGGACGGTTCAGCCGCAGGTCGTCGGGCACGGCCATATGGTTCGGCACGATGTCCAGGACGAGGCCCAGCCCGTGCGCGCGGGCCGTGGCCGACAGCGCCCGCAATCCGCGCTCCCCGCCCAGTTCCTCGCGCACCGTGCTGTGGTCGGTGAGGTCGTAGCCGTGGGTGGAGCCCGGCACCGCCGTCAGCACGGGGGACAGGTGCAGATGCGAGACGCCCAGCTCGGCCAGGTGGGGCACGGCGCGCTCGGCGGCGGCGAACGGGAAGCGGGGCTGGAGCTGGAGGCGGTAGGTCGCGGTGGGGGTGACGGGGATCCGTAGAGGGTGGGGCCGGTGGGGCGGGCCGGGAGGACCGGGCGGGTGCGGCGTACCGGACGGGCCGGGGAAGGGTCCGGGGTGTGCGGGTGCGGTGCCCTCACGTGTCATGCGAACGTAGGTACCCCGGTGGAGCCGTTTTCGTGCGCTCAGCCCGCCCTCCGCCCCCCTGTTGCATGACCATGCGGCGTGTTGCATACTCTTACTATGTCCAAGGTCCTCACCTCCCTCCCCGCCGGCGAGCGCGTCGGCATCGCCTTCTCCGGCGGGCTCGACACCTCGGTCGCCGTCGCCTGGATGCGTGACAAGGGCGCCATCCCCTGCACGTACACCGCCGACATCGGCCAGTACGACGAGCCCGACATCGCGTCCGTGCCCGGCCGTGCCTCCGCCTACGGCGCCGAGATCACCCGGCTCGTCGACTGCCGCGCCGCGCTGGTCGAGGAAGGGCTGGCGGCGCTCGCGTGCGGCGCGTTCCACATCAGGTCCGGCGGGCGTCCCTACTTCAACACCACGCCGCTGGGCCGCGCCGTGACCGGCACGCTGCTGGTGCGGGCCATGCTTGAGGACCGGGTGCAGATCTGGGGCGACGGCTCCACCTTCAAGGGCAACGACATCGAGCGGTTCTACCGCTACGGGCTGCTCGCCAACCCGCACCTGCGGATCTACAAGCCGTGGCTGGACGCCGACTTCGTCACGGAGCTGGGCGGGCGCAAGGAGATGTCGGAGTGGCTGCTCGCGCACGGGCTGCCCTACCGGGACTCGACGGAGAAGGCGTACTCCACGGACGCCAACATCTGGGGCGCCACCCACGAGGCCAAGACCCTGGAGCACCTCGACACCGGCATCGAGACGGTCGAGCCGATCATGGGCGTGCGGTTCTGGGACCCCCAGGTGGAGATCGCCGCGGAGGATGTGACGGTCGGCTTCGACCAGGGCCGCCCCGTCACCATCAACGGCAAGGAGTTCGGCTCGGCCGTCGAGCTGGTGATGGAGGCCAACGCGATCGGCGGCCGGCACGGTCTGGGCATGTCCGACCAGATCGAGAACCGGGTCATCGAGGCCAAGAGCCGCGGTATCTACGAGGCACCCGGCATGGCGCTGCTGCACATCGTCCACGAGCGGCTGGTCAACGCCATCCACAACGAGGACACCGTGGCCGCGTACCACAACGAGGGCCGGCGCCTGGGCCGGCTGCTGTACGAGGGCCGCTGGCTGGACCCCCAGGCACTGATGGTGCGCGAGTCGCTCCAGCGCTGGGTCGGCGCGGCGATCACCGGCGAGGTGACCCTGCGGCTGCGGCGCGGCGAGGACTACTCGATCCTCGACACCCGGGGCCCGACGCTCAGCTACCACCCCGACAAGCTCTCCATGGAGCGGACCCAGGACTCCGCGTTCGGCCCGATGGACCGGATCGGCCAGCTCACCATGCGGAACCTGGACATCGCCGACTCCCGCGAGCGGCTTGAGCAGTACGCGGGCCTGGGCATGGTCGGCTCCGGCCACCCGAAGCTGATCGGCGCCGCGCAGGCGGCCTCGACCGGCCTGATCGGCGCCATGGACGTGGGCGAGGCCCAGGCGATCGCCTCCCGTGGCGAGGCCACGGCCGAGGAGTCGCTGCTGGACCGCGCCGCGATGGAGTCCGGCACGGACTGAGCCTGGCCCCCCGGCCCCGGCCTCGCCCGGCCGTGCACGGCCGGGCGGCGCCACGGCCCCCGCGCGCGGAGCTACCGCGGGCGCCGCAGGACGGCCATCGTCCGGGGCGGGAGAGGGAGGCGGGCGGCGGCCGGGACCGTGGGCCGGTCGCCCGCCGCGTGGACGCTCTCCTCGGCGGTGTTCACGAGCAGCTCCCACTCGCTGCCGTGGTCGGCCGGGATCACGAAGTCCAAGGGCTTGCTCTCGGCGTTGAACAGCAGCAGGAACGAGTCGTCGGTGATGCGCTCGCCCCGCTCGCCCGGCTCGGAGATCGCGTCGCCGTTGAGGAAGACCGTCAGGGAACCGGCCTGGGCCTCCTGCCAGTTCCCCGGGCTCATCTCCTCGCCCTCGGGCGTGAACCACGCGATGTCCGACAGTTCGTCGCGGGTGCCTTCGCTCGGGCGGCCGTGGAAGAAGCGGCGGCGGCGGAAGACGGGGTGGTCGCGGCGCAGCCACACCATCGTGCGGACGAACTCGCACAGCGCCTGGTCGGGCCCCTCCGCGCCCGCCTCCTCTCCGTCGGCCCCCGCGGGCATCCCGCCGGGCCAGCGCACCCAGGTGAGCGGGCTGTCTTGGCAGTACGCGTTGTTGTTGCCGCGCTGGGTGCGGCCGAACTCGTCGCCGTGGCCGAGCATGGGCACGCCCTGGGACAGCAGCAAGGTGGCGATGAAGTTGCGCTGCTGGCGGCGGCGCAGAGCCAGGATCCCGGGGTCGTCGCTCTCCCCTTCGGCCCCGCAGTTCCAGGAGCGGTTGTGGCTCTCGCCGTCGCTGTTGCCCTCGCCGTTGGCCTCGTTGTGCTTCTCGTCGTAGGAGACCAGGTCGCGCAGGGTGAAACCGTCGTGGCAGGTGACGAAGTTGATGGAGGCCAGCGGGCGCCGTCCGTCGTCCTGGTACAGGTCCGAGGAGCCGGTCAGCCGCGAGCCGAACTCGGCGAGCGTACGCGGCTCGCCCCGCCACAGGTCGCGCACGGTGTCGCGGTAGCGCCCGTTCCACTCCGTCCACAGCGGCGGGAAGTTGCCCACCTGGTAGCCGCCCTCGCCCACGTCCCACGGCTCGGCGATCAGCTTGACCCGGCTGACGACCGGGTCCTGCTGGACGAGGTCGAAGAACGAGGAGAGCCGGTCCACCTCGTGGAACTGCCGGGCGAGGGTGGCCGCCAGGTCGAAGCGGAAGCCGTCCACGTGCATCTCGGTCACCCAGTAGCGCAGCGAGTCCATGATGAGCTGGAGCACGTGGGGGCTGCGCATGAGCAGTGAATTCCCCGTGCCGGTCGTGTCCGTGTAGTAGCGCGGATCCTCCGCCAGACGGTAGTACGAGGCGTTGTCGAGCCCCCGGAAGGAGAGCGTGGGACCGAGGTGGTTGCCTTCCGCCGTGTGGTTGTAGACGACGTCGAGGATGACCTCGATCCCCGCCTGGTGCAGGGCGCGCACCGCGTGCTTGAACTCCTGCACCTGCTCCCCGCACTCCCCCCAGGAGGCGTACGCGTTGTGCGGGGCGAAGAACCCGATCGTGTTGTAGCCCCAGTAGTTGACCAGCCCCTGGTCGGCGAGCCGGTGGTCGGTGACGAACTGGTGCACCGGCATCAGCTCCAGCGCCGTGACCCCCAGATCCGTCAGGTGCCCGATGACCGCCGGGTGGGCGAGCGCCGCGTAGGTGCCGCGCAGCTCCCCGGGCAGCTCTGGGTGGAGCATGGTGAGGCCCTTCACATGGGCCTCGTAGAGCACCGTGTGGTGGTAGTCGGTGCGGGGGCTGCGGTCGTCTCCCCAGTCGAAGTACGGGTTGATCACCACGGAAGTCATCGTGTGCGGCGCGGAGTCCAGGTCGTTGCGCCGCTCGGGGTCGCCGAAGTGGTAGCCGTAGACCGCCTCGTTCCAGTCCACGGCGCCGCTGACGGCCTTCGCGTACGGGTCCAGCAGCAGCTTGGCGCTGTTGCAGCGCCGGCCGCTCTCGGGGGTGTACGGGCCGTGGACGCGGAAGCCGTAGCGCTGGCCGGGCAGCACGCCCGGCAGGTAGGCGTGCCGCACGAACCCGTCGGACTCGCGCAGTTCCACCGCCGTCTCCGAGCCGTCCTCGTGCAGCAGGCACAGCTCGACCCGCTCGGCGGCCTCGGAGAAGACCGCGAAGTTGGTGCCGGCGCCGTCGTAGTTGGCACCCAGCGGATACGCGTGTCCCGGCCAGACCTGCATAGGAATGTCTCTTCCCGGTCGTCGTGGTCTTCGTGCTCTGCGTGGTTGTCGGGTGGTTCGTGGCTGTCGTCCCGGTGCGGTGGCGGCGGCCTCGCGCGCGCGGTGAACCGTGCCGTGGGCCCGGGAGTCATCTTCCCCCGCGCGAGGAGAACAGGGACGGAAGTTGACAGGGGTTCCGGGTGCACCGCCCGTATGGCCGCAGTAGTCTTCCTTGATCGAACACCGGTGTGTGGAAGGCGGTGCGCAGTTGGGCGCGGGCGGGCTTGAACTCCCCCCAGGCGACGGTGGCGAGGGGCCGGGCCCGGACGGCGGCGTCGCCGGGGAGACCGGCACGGCCGGTGAGCCGCCGGACGGGCCGGGCGAGCGGGCCGGACTCCAGCCGGGCACCGTCCCGCTGGCGCGCCCCATGGAGATCGGCGCCGACCTGGGCTGGAGCGAGGACGCCTGGGCGGAGGTGCGCACCCGTGCGCAGCGCGCCGGCCGCGCCTATGTCTGGCTGAATCTGGTCGAGCAGCGCACGCGCTCCGTCGTCGCCGCCGTCCTGCGGCCCATCTACGAGCCGGTCCACGGCGAGGAGTGGGTCATCGCCGCCGCCGGACCGGCCGGCCAGGAGTGGGTGCAGCGGGCCGTCGCCGTACGGGAGGTCAGCCGCCGCAAGGGCTATCTGCTCGATCCCGCCGACGACAACATCCTCTCGTTCCTGACTTTGCCGCAGTTGCGCGAGCTGATGGTGCAGCACTGGCCGTGCTTCGAGCCGTACTTCGAGGACCGCCGCGAGGTCGAACTCGCCCTGGACGAGCTGGAGGTGGCGCGCAGCGCCGTGGCCCGCAACCGCGCGCTGTCCGAGACGGTGCTCGCGCAGGCCGAGCGGATGTGCCACCGGCTGCTGGAACTGCTGGGCGCCTCGGCGGACGGCGCGCCCTCCGGCGAGCGGCTGCCGGTCGATGCCGTCGAGGAACTGGTGGGGGACCGCTTCGCCGACGTCGTCGGGGTGCACGCCGACCGCGTGCGACTCCAGCGGCAGCTGCCCGCCGAGGACCTGTTCGGCGGCGCGCGCCGCCTGGACGCCATCGGGATCGGGCTGAACCTGCTGGTGCAGAACTACAGCGGCCGTCGCCTGGTGCGGCTGGCCGAGTCCGGCTGCCGGGTGCGGCTGCTGTTCCTGAACCCGGCCAGCAGCGCGGTGCGCCGCCGCGAGCGCGAACTCGGCCTGAAGAAGGGGGAGCTGGCGCGCTCCGTGGAGACCAACATCCTCCACATGCGCCGGGTCCGCTCGCGGCTGCGGGACACCGGCGCCTTCGAGATCCACGTCTTCGACGAGACGCCGCGCTTCACCGCGTACATGGTCGACGCGGACGGCGCCGACGGCCTGGCCGTCGTCCAGTCGTACCTGCGCCACGCGCGCGGCATGGAGACCCCGGTCGTCGTGCTGCGCGGGGCCCGGCGGGAGCTGG
Source organism: Streptomyces axinellae (assembly GCF_039532135.1). Taxonomy (NCBI): domain Bacteria; kingdom Bacillati; phylum Actinomycetota; class Actinomycetes; order Kitasatosporales; family Streptomycetaceae; genus Streptomyces; species Streptomyces axinellae. The sequence goes on from NZ_BAAARJ010000019.1 coordinate 42,579, forward strand.
TGCACAAGGGGCGGAACGAGGCGGAGAGCGGACTTCTGCCCGTCTACCGCGAGGAGTTCGAATCCTTCTGGGCGGATTCCCGCCCCGTCTCGTAGCACAGGTGTTCCAGAATCCGCTCCGCCGGTGCGGGGCCGGTGGCCGGTGCGTGGGAGGACCCGTACCTTGTCGGGCATGACAAGCTACGCGGCGCTGCTGCGCGGGATCAATGTGGGGGGACACAAGAAGGTCCCCATGGCCGAGCTGCGTGCGGTCATGACCGGGCTGGGCTGGAGTGATGTGCGCACCTACTTGCAGAGCGGCAACGCCGTCTTCAGCACCGCCGAAGCGGACCCCGGGCCCACCCTGGAGCGCGCCGTGGCCGAGCACTTCGGCTTCACGGTGCCCTGCCTGGTGCGCACCGCGGACGAGCTGCGGGCCGTCGCCGCCGCCTGCCCCCTTGAGGTCAAGGAGCTGGACCCGGCCAAGGTGCTGGTGCTGTTCATCGAGGAGGAGCCGGCGCCCGGCCACTTCGCCGGGGTCGATGCCGCGGCCTACGCGCCGGATGTGTTCCAGCACGTGGGCCGGGCCGTCTACTGCTACTTCCCCGGCGGCATGGGCCGCAGCAAGCTGCCCGCCGCGCTGGCGGCCGTACGGCCGAGGCTGACGATGACGGGGCGCAACTGGCGCACCGTCGAGCGCCTGATCGAGCTGACGAGCTAGTGCCGTGACCGGCAATGTCCGCCCGTCAAGGAGCGTCCTCCGGTGGCGGTACCCGAACTTCTGGCCGTGCGCGCGGTGGCGAGGCGAGCGCCTGCCCGGACCGCGGGCGTCAGCACCCGCACGAGAGCGCTTATGCCCGCACGCGCGTGCTGGTCTTCTCGGCTGAACACCCAGTTCCGGGGGTGCCTGCGCTGTGCCTCGCCCCCGGGCCGGGGGCGAGGCACAGCCGGTGGGACCGCCGTGGGGTCAGCGCAGTTCCTGGATGCGGATCTGGTTCCCGGCCGGGTCGCGGAAGGCGCAGTCGCGGACGCCGTAGGGCTGCTCCGTCGGCTCCTGGATGACTTCGACATCGCCGGCCTGCACCTTCTCGAAGGTGCCGTCGAGGTCCTTGGTGGCCAGGAGGATCCAGCCGTAGGTGCCCTTGGCCATCATCTCGGTGATGGTGCGGCGCTCGTCGTCGGTCACCCCGGGGTCGGCGACCGGCGGCGCCAGCAGGATGGAGGTGTCCGGCTGTCCGGCGGGGCCGACGGTGATCCAGCGCATCGTGCCGCTGCCGACATCACTGCGGACCTCGAAGCCGAGTGCGTCGCGGTAGAAGGCCACGGAGGCGTCGGGGTCGTCGTGCGGGAGAACGCTTGTGTGAATGGTGATGTCCATGGCGTTCACGGTAGCCGCGGCTATGTGGCGGCGGCTTCTCGATTCCTGACCGGTCTGGTCACCTGCTTCGCCACACAGGCGGGCATCCCCGCGGTCGCCGACGCCGCCTCGCGCCGGTAGACGCTGGGCGGCACGCCGACCAGTTCGCTGAAGCGGGTGCTGAAGGTGCCCAGCGACGAGCAGCCGACCGCGAAGCAGACCTCCGTGACGCTGAGGTCGCCCCGGCGCAGCAGCGCCATCGCGCGCTCGATCCGCCGCGTCATCACATAGCCGTACGGTGACTCCCCGTAGGCGATCCGGAACTGTCGGCTGAGGTGCCCGGCGGACATGTTCGCCCCCCGGGCGAGCGCCTCGACATCCAGCGGCTGTGCGTACTCCCGGTCGATGCGGTCGCGCACTCGGCGCAGTCGTGCGAGGTCACGCAGCCGCGCGAGATCGCGGGGCGGCTGCTCGGGGGCGGGTCCGCTGGTCACCCGATCGATCGTGCCATGCCGCACGGTGCTTGCCCAGCGCCGTGTGCCGTGTGCTGCGCGCACCGCTTCCGGAGTGCTGCCCGCACCGGTTCCGGGTCCGCAGCCCCGCCGCGTGTTCGGCCGAGGTTCTGTCCGGAGGGGGCCGGAGAGGTCAGGAGGGGGCCGGAGGGTCTCGTCGAGAAGGGGGCGTTCCGTAAGTGGGGTTCTTGTGACGGGAGTTGTTGGTGGGGTGGTGATTTCTCCCGGTTCGCCGGGGTCTCATGTCACCTTTCGATGTTGTAAGCGTCACAGTCGCTCACCCCGCTTGAGCTGTGCACGGCAATCCGACAGGGTTTCGGTCCGGTCCCGCTGGGATCTTTCGTCCGTCCACTTCGGAGGCCCCTTCGGCATGGCAAACCATGTGTCCCGTAACAAGAAGCGCCGGATATCCCTCGCCGTCGGTGCGGCGGTCGCCGTCGCCGGAGGAGCGACCTTGCTGACGCTTCCCGCCGGCGCGTCCCCCGCCGAAGGCACCGTCCTCGGGGCCGGCGCGAAGGGCGCCGTCAAGGGCAACTACATCGTGCTGCTCAAGGGCGGCAGCGCGGCGGGCGGCAGCCCCGAGGCCACCGGCGTGCGGGCCGCCGCCGACGCCAAGAGCCTCAGCGCGGAGTACGGCGGCAAGGTCGAGCACACCTACCGGTCGGTCTTCAAGGGGTACTCCGCCAAGGGGCTCTCCGCCGAAGAGGCCAGGCGGCTGGCAGCCGACGACAAGGTCGCCAAGGTCGTCCAGGCCAAGGAGTTCAGCGGGCAGGCCACCCAGACCAACCCGCCCTCCTGGGGCCAGGACCGGGTGGACCAGGCGTCCGGGACGCTGAACAAGAAGTACAGCTACCCCGACAGCGCGGGCAAGGGCGTCACCGTCTACGTCATCGACAGCGGTGTGCGCATCAGCCACAAGGACTTCGGGAGCCGCGCCTCCTACGGCTACGACGTGCGCGACGACGACGCTACGGCGCAGGACGGCGCCAACCACGGCACGCACGTGTCGGGCACCATCGCGGGCACCAAGTACGGCATCGCCAAGAAGGCCAAGATCGTGGCCGTGCGCGTGCTCGGCAACGACAACAAGGGCACCAACGCGGATGTCGTCGCCGGCCTGGACTGGATGACCGCGCACGCCAAGGGCAAGGGCCCGGCCGTGGCCAACATGAGCATCGGCGGCTTCCAAGACTACGCGGTGGACACGGCGGTCAAGAACGCCGTCAAGTCCGGCATCACCTGCGTCGCTTCGGCGGGCAACCGCAGTGACGACGCCGGAAACGGTTCTCCGGCCCGCGTCCCGGAGGCGATCACCGTCGCGGCGAGCGACCAGAAGGACAAGCAGACCAGCTTCTCCAGCTACGGCAAGCTCGTCGATCTCTACGCGCCGGGCATCGACGTCGTCTCGGCCAGCAACAAGAGCGACACCGCCTATATGGCGGGCTGGGGCACCTCGATGGCCGCGCCGCACGTCTCGGGTGCCGCGGCCGTCTACCTGGGCGAGCACAAGACGGCCACCCCTGCCCAGGTGGCCGCCGCGCTCACCAAGGGGGCGACCTCGGGCGCCATCTCCAACGCGACCTCGGGCACCCCGAACAAGCTGGTGCGCGTCGTGAAGTAGGCCCCCTGCGCACCGTGCGCCGCCGCGCGCCGGTCCGTACGCGTTCGCGCCGACCGCGCCGTTCCCGCACGGGGAGCGGCGCGGTTTCCCGTACAGGGCCGTACGAACAGTACGAGCGGCGCGAAGGCCATGAGCGGCGTGAGCATCACGAGCGGTATGAACGGTGTGAACCGCACGAATGCCCGACATGCCCACCATGCCCAACACCTCGGCGCCTGAACGGAGTCCGGGAATCCGCCATGTTTGGGCGGTCTTGACGAGCACGGGCGCGTTGCGTACATCACAACCGCCGGGAGAACTTGAGCTGCGCGCGCCAATCCGCCAGGGTTTCGAACGAATCCTTGAACGGATCATCGCGCTCCCCGCACATCTCCACCCCCCCAACTCCACCCCCCCAACTCCACCCCCCAACTCCACCCCCACACATTCCACGAGAGGCTCCCTCGGCATGGCAACTCACGTGTCCCGTAACAAGAAGCGCCGGATATCCCTGGCCATCGGAGCGGCGGTGGCCGTCGCGGGTGGTGCCACGCTTCTGGCCCTCCCCGCGGGGGCGGCCCCGGCCGAGGGCACGGTCATCGGGGCGGGCGCGAAGGACGCGGTCAAGGGCAGCTACATCGTGATGCTCAAGGGCGGCGGCACCGAGAGCACCGGTATCCGGGCCGAGAGCGACAGCAAGAGCCTGGCCAAGGAGTACGGCGGCAAGGTCAAGCGCACCTACACCTCGGCCGTCAACGGCTTCCACGCCTCCGGGCTCACCGAGCAGGAGGCCCGTCGGCTGGCCGCGGACGACAAGGTCGCCAAGGTCTTCCAGAACCAGCGCGTCCACACCACCGGGACCCAGACCGACCCGCCCTCCTGGGGCCTGGACCGCATCGACCAGAAGTCCCGGAAGCTGAACAAGAAGTACACCTACCCGGCGGGCGCGGGTAAGGGCGTGACCGCGTACGTCATCGACACCGGCGTACGCATCAGCCACAAGGACTTCGGCGGGCGCGCCTCCTACGGCTACGACGCCGTGGACAAGGACAAGACGGCGCAGGACGGCAACGGGCACGGCACCCACGTGGCGGGCACCGTCGCCGGCACGAAGTACGGCGTCGCCAAGAAGGCGAAGATCGTGGCCGTGCGGGTGCTGGACAACAAGGGATCGGGCACCACCGCGCTGGCGGTCGCGGGCGTCGACTGGGTCACCAAGCACCACAAGGGCCCCTCGGTCGCCAACATGAGCCTGGGCGGCGGCAAGGACGCCGCGCTGGATTCCGCCGTCAAGCGGTCGGTGGCCTCCGGCGTCACCTACGCCGTCTCCGCCGGGAACGAGAGCGCCGACGCCGCCACCGCCTCCCCGGCCCGCGTCCCCCAGGCGCTGACGGTCGCGGCCAGCGACAAGAACGACAAGCAGGCGCAGTTCTCCAACTACGGCAAGCTCGTGGACCTGTACGCGCCCGGCGTCGATATCGTCTCGGCCAGCAACAAGAGCGACACCGGCACCGCCACCATGTCGGGCACCTCGATGGCCTCCCCGCACGTGGCCGGCGCCGCCGCCGTCTACCTCAGCGGGCACAAGACGGCCACCCCGGCGCAGGTCGCCGCGGGCCTCACCAAGGGCGCCACCGCCGGTGCGATCAGCAACCCCACCAAGGGCACCGCCAACAAACTGCTCCGTGCCGTGAAGTGATGTGCCGCTCGGCACATCGCGAGATCACGAGTGCGTACCCGCCGATTTCCGGGTAGGCGCACCATCAGGCCCGCCGTGCCCTCCCCCCACGGGGCGCGGCGGGCCTTCGCGTGCCCCGGGCCGGTCTGCGGCGCCCCGGCCTGCGGTGCACCGGCCCCGCGACCTTCACCGCCGGCTAATTCCGGAACGGCAATTCGGCGGGGCCCGGTTCCGCTGCGCGGTCCGTCATACGAGATTGCCGGTGCGGGCGTTGACGGCCCCCCGCAATTGCTGGCAAGCTCTCGTGATGTGAGTCAGTACAGGAATCTCGTAGCGCGCCTGCACGTCGATCTGCGACGTCACGCCAGCGCCATCTGTGCCCCCGTCCGCGCCTGACGCGCGCCCCAGCTCACGTCATTCGCCGCGGCCTCACCGAGTCCTTCTCACGCAAGGACCGTTCAGCCGCGCGGAAATCTCCCGGAACGCATTCGGAACGAATCCGGCACGGAACGAATCCGGAACGCGCAAGCATTCACGTAAGCGCCGCCTGCGGCATGCCGCGATGACGGCTGCCTGAATTCCGCGCATGCCGTTTTCGCCCCGCGTTTCTTCCGCGGCCCCGTATCCGCAGCCCGTATCCGCGTCGCGCCTCTCGTATTCCCGGTCTCCGGTGATCCCGAGCGTGCGGTGACGCGCTGCTCGTTGCCGCGTGGCCGTATCGCATCGGTCCCCCGTTCCCGCGGTTCCTCGGTCCCGCGTTCCGGCTACGCAACGGAAGGCACCCGTGCGCCCTTTCCACAGACGGGAATTCCTCACCCTGGCGGGGCTGGCCGCCACCGCCGTCAGCTGCGGTACGGCCTCCGGCCGGGCCGGGGTACCCGCGAGCACCATCCGCTACCAGGGCTGGGCAGGCGTCGTCACCCCGGCCGAACTGGCCGAGGACCTCGGCTACCTCGACGGCCTCACCCTCAAGTGGGTCGGCAACACCACCAGCGGCCCGCAGGACATCCAGTCGGCCGCCGCCGGAGACACCGACTTCGGCGGCGCCTTCAACGGGGCGGTCGTCCGGATGGCCGCGGCGAAGGCCCCGGTGAAGGCCGTCATCAGCTACTACGGCGTGGACAAGAAGCGCTTCAGCGGCTTCTACGTCCGCGCGGACAGCCCGGTGCGCACCGCCCGGGACCTGCTGGGCAAGAAGGTCGCCATGAACACCCTCGGCGGCCACTCCGAGGCGATGCTCGACACCTACCTCAAGCGCGAGGGCCTTGGTACCGGGGAACTCGGGCAGGTCGAGCGGATCGCACTGCCGCCGGTCAACACCGAACAGGCGCTGCGTCAGGGCCGGATAGAGGTGGCCGTCCTCAGCGACATCCTCCGCGACAAGGCCCTCGAACACGGCGGCATCCGGGCGCTGTTCGACGACCACCGCCTCCTGGGCACCTTCAGCGCCGGCACCTATGTGATGTCCGACCGCTATCTGGACCAGCACCCCCGTGCGGCCAGGGCCTTCATCACCGGGGTGGGGCGTGCCCTGGACTGGTCGCGGCGCACCCCGCGCGAGGAGGTCGTCGAACGGATGGTGCGCATCGTGCGCCGCCGCGACCGCAGCGAGGACACCGAGCCGCTGCGCTACTGGCGCAGCTACGGCGTCCCCGAAGCGGGCGGGCGCATCGTGCCGCGTGAGCTGTCGATGTGGTCGCGCTGGCTGGAGCAGCGCGGCGACATCAAGCCCGGCCGCGTGCGCATCTCCGACATGTACACGAACGAGTTCAACCGCTCGCCCGCCCGTCCCGCGCGCCCCGATCGTCCCGCCCGGGGCCGCGAGGGCGCCGCGGAGCGTGCCTATGCCCGTGCCCGAGACGGCGCCCCTGTCCGTGCCCGACACAGTTCCGGGAGCTGAACCGATGACCATCGCCCCGAAGATCCGCTTCGAGAAGGTCGGCAAGACCTTCCCCGTACGTACCGGGCGCGGCCACAAGGCCCGCGCCACCGCTGCCCGCGCCCGCCCCGCCGGGGATTCCCCCGACCCCGCCGACGGGCACTTCACCGCACTGCGGGACATCGATCTCGACATCGCCGAGGGCGAGTTCAGCGTCCTGGTCGGGCCCAGCGGCTGCGGCAAATCCACCCTGCTCGACCTGCTGGGCGGCCTGACCCGGCCCACCTCGGGGCGCGTCCTGCTGGACGGTGAGCCCGTCACCGGTCCGGGCCGCGACCGGGGCACCGTCTTCCAGCAGTACGCGCTGCTGCCCTGGCGCACCGCGCGCGGCAACGTCGAGTTCGGCCTGGAGGCGATCGGCATACCGCGCGGTGAACGGGCCGGCCGGGCCCGGGAGTTCCTCTCCCTCGTCGGCCTCGAAGGCTTCGAGGACCGGCACCCGAACGAGCTGTCCGGCGGCATGAAACAGCGCGTCGCCATCGCCCGCAGCCTCGCCTACGACCCCGATGTGCTGCTGATGGACGAGCCGTTCGGCGCGCTCGACGCGCAGACCCGCGAGTCCTTGCAGGACGAGCTGCTGCGGGTGTGGGAGCGCACGGGCAAGACCGTCGTCTTCATCACCCACAGCATCGACGAGGCCGTGCTGCTCGGGCAGCGCGTCACCGTGCTCACCTCCCGGCCCGGCCGGGTCAAGGAGAGCGTCCCCATCGGCCTCGGCGCCCGTACCGGCAGCGCCGATCCGCGCTCCAGCAGCGAGTTCGCCGGATACCGGCACCGCGTCTGGGAGTTGCTGCACGACGAGATCAGCCGCGCCCAGGAACTGGAGCGGTCGGCGCTGGGGCGGCCGGCCCTGGACCGGAAGGCGGTCGCCGTATGAGTACCACGCTCACCCACCACGACCCCGGCACCGGGAGCGGCCCCGACACCGGAACCGGTACGGACGATCAGGAGGCCGCCGCCCCGCACGCACACCCGTCCGGGCCGCCCGGCGAGAGGCCCTCGCGTTCCTCCGCCGCGCGGCGCCTGCTCGGCCTGGCCGGCGCTGGGCTGACCCGTACGGTGGCGGTTCTCGTGCTGCTCGCGCTGTGGGAGACCGCGCCGCGCATCGGGCTGGCCGACCGGGTGTTCCTGCCGCCGTTCTCCGAGGTCGCCGTCGCCTGGTGGGAGCTGCTCGCCGACGGGCAGCTCTGGGACGACGCGCGGGCCAGCCTCGTGCGCTCGCTCAGCGGCTTCGGTCTGGCCGTCGCGCTGGCGGTGCCCCTGGGGCTGCTGATCGGCTGGTACAAGCGCGTCGCCGATCTGCTCGGCCCGCTGCTGGAGGTCTTCCGCAACACGGCGGCGCTCGCGCTGTTGCCGGTGTTCGTGCTGCTGCTCGGCATCGGCGAGACCTCCAAGGTCTCGATAGTGCTCTACGCGTGCACCTGGCCCGTGCTGCTCAACACCATCAGCGCCGTGCGCACCGTGGACCCCACGCTGCTCAAGCTCGCCCAGAGCATGGACCTGCCGCCCTGGCGGCTCTTCCAGAAGGTGATCCTGCCCGCCTCGGTGCCCGCCGTCTTCACCGGCATCCGGCTCGCGGGGGGCACCGCCATCCTCGTCCTCGTCGCCGCCGAGATGGTCGGAGCCAAGGCCGGGCTGGGCTTCCTCATCAACAACTCCCAGTTCAACTTCGCCATCCCGCAGATGTACGCCGGAATCCTCACCGTCTCGGCGCTCGGCGTGGCCTTCAACCAGTTCCTCGTCGCCCTGGAGCGCCGCTTCACCTCCTGGCGCACCGCCGCGTGACCGTCCTCCCCGTCCGCCCCTCCTCCCGGAAGGAAGAACAATGACCAGCAGCAGTTTCGACATCCGCCGCGTCGGTGGCCGTATCGGCGCGGAAGTCCTCGGCGTGGACCTCTCCCAGCGGCTCGAACCGGGCCTCGTCGAGGAGATCAACGGCGCGCTCCTGGCGCACAAGGCCCTCTTCTTCCGCGGCCAGGACCTCCAGGACGCCGACCAGATCCGCTTCGCCTCGCTCTTCGGCGAGCTGACCACCGCGCACCCCACCGTGCCCTCCGTGGAGGGGCAGCCGAACATCCTGCCGGTGGACGGCGAAGAGGGCGTACGCGCCAACCGGTGGCACACCGACGTGACGTTCGTCCGCACCCCGCCCAAGGCGAGCACCCTGCGCAGCATCGTCGTCCCGCCCTACGGCGGCAACACGCTGATCGCCAACTCGGCGGCGGCCTACGCGGACCTGCCCGAGCCGCTGCGCGAGTTCGCCGACCGGATGCGAGCCGTGCACACCAACGATCACGACTACGCCGAGCCGAAGAACCAAGCGGCTGCCGAGCGCCGCAAGGTCTTCACCTCCCGCCGCTGGCGCACCGAGCACCCCGTGGTGCGGGTGCACCCCGAAAGCGGTGAACGCGGCCTGTTCATCGGCGGGTTCGCGCAGCGGATCGACGGGCTCAGCGGCGAGGAGTCCCGCGACCTGCTGCGGATCCTCCAGGCGTATGTCACCCGCCCCGAGAACACCGTGCGCTGGTCGTGGGCGCCCGGCGACCTGGTGCTGTTCGACAACCGCATCACCCAGCACTACGCGCCCGACGACTACGGCGACCTGCCGCGCCGCCTGCACCGGGTGACCGTCGCCGGGGACGTCCCGGTCGGCGTGGACGGCGAGCGCAGCCGCGTCGTCGAGGGCGACGACGCCGCGCACTACACCCCCGTGGGAGCCGCACGATGACCACCTCGACGCCTGTGTCCGCCACCGTGCCCCCACCCGTGCCCGGGTCGGCTGCCGCGGCTGTTCCGTCATCGCCTGCGTCCTCGGCTGCGTCATCGGCTGGGTCGGCGTCGGCGGCACCGGTATCCGGCCCCGCGTCCGCCTCAGCCCTCACCGTTCCCGGACTCCCCGGCGGGCCGCGCGTCGTACGGGAGACCGCCGGCGGCTATCTGCTGCTCGTCCCCCAGGGCACCAGCCCCGGCGACCTGCCGCCGGAGCTGCTGTCGCGCGGGCTGTCGCCGTACGAACTGCTGCCGCCGGGCGGGCCGCCGCCCGATCCGACGGGGTCAGGCCCCTCGGGGTCCGATCCGTCCGGTGCTGGGCCGTCCGGATCCGGGCCTGCGGTGTCCGGCGGGCCGCCCCCGGGGCCCGTGGGAGAGGGCGTCCACATCGACCGCGACCACCACACTGTGCATCTCGACGGGGCGGAACTCGCCCTCACCTACCTGGAGTTCGAGCTGCTCGCGCACCTGGCCGAGCACCCGCACCGGGTGCACTCGCGCGAGCATCTCGTCTCCACCGTGTGGGGCTACGCGCACCACATCGGTGACGGGCGCACCGTCGATGTCCACGTCGCGCGCCTGCGCCGCAAGCTCGGACCGAGGTACCGCAGGCGGATCGTCACCATCCGCAGGGTCGGCTACAAGTACACGCCCTGACCCCGCCGGCGCCCCGGCCCGCCCGCCTCACCGCCCCCCACTGAACGGCGCACGGCGGGCCGGGGCCGCCCGAACGCGACGACGCGAGATCCACCACCGCGAGGAGCCGCACCATGGCAGACCGACCCACCCCCACCCCCACGCCCACCACCGCTGACAGGCCCACCCCCACCGTCACCCCCGGCAGCCCCGCCTTCCACTGGTTCCTGCCCACCAGCGGCGACAGCCGCCATGTCGTCGGCGGCGGGCACGGCAGTCCGCTGGGCGGCGCCGGTGCCGACCGGCCCCCGTCCGTCGGCTACCTGTCCCAGATCGCCCGCGCCGCCGAACAGCTCGGCTTCACAGGCGCGTTGACCCCCACCGGAGCACAGTGCGAGGACGCGTGGCTGACCACCGCGATGGTCAGCCAGCACACCGAACGCCTCAAATTCCTCGTCGCCTTCCGCCCCGGTTTCCTCTCGCCCACCCTCGGCGCCCAGATGGCCGCCACCTACCAGCGGCAGACCGGTGGCCGCCTGCTGCTCAACGTCGTCACCGGAGGGGAGAGCCGCGAACAGCGCGCCTACGGTGACTACCTGGACAAGGAGGCGCGCTACGCCCGTACCGGCGAATTCCTCCAGGTCGTACGGGGCCTGTGGCGCGGCGAGACGGTCGATCTGGACGGCGCGCACGTCCGGGTCGAAGGAGCCGGGCTGACCCGGCCGCCCGAGCCGGTGCCCGACGTCTACTTCGGCGGCAGCTCACCCGCCGCGCTGAACGTCGCGGCCCGGCACGCCGATGTGTACCTGACCTGGGGCGAGCCGCCCGCCCAGGTCGCGGAGAAGATCGAACGGGTGCGCGCGCTCGCGGCGGCCGAGGGCCGCGCCCTCCGCTTCGGCATCCGCCTGCACACCATCTCCCGCGACACCTCGGAGGCGGCCTGGGCCGAGGCCGCCCGCCTCCTCGACGGCTTCACCCCCGAAGCGGTGGCCGCCGCCCAACGCGGCCTGGGCGGCAGCGAGTCCGAGGGTCAGCGGCGGATGCTCGCGCTGCACGGCGGCAGTCGCGACCGCCTGGAGATCCACCCGAACCTGTGGGCCGGTATCGGCCTCGTACGCGGCGGCGCGGGCACCGCACTGGTGGGCAGTCACGAGGAGGTCGCCGACCTCATCGAGCAGTACCGCCGCATCGGCATCGAGGAGTTCATCCTCTCCGGCTACCCGCACCTGGAGGAGGCGTACTGGTTCGGCGAGGGCGTCCTGCCGCTGGTGCGGCGCCGCGCGGCCGAGGTCGCGGGACACGCGGCGGCGGTGCCGGTCCCGGCCGCCCTCTGACGGCGCGAGAGCGCGGCGGGCGGTCCGGGGCGGCCCGCCGCACCCTCGCGGAAGACGACGTTCGGGCCGGTGCCGGGCCTGTGCGTTCAAAACCGGTGGGAAGGGACCGGGGTCCGCTCCCGTCCCAGCGTGATCGTCCGGGCTTCCGGGGTGACGGTGATGCCGAAGTCGAACAGCCTGGGCCGCCCCGACCTGCGCCACCACTCAAGGGCTCGTCGCACGTCCCCGAACAGATCGCCACGTCCCCGAACAGGTCGCACCGCCCGTACCGGGCGACACCTTCGCTGGTCGTCCTCAGCCAGGAGGCCCAGTCGCCGGTCAGGAAGAACCGTCCGTCCTTTTGCCGGTACAGCGTCGCTCCGGGAGGCGTGACCGCGGAAGTCTCCGAACTGCGAGAGCGAATCAAGTGTGCGGTCGCTTGCCAGTGAGACCGCCAAGAGATCCGTCTTTAAGGGCCACAGCCCTCTCTCAGGCCGCCGCCCCCGACAGCTGCGGGGCGCTGACGACCGCCGCCGCGTACCGTTCGACCACCAGCCGGGCCACCTCCGGTCCGGCGCCCAGGGCCGGGGCGAGCACGTCCGCTCCGGCCTCGTGTGCGCCCGCCGCGATGCGGTCGGGGAGGCGGCCGGGGGCCAGGACGTAGGGGGCGACCGCCACCCGGCGGATGCCGTCCGCGTGCAGGGCGCGGACGGCGTCCGCCGTGGTGGGGGTGGTGGCGGAGGCGAACGCGGGCCGCACGGCACACCATCGGCCGGTGTGCCGCCACTCCCGCGCGATTTCTGCGATCACCGCGATCGCCTCCGGGTCGGAGGATCCGGCGGACGCCAGTACGACGCCCGTCCGGGGCGCGGTGCCGGGCGTCAGCCCGGCCTCGCGCAGTCGCCGCTCCAGCGCCGCGACGAGGAGCGGGTGGGGGCCCAGCACGTCGGACTGGCGGACGACCAGTCCGGGCCGGGCGGCCCGCGCCTCCTCAAGAGCGGCCGGGATGTCCGTCTTGGCGTGGAACGCGCGGCTCAACAGCAGCGGGACCGTGATCACCTCGCGCGCTCCGGCCGCGTACAGGCGGCCCAGCGCGCCGTCCACCGACGGGGTGTCGAAGTCGAGGTAGCCCGCCTCCGCCCGCACCCCGGGCAGCAGCCGCCGCACGCGCGCGGTGAGCGCGCCCATCGTCGCGGCGTGCCGCGGATCGCGGCTGCCGTGGGCGACGAGAAGCAGCGCGGGCCGGGATACGGGAGGGGACACGGGTCGGAAAGCGGGGCGGAACGCGGCACGGGGCATCAGCGCAGCAGCCCCCGGTGACGCAGGACGCGCCGCTCGACGGGGGCGAAGATGAGCAGTTCGATGCCGATGCCCACCAGCAGGATGAGGAAGATCGCGCCCAATACCAGCGGCATGTCCTGGTAGGAGCGGCCGGTCTCCAGCAACGTGCCCAGCCCGGAGCCGAGTTCGGGTGAGGTGGCGATCAGTTCGGCCGCCATCAGTGAGCGCCACGAGAACGCCCAGCCCTGCTTGAGACCGGCGAGGTAGCCGGGCAGCGCGGCGGGCAGCAGCACGTGCCGGACGCCGCGCAGTCCCGTCGCGCCGATCACCTTGCCCGCGCGCAGGTGCAGCGGCTGGATCTGATCGACGCCCGCTACCAGCCCGTTGGCGATCGAGGGGACGGCGCCGAGCAGGACGACGGCGTAGATCGTGGCGTCCGTCAGCCCGAACCAGATGATCGCCGCCGGTACCCAGGCGACCGAGGGCAGTGACTGGAGTCCGGAGAGGATCGGCCCGATCGCGGCCCGCACCGCCCGCACCCTGGCCACCAGCAGCCCCAGCGGGGTGCCGATCGCCAGCGCGACGAGGAAGCCGAGCGCGCCGCGTGAGACGCTCTGCCAGATGACGCCCAGAATCGTGCCCTTGTACCACTCCTCGGCGAGCGCGTCCCACACCATCAGCGGGCTGGGCAGCTGGTAGTCGGGCTTCAGGTCGAGCGTGAACGCGGTCTGCCACAGGCCCAGGACGAGCACGACGGCGACGACCGGCGGCAGGACCTTGGTCCGCAGCAGTTTGCCCAGCGGCGTGCGCGTCGTCGTACGGGTGTCGAGCGCGTCCAGGCCGGCCTCCAGGCCCGCCAGGTCACTGCTCGCCTGCCGTGCCCCGGCCGCCCCGGTCCCGTCGGCCGTCCCGGCCGTACCCGCTGTACCCCTCGTACCGGCCGTACCTGTCGTACCGCCCGTACCCGTCGCACCGGCCGTGCCGGTTGCCTCGTCTCCCTCTGCGGGAGTCGTCGTTTTGATGTCAGTGCTGGCCATGGCGGCGGATCTCCCCCCGGAGCTGTTCGGTGATCTCGACGGACAGTCCGGCCACATCCGCGTCCTCGATGCGGCGCGGGTGCGGAATGCCGACCTTCCATTCCCGGGCGATCCGGCCAGGCCGGGAGGAGAGCAGTACGACGCGCTCGGCCAGGCGCACGGCCTCACGCACGTTGTGGGTGACGAACAGGACGGAGACCCGGGTCTCGGACCAGATACGGGTCAGCTCCTCGTGCAGCACATCACGGGTGATGGCATCGAGTGCGGCGAACGGCTCGTCCATCAGCAGCAGTTGACTGTCCTGCGCCAGTGCGCGGGCGAGTGCGACGCGCTGGCGCATGCCGCCCGACAGCTCGTGCACCCGCTTGCCGTGGGCGCCCTTGAGGCGCACCAGTTCCAGCAGGCGCTCGGCCTCCTGGCCCCGGTCGGTTTTGGGTACGCCGCGCAGCTTGAGCGCCAGTTCGATGTTCTTGCCCGCCGTCAGCCAGGGAAAGAGCGCGTGCTCCTGGAACATCAGCGCGGGGCGCCCGCCGGAGACCTCGATGCTGCCCCCGGTGGGGCTGTCGAGGCCCGCCACGAGGTTGAGCAGCGTGCTCTTGCCGCAGCCCGAGGCGCCGAGCAGCGTGACGAATTCGCCGGGGGCCACGTCGATGCTGATGTCGTCCAGCACGTGCTGGGAGCCGAACGACTTGGAGACGTTCGCGATCCGCGCCGCCGCGGCGGGCTGTGTCGTACTCGTCCTGCTCGGCGTGGGCGCCGCGTCCGCGTCGGCTGGGGTGGTCGTGGTGGTCGCTGTCACTGGGTCACCTCCCGTGAGGAGCAGGGGTCGCAGGGGTCGCGGGGGTCACTTCGGGCCCAGGCCCGCGTCGGTCACGGGGGAGCGGCCCTCCGCCTTGAGGGCCTTGTTCAGCGGGGCCAGGTCGTAGATGCCGGTGAGGTCGGGCTTCTTCAGGAGGCCCGCCGCGACCGCGTTGCCGGCCTGCCGCTTGAGCGTCGGGGCCAGCGGATCGTCCGTGACGTCGATCTGCGCGAAGGCCGCGTCCAGCACCTTGTCCGGCAGCGGCTTGCCCGCATCCCGCCGCAGCGCCTCGTTGATGTGCTGCTTGGCCTCGTCGGGGTGCTTGTGGATCCAGGCGTTGGTCTTGACCGAACCGCGCAGTACGGCTTCGACCGCGGCGGGGTGCTTCTTGAGGAAGTCCTGGCGTACCACGAGGTTCGTGGTGACGAACTTGCCGCCCGGCCACAGCTTCTTCTCGTTCAGCAGGACCCTGCCGCCCTTGCTGACGAGGTTGGCCGCGGTCGGCTCGGGCACCCAGGCGCCGTCGATGCCGCCTTGCTGGAAGGTGGTGGGGATCTCCTTGTTGTCCTGCCGCAGTACCGAGGTGGCGCCCTTGCCGGTCTCGGGATCGACCTTGATGCCCTTGCTCTTGAGGTAGTTGAGGAGGGCGACGTCCTGGGTGTTGCCCAGCTGCGGGGTGGCGATCTTCTTGCCCTTGAGATCGCTCAGCGACTTCACCTTCTTCGGATCGACGACGAGCGAGGCACCGCCCGAGGTCGCGCCGGAGATGATGCGCAGGTTCTTGCCGTGGGACTTGGCGTAGCCGTTGATCGAGGGGGAGGGGCCCACCCAGGTCATGTCCACGGCTTTGGCGTTGAGGGCCTCGATGGCCGAGGGCCCCGCGTTGAAGACCTGGGTGGCGATCTTCGTCCCGCCCAGTTCCTTGGCGATGGGCCCGCCGGAGCGCAGCCCGACCAGCGGTGTGGCGTGGGTGACGTTGGGGAAGTAGCCGACCTTCACCTGGTCGAGGCCGTCGGTCTTCTTGCCGCCCGCGGCCTTCGGCTCCCCGTCGTCAACGGCCTTGGAGCCGTAGCCGCAGCCGGCGGCGACCAGCAGCGTGGGGAGCGCGAGCAGCGTCGCAAGAACGCGGATTCTGGGGCGATTCGGGCGGTTCGAGCGGAGGGTGGGGCGGGTGGCGGGCACGGAGGTGTCCTCTCGGAGGGGCCTGGGCGGCCTCTCAGCGAGGCCGGGTGCGGCGGTGGGCGGGCTGGTGCGGGCGGGAGCGCGGGACGCGTACGGATGTCAGCGCGCACATCGCCCGACTCCGCCCTGACCGCTGCCGCGTGCGCCGCTGCCGATGCGGCCACCGGTCTGGTCGAAGGTCGAGAAGACCTCGCCCGGGATGCCCTGGGTGCCCATGGTTCAAAAGTCCCAGCCGTCGTCGGCGCCCTCGCCGGCTGCCGCACCCGGTGCCGCGCCGACCGCGTCGGCGAACGCCGCACCGGCCATCCCGGCGGTCAGCGTGCTGCCGTCGGCGGGGTCGATGAGGAGGAAGGAGCCGGTGCGGCGCGAGTCGGCGTAGGAATCGACGGGCAGTGCCTCGGCGGTGCGCAGCACGACGCGGCCGATGTCGTTGGCCGCCAGTTCGCCGGGCGCCGGGTGCTGGGACAGGTCGGCGAGGGTCAGCCGGGAGGGAATCTCCTTGACGATCGCCTTCACGGTGCGGGTGGTGTGCTTGAGCAGCACCCGGTCGCCGGGCTTCAGCGGCCGGTCGTGCAGATGGCAGACCGTCGCTGTCAGATCCTGGCTGGGCCGCACGTCAGCGCCGGCCGGGGCGATCAGGTCGCCGCGCGAGATGTCCAGATCGTCGGCGAGCAGCACGGTCACCGACTGCGGCGCCCAGGCCACGTCCACGGCCTGGCCCAGCACGTCGATGGCCTCGACGGTGCTGCCGCGGCCCGAGGGATGCACGGTCACCCGGTCCCCGACGCGCAGCACGCCGGACGCCAACTGGCCGGCGTAGCCACGGTAGTCCGGGTGTTCGGCGGTGCGGGGCCTGATGACGTACTGGACGGGGAAGCGGGCCGGGTCGCCGGTCGGGTCGTGGGTGACCGCGACCGTCTCCAGGTGTTCGAGGACGGTGGGGCCGCTGTACCAGTCCATGTGCGCGGAGGGGGTCACGACGTTGTCGCCCTCCAGCGCGGAGATGGGAATGATGGTGACCTCGGGGACGCCGAGCGAGGTCGCGTAGTCGGTGAACTCCCGTGCGATGGCGGCGAACACGGACTCCTGGTAGCCGACCAGATCCATCTTGTTGACGGCCAGCACCACGTGCGGGACGCGCAGCAGCGCGGCGACGGCGGCGTGCCTGCGGGTCTGCTCGACCACGCCGTTGCGCGCGTCCACGAGGACGACGGCCAGCTCGGCGGTGGAGGCCCCCGTGACCATGTTGCGGGTGTACTGCACATGCCCGGGGGTGTCGGCGAGGATGAAGCGCCGCCTGGGCGTGGCGAAGTAGCGGTAGGCCACATCGATGGTGATGCCCTGCTCCCGCTCGGCGCGCAGCCCGTCGGTCAGCAGCGCGAGGTCGGGCGCCTCCTGGCCACGGGCCTGGGAGGCCAGCTCGACGGCCTCCAACTGGTCGGCCAGCACCGACTTCGAGTCGTGCAGCAGCCTTCCGACCAGCGTGGACTTGCCGTCATCGACGCTGCCCGCCGTGGCGAAGCGCAGCAGCGACGTCGCCTCATGGGTGACGGTCATGATCAGAAATAGCCTTCCCGCTTGCGGTCTTCCATCGCGGCCTCGGAGAGCTTGTCGTCGGCCCGGGTGGCGCCGCGCTCCGTCAGCCGGGAGGCGGCGATCTCGGCGATGACCTTCTCGACGGTGTCGGCGCCGGAGTCCACGGCGCCGGTGCAGGACATGTCGCCGACGGTGCGGTAGCGCACCCGGCGGCGCTCGACGGTCTCGGTGTCCTTGGGCCCGCCCCAGCCGCCGGGCGCCAGCCACATCCCGGAGCGGGCGAAGACCTCGCGCTCGTGGGCGTAGTAGATGGCGGGCAGCTCGATCTTCTCGCGGGCGATGTACTGCCACACGTCCAGCTCTGTCCAGTTGGACAGCGGGAAGACGCGCACATGCTCGCCGGGGGAGTGGCGGCCGTTGTAGAGCTGCCACAGCTCGGGGCGCTGGCGGCGCGGGTCCCAGCCGCCGAACTCGTCGCGCAGCGAGAAGACGCGCTCCTTGGCGCGGGCCTTCTCCTCATCGCGCCGCCCGCCGCCGAAGACCGCGTCGAAGCGGTTGTCGTTGATGGCCTCCAGCAGCGGCAGCGTCTGGAGCGGGTTGCGGGTGCCGTCGGGGCGCTCGCGCAGGGCGCCGCTGTCGATGTAGTCCTGCACGGCGGCGACATGCAGCCGCAGGCCGTGGTGGGCCACCGTGCGGTCGCGGTATTCCAGGACCTCGGGGAAGTTGTGCCCGGTGTCCACGTGCAGCAGCCCGAAGGGCAGCGGCGCCGGGGCGAACGCCTTCAGCGCCAGGTGCAGCATCAAGATGGAGTCCTTGCCCCCCGAGAAGAGGATCACCGGGCGCTCGAACTCCCCGGCCACCTCCCGGAATATGTGCACCGCCTCCGACTCCAGCGCGTCCAGGTGGGACAGCGCGAAGGGGCTGCCGGTGCCCTCGGGGGCCGTGATGGCCGTGGTCATATGAGTCCCCTCTCCTTGAGCAGCTCGTGCACCTCGCGCGCGGATTCGGCCACGCTCCGCCCGTGCGTCTCGATCCGCAGGTCCGGGTGCTCGGGTGCCTCGTACGGGTCGTCCACGCCCGTCAGGCCCGTCAGCTCGCCCGCGGCCTGCCTGGCGTACAGCCCCTTGACGTCCCGCTCGGAGCAGACCTCGACCGGGGTGGCGATGTGGACCTCCAGATAACCGGTGCCCCGCGCCTGGTGGCGCTTGCGCACGGCCTCGCGGCTGTCCGCGTACGGCGCGATCACCGGCACCAGCACGGTCACCCCGTGCGAGGCGAGCAGTTCGGCGACGAAGCCGATGCGCTGGACGTTGGTGTCGCGGTCGGCGCGGGAGAAGCCGAGCCCGGCGGAGAGGAAGGCGCGGATCTCGTCCCCGTCGAGCACCTCCACCCGCCGTCCGCTCCCGCGCAGCAGCCCGGCGACCTCGGTGGCGATGGTCGTCTTGCCCGCGCTGGGCAGGCCGGTCAGCCAGACCGTTGCACCGGTCGCACCGGTGTCCCCGATGGCACCGCTCACATGCCTCTCCTGCCCTTCTCCGGCGTCCGTGTCCTGCTGGGTGTCCGCGACTACTCCGTGTCCGGGTTCCTGGGCGGCCCGCATCAGTGCAGCCCGCACTCGGTCTTGTCGAGCCCGGCCCAGCGGCCGGCCCGCGCGTCCTCACCGGCCAGCACGCGGCGGGTGCAGGGGGCGCAGCCGACGGAGGTGTAACCGTCGCTCAGCAGCGGGTTGGTGAGCACCCCGTGCTCGGCGATGTAGCTGTCCACGTCCTGCTGGGTCCAGCGGGCGATGGGCGAGACCTTGACCTTCTTGCGCCGCTCGTCCCAGCCGACGACGGGCGTGCGGGCGCGGGTGGGCGACTCGTCGCGGCGCAGCCCGGTGGCCCAGGCGTCATAGGTGCGCAGCCCTTCTTCGAGGGGCTGGACCTTGCGCAGCGCGCAGCACAGGTTCGGGTCGCGGTCGTGCAGCCTGGGCCCGTACTCCGCGTCCTGCTGGGCTACGGTCTGACGCGGCGTCAGGGTGATCACCTCGACGTCCATGACGGCCTCCACCGCGTCGCGGGTGCCAATAGTCTCGGGGAAGTGATACCCGGTGTCCAGGAAGACTACCGAGACACCCGGGAATACCCGCGAGGCCAAGTGCGCGACGACGGCGTCCTCCATGGAGGAGGTGACGCAGAAGCGGCGGCCGAACGTGCCGGCGGCCCAGCGCAGCACCTCCAGCGCCGGCGCGTCCTCCAGCTCCCGTCCGGCCGTCTCGGCGAGCCGCGCCAACTCGTCGGGAGAGCGCTGCTCTTGGGGCGGAGCGGCGCTCGCGGCGGACGGGGAGCCGTGCTCTTTGTCCGGAGCGGTGCTCACAACTCCGTTTCGGGAGAGCTGCTTTCGTAGGTGATCGGTGGTCATGAAGTCGGCTCCTCTCCCTCGACGCCCTCGACGCCCTCGACGCCCTCGACGCCCTCGACGCCCTCGACGCCTTCGACGGCCACGGTGTGCGCCGCCGCCCGGCGCGGGGCGAGCCCGGCCGCGAGCAGGCCGAGGAACTTCAGCCGGAAGGCGCGGTTGCACGCGGTGCACTCCCAGGCCGCGCCCTCCCCGCGCAAGGACCCCTCCTCACTGGGGCGCAGATCCTCCTCCCCGCAGTAGGGGCAGTAGAACGGCGCGGCGCGCTCGCTCACTTCAGGTCTCCCTCGTCGGCGCGCGCCGCCCACTGGGCGAACCGTTCGCCCTCCTCGCGCTGCGCTTCGAAGGCGCGCAGCAGCCGTTCGATGTAGTCGGGCAGGTCGTCGGCGGTCACCTTCAGGCCGCGCACCTTGCGGCCGAAGCCGGGCTCCAGACCGAGCGAGCCGCCCAGGTGCACCTGGTAGCCCTCGACCTGCTCGCCCTCGGAGTCGGTGACGAGCTGTCCCTTGAGGCCGATGTCCGCTGTCTGGATGCGGGCGCAGGAGTTGGGGCAGCCGTTGAGGTTGATCGTCACGGGCTGGTCGAAGCCGGGGAGCCTGCGCTCCATCTCGTCGATGAGCCAGGAGCCGCGGCCCTTGGTCTCCACGATGGCCAGCTTGCAGAACTCGATGCCGGTGCAGGCCATCGTGCCGCGCCGGAAGACCGAGGGGCGGGCGGTGAGGTCCAGCGCCTCCAGGCCCTCGGTGAGCGAGGCGACCTGGTCCCCGGCCACGTCCAGGATGAGCATCTTCTGCTCGGCCGTGGTCCGAACGCGGTCGGAGCCGTGTGCCTCCGCCAGGTCCGCGACCTTGCTGAGGGTGGCGCCGTCGATGCGGCCCACGCGCGGGGCGAAGCCCACGTAGTAGTTGCCGTCCTTCTGCTGGTGCACGCCGATGTGGTCGCGCCACTCCTGCACCGGCTTCTCGGGCGCGGGCCCGTCGGCCATCTTGCGCAGCAGGTACTCCTCCTCCAGCACCTGGCGGAACTTCTCCGGACCCCAGTCGCCGACCAGGTACTTGAGGCGGGCGCGGTTGCGCAGCCGCCGGTAGCCGTAGTCGCGGAAGATCGCCACGACGCCCTCGTGGACGTCGGCCACATCCTCCAGCGGCACCCAGGCACCCAGCCGTACGCCGATCTTGGGGTTGGTGGAGAGGCCGCCGCCGACCCAGACGTCGAAGCCGGGGCCGTACTCGGGGTGGTCCACGCCGACGAACGCCACATCGTTGATCTCGTGCGTGACGTCCATGTGCGGGGAGCCGGAGACGGCCGTCTTGAACTTGCGCGGCAGGTTCGAGTAGGCGGGGTTGCCGATGACGCGCCGGTGGATCTCCTCGATCGCGGGTGTCCCGTCGATGATCTCGTCCTTGGCGATCCCCGCCACGGGCGATCCGAGGATGACGCGCGGGACGTCGCCGCACGCTTCGGTCGTCGAGAGCCCCACGCCCTCCAGGCGGCGCCAGATCTCCGGTACGTCCTCGACGCGGATCCAGTGGTACTGCACGTTCTGCCGGTCGGTGATGTCGGCGGTGCCGCGCGCGAACTCCTGCGAGATGTCGGCGACGACGCGCAGCTGACGCAGACTCAGCCGCCCGCCGTCGATCCTGACCCGCATCATGAAGAACTCGTCATCCAGCTCTTCCGGATCCAGCACGGCCGTCTTGCCGCCGCTGATGCCGGGACGGCGCTGGGTGTAGAGCCCCCACCAGCGCATCCGGCCGCGCAGGTCGGAGCCGTCGATGGAGTCGAAGCCACGGTGCGCGTAGATGGTCTCAATGCGTGTCCGCACATTGAGACCGTCATCGTCCTTCTTGTTCTGCTCGTTGGGGTTGAGCGGCGTGAAGTGACCAGCGGCCCACTGCCCCTCGCCGCGGTGGCGTCCGGCCTTGCGGCGGGCGGGGGCGGAGGGCACCCCCTGCTCGGAGAGCTTGGGGGAGGGGCGCTCGGAGGTGTCGGCCATGACGGGATCCTTCGGGCAGGAGGCGCGTGCACGCAGGGCTGCGGTGGTCCCCCACGGGCACATCCGGACAGGCGCGTCCGGCGGGTGCCCGGCGGATGTCCGGTCCGGCCGCGGGCATGCCTGTACGCAGGGGAAAAGTGGCGTCGAGCTGTGGGCTCACCCGCGACAGTGGGGGCGGCTGCGGCTCAGCGGGACGTCAGGGAGGTGCTGTCGGAAACGGCGGTGCTGTGGCTGTCAGCTCGCCGGACAGATGGCGCTGGACACGCGAACGAGATCGACGTGACGTCGACTCACCAAGGCGATTCCAGCGCGGGACATGACGGAAGCCTCGCACGGGCGTCTGACGCCAGTCCACTGCTATCCGTATTACGGACAGATCCGTCTCGTATGGCGATACGCATGCCGTGCCAGGCGCTGGCCTGCGACGCTCCGCCGCCCCTTCAGGGGCTGGTGAGCCTGCTCAGGGGCGGGTGAGCCCGCACGGGGGCGGGTGAGCCCGCACAAGGCCGGATGCGCCCGCTCAGGGCCGGGTGAGCGTGGTGATCTCCGGTGCATCGGGATCTCCTTCGCTCAGATAGAGCTTCGGCCGCTCCGCCGTACCGAGGATGTGCCACTCCTGGTCCCCGGCACACCTCTCCATCGTCACCGTGACGGTCTGCTCCCACGGGTCCGGGGCACGCGTGAACTCCCACACCCCCGTTCCCGAACAGCTGCCGGTGTCCGCGCGCGCCCCCGCCCCCGCCCCCGCGTCTGTTTCCGGCCCCACCCCCGACCCCGACCCCGCCGCCGCGCCGGAAACGCCGCCGGGGAGGGAGAGGGAGACCGCCCGCGCACTTCCGTCCGGAGCCAGCCGCAGCGTCCCGGACCGGCCGTCCGACCAAGTGCCTTGCAGCTGCCGGTCCGTCACCCGGGGCGGCGCGTAGGGCGAGACGATCTCCGTCGCGTACACCCCGTACCCCAGCATCGTGGTCAGGACGCAGGCCATCGCCCCCTGGGCCAGCGTGCGCCCCAGCGCCCGCCAGGCGCCCCGGCGTGCGCGCTGTCGCCGGGCGCGGCGGCCCGCCAGTGCGGTGGTGCCGAGCAGGAGCGCGCCCACCAGCCACGTCACCAGGAACCCCAGGAACCCGCCACCCATCCAGGCCGCCAGCGGCACACAGGGCACGAACGCGATCCCGGCGGCGCACAGCAGCACCCCTTGCCAGGACTCGCGCCGCACCGCCCCGGCCACCGCGAGCGAGGGCAGCGCCAGGCACACGGTCACCGCCACGCACGCGAGCACCAGCCCCGGCAGCAGCAGGACGGCCATCGCGCTCCCGCCGCCCGGCCCGGCCGGGTGCTCCTGCGCATAGGAGACCTGGGAGCTGATCACCGAAAGGACCGCGATCTCGCTCAGCAGCGTCGCCGAACCCACCAGCACCGAACGCCCGTAGCCGCGCTCCTTCGGCGCGCTTCCCCCCGGCGGCATGCTCAGGCCCCGGGCCAGGGGCCCGGCTGCACGGGGCAGGGCTCCTGACCGGTTTCCGTGCGGTAGAGGCGGAAGCCGCGCTTCTCGTAGTTGGCGCGGGCGTGCTCGCCGTCCTTGGTGCAGGTGTGGACCCACACCCGGCCCACCTTCGCGCGCCCCGGCCACCGGCTCGCCAGGTCCCAGGCCCTGCTGGTGCCGTAGGACAGCAGGTGGCCGCCGATGCCCCGGCCGCGGAAGGCGGGCAGCAGACCGAAATAGCTGATCTCCACGAGGCCCTCGGCGGTGCCGTCCAGCTCGATGAAACCGGCCGGTGTGCCGTGCTCGTAGGCAACCCAGGTCTCGACCGCCGGACGGTCCAGGAACTCCCGCCACCGCGCGTACGTCCACGGCAGCCGGTCGGTCCAGGCGATGTCCTGGCCGACCGACGCGTACAGGAACCGGCTGAACTCGGGGCTGGCGACCCGGGCGGGGGAGACCTCGACCGCCGCCCGGTCCGGTACTCGGGCGGGTACGAGGTCGCCGGGCGAGGTCTGCTCCAGATACCAGGTGGTGACGGTGACGCTCTCGGACATGCACACACCC
Organism: Streptomyces axinellae; assembly: GCF_039532135.1. Lineage (NCBI taxonomy): Bacteria > Bacillati > Actinomycetota > Actinomycetes > Kitasatosporales > Streptomycetaceae > Streptomyces > Streptomyces axinellae. Next base: position 66,636 of record NZ_BAAARJ010000019.1, read on the forward strand.
AACCACGCCCCCTCCGCGCGGGCTTGCGCAGCCCCCGGTCGAGGGGACGGCCCCTCCCGCGAGGCGGCAGCCCCGGGGCATCAGCTCCGCAGCATGCGCAGCCCCCGTACCCGGTTCACGGCCGCCGCCGTCTCGAAGCGGCGGGGCGCGGCGAAGTCCTCGTCCCGGATGGTGAGCAGCGCCGCCGTCGGCTCGTCCGCCAGCGCCTCGTCCAGCAGGTCGAGGGCCTCGGCCAGGGTGCGCCGGCCATCCAGCAGGCCGCCGCGGACCATCAGCTCCAGAGCCAGCCCGATGCCGGTGACCTGGCGCGGGTCGGCGATCTGCTCGACGGCGCGCAGGTCCACTTCGTGGTCGCCGAAGGACAGCACGTCCTCGCCGCGCGCGCGGATGCGCGGGCGTCCGCGCACCTCGGCGTCCAGCGAGGCGGGATCCGGCACCCGCGCGACCACGCCGGGGAACGACTCGGCCTCCGCGCGCCGCCCGGTGGGTACCGAGGCGATCTCGCGGGCCCGCGCGGTGACGTCCGAGGGGCGGTACGCGTCCATCATGACCACGCGGTCCGCGACCTCCAGATAGTCGCCGGAGCCGCCCATCACCAGCACCGTGGAGACACCGTGGTCCCGGTGGAGCGAGCGGATGCTGTCCACCAGAGGGGTCAGCGGCTCGCGGTCCTTGGCCACCAGCGTCTGCATCCGGGCGTCCCGGATCATGAGATTTGTCGCGGCGGTGTCCTCGTCGATCAGCAGCACCCGCGCGCCCGCCTCCACCGCCTCGCACAGCGACGCGGCCTGCGAGGTCGAGCCGGAGGCGTTCTGCGTGGAGAAATCCGAGGTGTCCGAGCCGTCCGGCAGGTGGTCCACGAAGGCGTGCACATCCACCCGCTCGACGCGCCGCCCGTCCTCGGCCCGCAGCTTCACCGTCTCAGCCCGTGAGACGACCAACTCCCGCCCGTCGCCCGGCACATGGTCCCAGATACCGGTCTCCAAGGCCCGCAGCAGCGTCGATTTGCCGTGGAAGCCGCCGCCCACCACCAGGTTCACGCCCTCCGGCACGCCCATACCGGAGACCGCGCCCGCGTGCGGCAGCTCCACCGTCACCCGCAGCTCGGCCGGTGAGACGAACGGGACCACGCCCTCACCGGCAGCCGGACGGTCGTCCACCCCGCTGCGGCGCGGCAGCACCGCGCCCTCGGCCACGAACCCCACCAGACCGCGCCCCTCCAGCGCGTCCCGCAGCGCCACCGAGTCCTCGACGGTCTCCACGAAACGGCGCGCCCGCTCCGCGTCCAACGAGCCGTAACGCAGCGCCCGTTCGGCCGCGCGCGGCAGCACCTGGCACAGCAGCCGCTCGGCCTCGCGCCCGTCGATCCGCCGGCCCCTGCCCGGCAGCGCGGCGCCCAGCCGCAGCGTCACCGAGCCGTCCGCGCCGCTCACAGTGCACGAACTGCGCTCCAGCACCTCCTGCCCGCCCGCGTCCACCCGCAGCGCCTTCTCGCCGCCGACGGCGCGCGCCGCCTGCCGTACGAGGTACGAGGCCAACGCCCGCCGCCGGGTCGGCGTGCGCCACAAGTCCTCGGGCAAGGCGGCGAGTTCGCCGAGAACGTGTACCGCGATCCGCGCGGGTGGCGCGTACGGGTCGGCCTGTCCGCGCACCAGCTCCAGCGTCTCCCCGCCCGGCAGCTCCCAGCGCCCGATCAGGCTCTTGTAGCGGCCGTACTGCGCGCCTTCGAGCGAGCGCAGTTCGGCGGCGAGGCCGGTGCGGGGTGCGCGGGGGGTGTGCGGGGAGCGGGCGGCGCCGTTCTGGTCGCGGCGCCCGTCGTGATCGCGGCGAGCGCCGCCGGGGCCCCGGTATCCCCGATCGCCCCCGCCTCCGCCCTGGCCGCCGCCCGGACCTCCGTCGCCGCGTCCGCCGCGCCCCCCGTACCCGCCCCGGTCACGTGGCGGCCCGCCGTACCCGCGCCGGCCGGAGCCCCCGCGCCCGGCCTGGTGGCCGCCGCGCTCGCCCCAGCCCCCCTGGCGGTCCTGGGCCCCTCGGGCACGGGGACTCTCGCCTGGGTCGAACGGGCGTCCGCCGCCTCCGGATCCCTCGGCTCCTGCGGCTCCTCCGGGCTGTTCCCGCACGCCGTCGCCCGCCCTTCTCTCACATCGTTCCGATTGCCGGCTGTCGCTGTCGCTGTCGCTGTCGCTGTTGGTGTTGGTGTTGGTGCTGGTGCTGCTCGCGCCTGCCGGGTCCTTGGCCGGTCGTCCTTGGCCGCGTCCGCCCCTGTGGCGATCGCACGGAATCCGACGATACGGGTCTCTACCAGGACGCGCGCCGGGACGGGGCCCGCCCTGGGGGCGGCCGGGCAAGGCCGGGCCCGGAGTGGTCGGGGCCCGCCGAGGCGTGCCCCGAAAACACCTTCGCCAGGGCCGGAGCCTCGCTACGGTCCCCGTATGACAGCCATCCTCACCTGGGAGCCCGGCACTGTGGGCGTGCTGCGGCTGCCGTCCGGGCGCCTCGTGCGCGGCCGGGGGCTCCGGCACCCGCTGCCGCCGGGGCCCGAGCCCGAGTTCGGCCTCTACCTGCTGGGCCGCAGGCCCGCACCCGTCGGCTGGGAGTCCCGCTGGCTGCGCTGGCCCGACTTCCGCCTCCCCACCGACCGCGCCGACGCCCAGGATGCCCTGCGCCAGGTGTGGGAGCGGGCAGGGGAGGAGCGCGTGGAGGTCGCCTGCGGCGGCGGCCAGGGCCGCACCGGCACCGCTCTCGCCTGCCTCGCCGCCCTGGACGGCGTGCCCCCGGGAGAGGCGGTCGCCTACGTCCGCACCCACTACTCCCGCCGGGCCGTGGAGACACCCTGGCAGCGCCGCTACGTCACCCGCGGGGGGTGGCGGGAGGTGTGAGGGGCGGGGGCCGACGCCCCGGCGGCCCCCGCGGCGGGCCCGGGGAGGTGGGCTACGCTCGTCCGCCAGGCCGTCATGGACATGGGCATGACGGCAACAGGTCATGTGTCCGTACGGGGGAGAGGCAGTGCGCATGCGGAACACGCCCAACATGCGAAACACGCGGAACAGCGGGTGGATAGCGGGAGCCTCCATCGGGCTCGCGGTGATGGTGGTCGTGACGGGCTGCGGGGGCGGGCACGGGAAGAAGCCGGCCCGGAAGTCCACACAGACCTCCAGGTCGGCCCACGCGGGTGTCCACAAATCCCGCGGGCTGCACAACTCCCCCACATCTCACAGGTCCCACAAGTCCCGCACCCGGCACACGTCCTCCGCATCGGCGCCGCTGTCCCTCTCCGAGGCGCGCGGCGCGCTCCTGGACGTGGGCGACATGCCCGTCGGCTGGACGAAGAACGAGGAGCATCTGGACGGCCGGTACCACGTGCAGCAGAACCTCTTCGGCATGACGGCGAAGTCCACGTCCTGCCAGTCCTTCATCGACCGGACGAACCGCGCCATCGGCACGCCCCGGCTCGCGGTCGAGCGGACGCTGAAGGAGGGCGGCGGCGCGGGCGAGGTCACCGCGCGCGTGGTCGGCTACCGCAGCGCCAAGTACGCGCGGCGGGCCATGAGCCAGCTGCGGAACGTGCCCGGCGCGTGCCCCGGCGGCGTGGTCAAGGACGGCGTGAAGGTCGCCTTCGCCCCATGGCGGACCGAGCGGGCCGGCAACGAGACGGTGGGGACCAGAATGGGCCTGGGCGGTATGTCCTTCGGCGATGTGCTGGTGCGCGTGGGGGCTGCGACCGTCGAGCTGAACTTCTCCAAGAGCGGGAAAGCCGACACGGCCCTGGTCTCCCAGCTCACCCACAAGGCGGCGGACCGCCTCCGCTCGGCCGCCCGGTAGGCAGTCGGTGTACGGGGCGTATCCGCGCGCGGACATATCCGCGTACGGGACGTCGGCTCGGGTTTTCGCCCGGCGCTGGGCAGCGGAGTGGATACGGCGAGCGCGGGTCAGCCCCTTCGCCGGCCACCGCTCTGCCGGTTGGACGGTCCCGGTCCGGCGTACCCGGGTCCGCCGACCCGCCCGTACGGCGTGGGCCGCTGCCGACTCGGTGCCGCTGCCTGCGCCTGTGTCTGTGTCTGCTGTGTCTGCGCCCGCGCACGTGCCTGGCCTTGTCCGCCCGGCACGGCAGGGCGCCGGATGAGGGGCTTGACGAGGCCACGCCGTTCCAGCTCCGGCCGGTCGATCTGCACCTGCCCTTCGGACAGTTCCCTCAGCGGAAGCTCAGCGCAGTCGCGCAGCGCGGATATCTCAGGCTCGCTGGCGCGGTATTGGGGGTCCCCGGACAGCAGGTCGCGCATCCGTCTCCCGGCCGCAATCTTCTCCACGTACTCGGAGTAAGTCAGTACGGTTCCGGGCGCGTATTTTCCTTCCGGGTTGTCCCGGTGGCGGTACAGGGTGCGGAACGCGGCTGCGTAATCCAGGCCGCGTTCCTCTGCTATTACCTGGCTGGCCAGCATTACCGAATCCCGGCAGATCTTCCGGCAGTTGCTCTGCAGTTCCAGCTCGGCACCTCCCTTCTTCAGCTCCACTGTCTCCAGGACACCCGCTGATGCCAGGTCGCCGGCCGACAGAAGGTGCCTCCCTCGTTTCCCGAGGGCTACGCCGTTCACCGTCACACTTTCACGCGGCATCTTTTTGTAATTCTTCGGGTCTGCGAACCAAATGCGCCACGCGCCCGCGAACTCTTCATCTTTACGGCGCCTGGCCATATACGTTCCCTTACGCTCAGTGAGAGGCATCTGTGTCCGCCCTGTCTACGAACCGCACGACCCGTCGGTTCAGCCGCGGCGGCAACGCGGGGGTTCATCGGGAAAAACGCTGAGTCGGCAGCCTGGCGGGTACCGGCGCCCGCGCCGCGGTTCGGGCGCTCTCACCCAGCGGCAGCGCGCACGCACTGGAAAGACCCGTACGCGGTTCGTAACGGAGGCGGCTGCTGAGTCCGGTGCGGTGGGGTGCGGTAGCGTCGGCGCTCCATGGTCCAGTGCCCCCATCCCGGGCCGAGAGTCCGGGGAGCAGCCCCCGCGAGCCGGTCCGACAGGCCGAGGAGCGGCGCGCGGCTGTGTCCTGCCTCACAGTCCTGCGGCCCGGCGCCGCCGGTGCGGGAGGCGCGGGGCCGCGCGTACGCGTGTGACCGTGCGAACTCGCCGGGTACGCAAGCGCTCTCCGAGGTGAGCGGGTCACAGACTGTGTGCGGGTTTCCGGTCGCAACCGAGGAACTCATACGGTCAGCAGTGCATCTCACGTACCGGGCCACGCAGTCCCCGCCGTTCGAGGGCTGATGTCGCGGGTGTGCCGGGCTCTACGAGCGTCCTCGCGCCGAGGATGGTCTCATATACGTCATACCACCATTTACGAAGGATCTTGATGGCTCTCGACGCGACGCAGATGGCACAGCGCTCCGGTCACCAACCACCGTCAGGGCGGCCGGAGAGTCGCGGACCCACGTACGGGGAGGCGGTCGTGGACCTCGGCGCGATCGCCCACAACGCCTCCGTGCTGGCCGAACGGGCAGACGGCGCGGCGCTGATGGCCGTGGTGAAGGCGGACGCGTTCGGGCACGGTGCCGTGCCGGTGGCCCGTGCGGCGCTGGCACACGGCGCGAGCTGGCTGGGAGTGACCTCCACCGCCGAGGCGCTCCAACTGCGCAGAGCCGGGATCCAGGCGCCCATCCTGAGCTGGATGCACCTGCCGACCGAGGATTTCGCCCCGGCCGTACTGGCCGATGTCGATCTCTCCGCGACCTCCGTCCCCCACCTGGCCGGGGTGGCCTCGGGCGCGGAGCGCGCGGGCCGGACGGCCCGCGTCCATCTGAAGATCGACACCGGACTGAACCGGGGCGGGACCCCGCCGTCCGACTGGCCGGCGCTGGTCGAGGCGGCCCGTGGATACGAGCGGGAAGGGCTGCTGCGGGTCGTCGGCGTGTGGTCCCATCTCGTGCACTCCGACGAGCCGCACCATCCGACCCACCTGGAACAGGTCGAGCGCTTCGAGGCCGCCGTCGCCCGCGCCCGCGAGGCGGGGCTGCGCCCCGAACTGCTGCACATGGCCAACTCCGCAGCGGGCCTCGCCGCACCGGACACGCACTTCGACCTGGTGCGCGCGGGCCTCGGCCTCTACGGAGTGGAGCCGGCACGCGGACAGGACTTCGGGCTGCGCCCGGCCATGACCGTACGCGGCTGGGCCATCATGGCCCGCAGGGTGGAAAGCGGTGAAGGCGTCTCCTACGGGCACACCTACATCACCGAACGCCCGACCGGTCTGCTGCTCGTGCCCCTCGGCTTCGCCGACGGGATTCCGCGGGCGGCTGCCGGGCAGGCCGAGATGTGGGTCGCCGGACAGCGTCGTCCGATGGTCGGCCGTGTCGCCATGGACCAGTGCGTTCTCGACACCGGGGACGCGTCCGTGGACATGGGCGAGGAAGTGGTGGTCTTCGGCCCCGGCGACCGGGGAGAGCCGACCGTCACCGAATGGGCCGAGTGGGCCGGAACCATCCCACATGAGGTACTGACAGGGATCGGCGGACGTGTGACCCGCCGGTATCTGCCGGATCCGTCAGAGGGCACCGACGACCCCGCGTCGAGGCCGCACACCGCAAGTTCCGATGTCAAGGAGGGGGCCGCCCGTGTCTGAGCGTGTAGCCAAGAGCGAGGTCGTCGTTATATTCGGTGGCCGCAGCAGCGAATACGACGTATCCGCCGCGTCCGCCGCATCCGTGGTGACCCACCTGGACCGTGCGCGGTACGAGGTCGTCCCCCTGCGGATCACACCCGAGGGCGAGTGGGCGGTCGGCGACCGCGCGCCGGCCGGCCAGTACAGCGCGCAGGACCTGATCCGGCTGACCCCCGCCCCGGGGGCTCCCGTGCGCCACACCGTCGCCGACGCGCTGCACGCCATGGCCTCGGCGGACGTGGTGCTTCCGGTGCTGCACGGGCCGTACGGGGAGGACGGGCTCCTCCAGGGGTTCCTGGAGACGACCGACATCCCCTACGTCGGCAGCCGCGTGCTCGCCTGTTCGACCGGCATGGACAAAGACGTCACCAAGCGCCTGCTGGCCGCCGCCGGGCTCCCCGTCGCCGCGTCAGTGGTGCTGACGGGCACCGAGAGCTCCGTATCGCCGCAGGACCGTGAACGGCTCGGCCTGCCGGTGTTCGTCAAACCGGCGACGGCGGGCTCCAGCATGGGCGTCAGCAAGGTCGTGGACTGGGACGAACTGCCCAAGGCGATCGCCGTGGCCAGGGAACTCGACACCAAAGTGCTGGTGGAGGAGGCCGTGGTCGGGCGGGAGATCGACGTCGCCCTGCTGGAGTTCCCGGACGGGCAGGTCAAGGCGGGCCCGGCGCTGGAGATTTCCGTGGGCGCCGACCGCACCTTCTTCGACCACACCGCCAAGTACGCGGACCACACCACCCGGTTCGACATCCCCGCGAAACTGGAGGAGGACGACGCGGAGCGGCTGCGTGCGCTGGCACTGAACGTCTTCACGACGCTCGATTGCCGGGGGCTGCTGCGGGTGGACTTCTTCCTGAGAGAGTCCGGCGAACTGGTGGTGAACGAGATCAACACCTTCCCCGGCATGACGGCCGCGTCCCAGTTCCCGCAGGTCTGGCAGGTCGGCGGGCTGGACTACTCCGCGCTCCTGGACGTCCTGATCGAGACGGCGCTCGCCGGCCGTCCGGCCGAGGCCACCGCACCGCCCGTGCCCACCGCGGCGGGCTAGAGCGCGCCGGTACGGTTCGCCGGGCGGGCGGCCCCGCTTCATGCCGCCCGCCCGGCAGCCCGGCACCCTGTTCCCGGTGCCCTGGCGGGGGCGGGGTGGCTAAGCTCCCGGCCATGAACACCACTTGGCACCTTCTCGTCGAACGGCACGAGACCGCTCCGGGCGGCGGGTTCTGGGGCAGCCAGGTGCTGGGCCAGTACGTCGGCACCCGCGAACGGGCGATGGCCCTCCTGGAGGAACGGGCCCGCAACTACGTGCCCGAACACCCCTGGAACCGCGAGCGCACCCAGCTCTACCGGATCACCGACGGCTTCATGAAAGTCACGGAGGGCGTCCGTCACCGCCGTCGTTGGACCTGCCGTTTCGTCCTGGCGGAACTCCTCCACGACGACGGCGCCGGCGGCTTCCCCTTCGTGGCCCCGCCCCCGCCGTCTACTCCGCCCGACGTCCGCTGAGCGTGTCCGCGCACAGCGCGCCGACGAAGTGGGCCCACGGAGCGGCGGAGAACGCGAGCGTGGGCCCTCCGGACGCGGTCTTGGTGTCCCGCACCGGAACGATCCCCTGCGGGGTGTCCGGCCCCTGCGGGGTGCCGACGGCGACCTCTACGCAGTCGCCGCCGGAGCCGTTGCTGCGGGTGCTTTTGCGCCAGTGTGCGGCGCCGGGGAAGTCCTCGCCTACTTCCACGCAGCTTCCGCCGGATCCATTGCTGTAGCTGCTCTTGCGCCAGTGAGCGGCTGCGAAGTCAGTCTGGCTGCTTGCCATTTCGGTAGTCCTCTGCCGCGTCCTGGATCATGGCTAGGGACGCCTTTGGTGGCATCGCGGCGGCCCTGAGCAGCTCGTAAGACCTTCGATAGTCCGCCACGAGGCCCGGATCGTCGATCGTGTCCCCGCTGTGCGGACCTTCCGTGTAGACGAGAGCGGGAGCATCAGGGAACGTCATGATCGTGATCATGCCCATCATGAAGGGGTGGGCCCCCGCGTCCCCCGGGAGAACCTGTGGAACGATGCGACGCCGGCGTGCCAGGTTTGCGATGTGCGCGAGCTGGCAGCCATCTCAGCCGGGCTCAAGATCGGCCGCCGGAGCAGGCTCTCGTGCAGAACGGTCCAGAAGGTCGGCGTCTTCAGGTTGTTCTTGAGGAGTTGGGCTCGGGTCATCCGGGCTTCGACCTTGCCCGCTACTTCGTCTGGTGGTTCCGTCGGATGAGTTGCCCCGACAACAGCTCGGGCGTAAGTCTCAGTCTGCAGCAGGCCCGGGAAGAGTGACGGGCTCCATTCTTCAATGGTCAGGGCCTGTCCCTCCGCCTCCAGGGCCTTCTCGAAATACCGGGCATGCCCCTTCCGCCGTGCGCGCCGCACATCCTCGCAGGCGGGTGAAGAAGCCGTCTGTGTCGAGCTTTTTGTCCACGTGGACGGCCAGGTCGCGGGGCATGCGGCGCTCGCCGCTTCGATTTCGCTGAGGTGGCTGGCGCCGTAGAAGCTGTCCTCGACGAGTTCCAGCCGGGTCAGTCCCGCCTGTTCCCGCTTCCAGCGCAACTCCGCGCCGTAGAAGGTCGGGACTCCCGCTGATCCGTCGATGTCCTTGGGTCCGGGCATGGTTCACCGCCGCACGTTGGTGGTTGTTTCCGTTGGGGGCGGGGCGGTTCCCCGTCTCTCCGCAATTGGTCGTAGCTGATGAGCAGTTCGCTTGCGGGAGCCCGACAGCCGCAACGCTACGCGCTTTCCGGCCATTGTGTGAGGTGTCCGTCACGCAGTGCACAGGAAGGGTGCGGCAAATGAAAGAGTGTGCCTACATGCGCTCGCGAAGCCCTCGGAGGTGGCGGGGGTGCGGCGGCAGGCTGTTGCGCACTGCCGGTGGTGGGGTGCGGCCGATGTCGCCGATCTCGTCGCGCTGTGTGTGAGCGAAGTGCTCACCAACGTCATCGCACACGTGGGGGAGGGATCGCCCGCCACCGTGCGGCTCACCTGGCGGGGCGGCGGGAGCGGAGGCGCGGTACGGCTCGCGGTGACGGATACCGATCCGCGCCCGCTGCCGATGCCCTCGCCCGCCGCGCCGGACGCCGAGTCGGGGCGGGGGCTTGCCCTTGTCGAGGCGTTGAGCCTGCGGTGGGGCGTCGAGCGGCGAGGGCGGGTTCCGTTCGCGAAGACGGTGTGGTGCGAGCTTGCGGCCGTCGCCCCCAGCCCAGCCCCGACGACGAAGAAGAAAACCGTCACCCCCTAAACCGGTGACGAAATCTGCAAAGGGTACGGCGGCTGCGCGGGCTGCCCTGCGAGAGGGCTCCGATTGATAAGCGGACCGACGGTCCGTATGGTGGAGGTATGCGGACCGGTGGTCCGTATAGTCGCCGTCGCACGGAACGGAGCACCTCCATGGCCACGCCTGTCACACCCACCGCCCCCGAGGAGCTGTACCGGCACAGCCTCCGCCTGCTGCTGGACAAGGACATCCCCGCGTGGGTGGAACTCTTCGACGAGCGCGCCGTCATGGAGTTCCCCTTCGCCCCCGAGGGGTGGCCTGCCCGGCTGGAGGGCAAGGCGGAGATCGTCGCGTACATGCGCCACTACCCCGACCGCATCGACCTTCACGACTTCCCGTCCGTCGAGATCCACCGGACTATCGAGCCGGGCACGATCGTGGTCGAGATGCGGGGCGTCGGGCGGCTGGTGGAGACCGGTGGGCCCTTCGACATGACGTACATCGCCGTCGTCACGGTCGCGAACGGGCGGATCGCCTCCTACCGCGACTACTGGAACCCCCTCGCGCTCCGCGAGTCCGCCGCCGGCTTCGCGGGGAGCGAGCGATGAGCGCCGCCGGAACCGCGCGGGGCGCCGGAAGAACGAGCGCCGTCCGCACCACCTTGGTCCTCGGCGCCACCGGCACCACCGGCGGTCGCGTCGCCGCGCGACTGCTCGCCGCGGGGCACGAGGTCAAGGCCGCGAGCCGGAGGGCCACCCCGGCCGAGGGTGCGCGGGCGGTCCGGTTCGACTGGTACGAGCCCGCGACCTTCGCCGACGCCCTCGACGGTGCGGACAGCATCTATCTCGTCGCGCCCGTCGGCGCCCTGGACCCCGCCCCCGTCATGCTGCCGTTCCTGCGGCAGGCGCGCGCGGCGGGCGTGCGCCGGGCCGTGCTGCTCAGCTCCTCCGCGATCCCGGCGGGCGGCCCCGCGATGGGGCAGGTGCACGAGGCGCTGCCGGGGCTGTTCGGGGAGTGGGCGGTGCTGCGGCCGTCGTGGTTCATGCAGAACTTCACCGGCGACCACGCCCACGCCCGCAGCATCCGCGAGGAGGGCCTGCTGTTGTCCGCGACGGAGGACGGCCGGGTCGGCTTCGTGGACGCGGACGACATCGCCGCCGTCGCCGTCCACGCCCTCACCGGGGACCGGGCCCCGAACACCGATCTGGTCCTCACCGGGCCGCAGACGCTGAGCTACGACGACATCGCCGCACTCGTCACCGAGGTCACGGGGCGCCAAGTGACGCACCGCAGGCTGACGTTCGCGCGGCTGCGGGACCGGCTGGCGGCCGAGGTCCCGCCCGACTTCGCCGAGTTGCTGGCCGGAATGGACCGCGCCATCGCCGAGGGCGCCGAGGACCGTACCACCGACACCGTCCAGCGCGTCACCGGCCGGCCCCCGCGCGGCTTCCGCGCCCTCGCCGAGCGCGAGCTGTCCGGCCGCCTGTGAACCCGGCGCCCGTGAGCCGGGCGTACCGGCCTCACCTAGCATGAACCGTTGCCCGCCCTGCCCAGGGCATGCCCGTACGCGGAGGAGGAAGGCCATGGCCCAGCGCAAGGAGCGCGCGGACGCCTTGCGCAACCGGGAGTCCGTACTGGCCGCCGCCGACGCGCTGCTCGCCCGCAGCGACGACCCGCGCGGCGTCTCCATGGACGAGGTGGCCGCCGCGGCGGGCGTCGGCAAGGGCACGCTCTTCCGCCGCTTCGGCGACCGCGCGGGCCTGATCTCCGCCGTGATCGGAGCCCGCCTGGAGCCCCTGCTGGAGCGGGTACGGGAAGCGGACCGCGAAGACCAGGGGGACGGCGAGGGCGACGGGGAGCGCGCGGCCGGTGCGGCCCCGTCGCCACGGCAGCGGGTGCGCTCCCTGCTGGACGCCGTACTGCTCTTCAAGATCGAGAACCGGAGGCTGATGTCGGTCGCCGAGGACGCCGGGATCAGCAGCCCGTACCAGGCCGAGCACTACGTCAGCTGGCACGAGGCCCTGGCCGGGGCGCTGCGCCACGTACCGGGGGTCTCCCACCCGGACTTCACCGCCCACGCCCTGCTGTCCGCCGTCCGCGCCGACCTCGTGACCCACCTCGTGGACGGCCTGGGCACGCCGCCGGACGAACTGCGCGCCGCCCTCGCCGCACAGGTGAACGCGATCCTCGGCCCGGAGGCGGGCGACCGGTAGGCGGCCCAGATGGGAAGCGACCCCGCTGGGGGACGGCCCGACCGGTAAGCGGCCCGACCGGTCGGCGGACCAACCCGCGGGCGGGCGGCCGAAGTCGGCGGTGCGGGCGGCGGGGCCCCCGATGCCGGGACCCGGATGCCGCCCCGCCGTCCGCGTGAGAGAAGCTGCTCCCGCGCTTCCGCGCGCGGCGCCGCCGCAGAGGCCGGAGCGCGACCGAGCCGACAGAGAGGGCCCAGCATGTCCGTACGTCCTATCGCCGTCCTGGGGGAGTGCGTGGCCGACGCTTTCGTCAGCGCGCCGGGCAGCGCGCCCACCGGGGCGCTGGGTCTGGAGGTCTTCCCGGGCGGCGGCCCGGCCAACACGGCTGTGGCACTGGCCCGGCTCGGCGTGCCCACCCGCTTCCTCGGACGGCTGTCCCAGGACGTGTTCGGACGGCTCTTCCGTGCGCACCTCGACGCGTCCGGCGTCGATCTGAGCCGGGCGGTCAAGGCGCCCGAGCCCAGCACGCTCGCGGTGGCCGACCTGGACGAGAGCGGCAGCGCCGACTACTCCTTCCACGCCCAGGGCACCGCCGACTGGCAGTGGCAGGACGCCGAGTTGGCCGCCGCCTCGGCGGGCCCGCTCGCCTGTCTGCACACCGGTTCGCTGGCGCTGGTGCGCGAGCCTGGCGGCGCCGCCGTCGAACGGCTGCTGGGCGAGGTACGGGAGCGCGCCACGGTCTCCGTCGATCCCAACGTCCGCCCCCTGCTGGTCGATCCGGCCGTCTACCGCGAGGCACTGCCCCGCTGGTGCGCCGCCACCGACATCCTGCGGCTCTCCGACGACGACCTGGCCCACCTGCGCCCCGGCGCCGGACCGGAGGAGGCGGCCGACTCCTTTCACGCGGACGGGGCCGGGCTGGTCGTCATCACCCTGGGCGGCGACGGTGTGCTCGCCTCGCTGCACGGGCAGCGGGTGCGCGTCACCGCCCCGCGCACCGAGGTCGTGGACACGGTGGGCGCCGGAGACTCGTTCATGGCCGGCTTCCTCCACGCCCTCCACACGGCGGGCGCGCTGGGCGGACGGCTGGACGCGCTGAGCACCGAACAGGTCGAGGAGGCGCTGACGTTCGGCACACGGGTGGCCGCCGCCGTGGTGGCCGTACGCGGCGCGAACCCTCCGTGGGCCGCCGACCTGGGCCTGCCCACGTCCCGCTGAGCCGCGCCGAGCCGAGCCGGGCCCCGGAGCGCGGGACCCGGCTCGGAACCTGGTGCGGCGGGGCCCGGCATCAGGCGGCCGGAGCCGGCGGTCAGCTCACCGGCAGCGCCCGCTCCACCAGCGTCTTCAGGTGCGCGCCCGAGGGCAGGGTGCCGAAGGCCGTGCCCCAGTCGCCGCCCAGCCGTGAGGCGCAAAACGCGTCGGCGGTCTCCGGCGGCGCGAAGCGCACCAGCAGCGAGCCCTGGAAGACCAGCGCCATCCGCTCCACCAGGCGCCGGGCCCGCGCCTCGATGCCGTCCAGGTCGGACAGCTGCGTGAGCATGTCCTTGACGGCGGCGTCCAGCCGGTGGTCGGCGCCGCGCGCGTGCCCCAGCTCCGTCAAGAAGGCGTTCAGCGACTCGGGCGAGCGCTGGAGGGCCCGCAGCACATCCAGCGCCTGCACATTCCCCGAGCCCTCCCACAGGGAGTTGAGCGGCGACTCGCGCAGCAGCCTGGGCATGCCCGACTCCTCGACGTAGCCGTTGCCGCCCAGGCACTCCAGGGCCTCGCCCGCCAGCGGCACGCAGCGCTTGGTGACCCAGTACTTGGCCGTCGGCACGGCCAGCCGCAGCAGGGCCCGGTCGTGCGCCGCCGCCGTGCCCTCGCCCGCCGCGCTGTCGTAGGCGGCGGCCAGCCGCAGCGCGAGGGTGGTGGCCGCCTCCGACTCCAGTGCCATGTCGGCCAGCACGTTGCGCATCAGCGGCTGCTCGATCAGCACCTTCCCGAACACCGAACGGTGCGCCGCGTGATGGGCGGCCTGCGCCACGGCCTGCCGCATCAGCGCGGCGGAGCCTGTCACACAGTCCAGCCGGGTCGCGGCGACCATCTCGATGATCGTCGCGACGCCGCGGCCTTCCTCGCCGATGCGGCGCGCCCACGTCGTCCCGTCGAACTCGACCTCGCTGGAGGCGTTGGAGCGGTTGCCGAGCTTGTCCTTCAGCCGCTGGATCAAGAAGGTGTTCCGCGTCCCGTCGGGCAGCACGCGCGGCACCAGGAAGCAGGTCAGCCCGCCGGGCGCCTGCGCGAGCACGAGGAAGACATCCGACATCGGCGCCGAGCAGAACCACTTGTGACCCGTCAGCGTGTACTCGCCGCTGCCCGCGCCGTTACCGGTCAGCGGCGCCGCCCGCGTCGTGTTGGCCCGTACGTCGCTGCCGCCCTGCTTCTCCGTCATGCCCATCCCGGCGATGGCGCCCGCCTTGGTGCCCGCCGGGCGGTCCAGGCCGTAGTCGTAGATGTGCGAGCCCAGCAGCGGCTCCCACTCGGCCGCCACGTCGGGCTCCTTGCGCAGCGCGGGCACCGCGGCGTGCGTCATCGACAGCGGGCAGCCGTGCCCCGCCTCGACCTGCGACCACACGTAGAAGGCGGCGCTGCGCCGCAGCTGGCCGTCCGGGCGGGACCACGGGTCGGTCAGCCCCGCCGCGACGCCGCGCTCCATCAGCCGGTGCCAGGAGGGGTGGAAGTCCACCTCGTCGATCCGGTGCCCGTAGCGGTCGTGTGTCCGCAGTACGGGCGGGCACTCGTTGGCCTGTGTGCCCCACTCCTGGGCCTGCGCGGAGCCCGCCGCGCCGCCCAGCTCGGAAAGTTCGGCGCGAGCCTGCTCGGCGCGCTCCGGCGCCACGTGCCGGGCGACTCCCTCCGCCAGGGCCGCGTCGGCGGAGAAGACGTCGTAGTCGGTCAGCGGAGGAGCCTGGTTGGTCACGGTGTGTGTCGAGGCTGGCATGCCAGATACGTTAAGGACGTGCGTGCAGTCGAGGAAACCCCTGAGCAGACCCCCGAACGGGCCCCGGAGCGGCCCCCTGGGCGACTGGCCCGTCGCCGGCTTCGCCGTGCCCGGGTCAAATACAGGGACGTGCCCAAGCGGCGGATGGCATGGCTGCTGCTCAAGGACACGGTCAACTCCTGTATGGAATACCGGGTCCTCGGGCTGGCCGCCGAGGCCGCGTTCTTCACGCTGATCTCCATCCCGCCGCTCTTGCTGGGCCTGATCGGCCTCCTGGGCTACCTCGACTGGATAGGCGCCGACACGATCGAGTCACTGCGCAACAACTTCCTTGACGCGTCCGCCACCGTCTTGTCGGACAACGGCGTCGATCAGCTCGCCCGCCCGCTGATCGACGACGTGATCCGGGGCGGCGGCCCCGACGTCATCTCGCTCGGCTTCGCGCTGGCCCTGTGGTCGGGGTCACGTGCGGTGAACGTCTTCATCGACACCATCACCGTCATGTACGGGCTCGACGGGCGGCGCGGCATCGTCAAGACGCGCGTGCTCTCCTTCGGGCTGTACCTGGTGGCGCTGGTCATCGGCGCGGTGGCGCTGCCGCTGATGGTGGCCGGGCCCGACGCGGTGCTGCGGCTGGTGCCGCAGGCGGAGTGGGTCGTCACGGTCTTCTACTGGCCGGTGGTGCTGCTGCTGTCCATCGCCTTCCTCACCACGCTCTACCACGTGTCCGTGCCGGTGCGCTCGCCCTGGCGCGAGGACATTCCCGGCGCGCTGGTCGCCCTGGTGATGTGGGTGCTCGGCAGCTTCCTGCTGCGGCTCTACCTCACCAACACCGTGGAGGGGCCCACCATCTACGGCTCGCTGGCGGCACCCGTCGCCGTCCTGCTGTGGATCGGTGTGTCGGCCTTCGCCGTGCTGGTGGGCGCCGCCGTCAACGCGGCCATCGACCATGTGTGGCCCTCGGTCGCCACGGCGGCGGCCCGCCGTGCGAACGAGCGCCGCCGCGAGGAGGCGGCGGCCGAGGTGGTCGCCGCCGTCGCGGCCCGGCGTGCCCGGAGCGACGGTACGGACGACGGCGCGGACGACGCCCCCGCCGAATTCCCCGAACGCTGGACGAAGTTCCTGCCGCCCGGTGACATACGTGGCCGCCTCCACCGCCCCCGCGACCGGAACGGCCACGGCCGCGACGACGGCCATCGCGACGGCCATCGCGATGAGCACGGCGGCGGCCACCGGGGCGAGCACGGTGATGGTGACGGCGGCTGAAAACAGTCGGGACATGAGCGTGGCCCCCGGGAAAGGAACCGGGGGCCACGCGTGTGCGGAGGCGGGCCTGCCTTCGTGGAGCCGCCTCGCGCGGGTTTGTCAGTCGGCCGCGCAGGTGTTGCCGAAGGCCGGGTTGAGCAGCGCGATGGTGTCGATGGAGTTGCCGCAGAGGTTGACCGGGACGTGGAGGGGAACCTGGATCACGTTGCCCGAGAGCACACCGGGCGAGCCGGTCGCGCCGCCCGCCGCCCCGGAGTCGGCGGAGGCCAGTCCGGCACCGCCCAGCACGATGGCGCAGGCACCGGCCGCGGCAGCCGTGGTCCTCAGCATGTGAGCCATGTGAGCCATGAGTCGATCTCCTCAAATCCTGTTGCGGATGACGGTTCCTGGAGCAGGTGCGCGCGGGGCAGCCCTGCCGCCACGGTGGAACAAATCGTCAGGAACAGGGAGCATCCTCGCTGGACGTGCGCCCCACGGCGGGGCCGACACGGAGCGACCAACCCGTTCAGACGAACGAGAGGTCGACAAGCGGCACATGAGAACGGCGCGTCCGGCAGCCGGGACGGTGTCTGCCGCATCTCCCGCTGTTGACGGGAGGAACGCTCAACGACCGGGCGACGCCCCGCCCGTCGCGCGCACCGCCCCGGGGCCGGCCTCGGCAAACGCTCTCGGTCATCGAGGCCGGGGCCGACGCCGGGGGCGGTCCGGGACCGCCGCCGAACCGTGCGATTCGCCGGGCTGACGTCGGGCCGCGCGATCGCCCCGGGCGGCGCGGCGCCTTCCGCTCCGGGCAGGTGGCCCCCGCCTCGGACGGGCCCCGCTTCGCATGCCCGATCCCGTATGCGGCCGACTCGTATCCGTGCCGCAGCCGCAGCCGCATGCCGCGCGTCACGCCGCGCCGTGTCTCAATTCCGTGTCTCGCTGTATGAGACACGGAGGTATGGATTCCGGTGTCTCGATTACCGTGGCACGCATGTTCGGACCTGCGCGCCTGCGGGCGCTCGCGCTCACGCTCTTCGCGGCCACCGCGTGGAGCGTTGACGACGCGCTCTGTCGCCGCTGACGCCACCGCGCCGCGCGCCGCTCCGGACCCGCCGCCTCTCCCCGCGCCGTCTCCCGGCCCCACCCGTGCCCCACGCCCCCTGACCCCGCCGCCCGTCCGCCGGGCCGGGACGGCGGGCGGGCCGGTACGTACGGGCCGGGTGCGGGCCCGGCGGCTCCCGGTCCACGTTCCGCGCGGTGTCCGGGCGCCGCACCCCGCGCGGCGCCCCCGTACGCCCCCCGCCCCAGGGTGCGCGTACCGCCTGTCCCTGTCAGCCTCGCCTCCCCGGCGTTCCTCCTCCCGTACCCCGCACGGAGGTCCTCGTGACGACCGCTCCTCCCGCCGAGGCGCAGCCACCGGTCAGTACCGCGCTGCTGCCGCCCTCGCCCACCAGTGCCCCCGCGCCCGAGGCGGCGCCCGCGCCCGCCGTGCGGTGGCTGCCGCTCATCGTCGCCCTGGTCATCGGGCTCGCGCTGACCGGCTACGTCTGGGCGGCGCACGGCGCCAAGCCCGGCGTACTGCTGCTGCTCGGCATCGGCCTGGGCGTGGGTCTCTTCCACTCCCGGTTCGGATTCACCTCCGCCTGGCGGCAGTTGATCGCCGTGGGCAACGGCACCGGGCTGCGCGCCCACACGCTGCTGCTCGGGACGACCGCCACTCTCTTCGCGCTGATCATCGGCACCGGGAGCGGACTGTTCGGCTCCGTACCGGCCCCCAGTGCCGGACCCCTGGGCATCGGACTGCTGGTCGGGGCGTTCTTGTTCGCCGTTGGCATGCAGCTCGGCGGGGCCTGCGCCTCCGGCACGCTCTTCGCCGTCGGCTCGGGCCAGAGCACCATCGTGCTCACCCTCGGCGGTTTCATCGTCGGCTCGACCCTCGCCGCATGGCAGTACGGGCTGTGGAGCGGCCTTCCCGCCTTCGACCCGGTCCTCTTCTCCGACCACCTCGGCTGGGGCGGCTCGCTGGCGGTGACGCTGGCGGCGCTGGCGGCCGTCTTCTTCGTCTCGCGCCGGGTACAGGCACGGCGCAACCCGCCCCCGGTGGGCGCGCCGCCGTCCGCGCGCGGCGCCCTCGCCCGGGTGGTGCGCGGCTCCTGGCCGCTGCTCGCGGGCGCGCTGGTGCTCGCGGTGCTGGGCGGGGCCGTACTGCTGGTCTCGGGCGGCGCCTGGGGCATCACCAGCGCTTTCGCGCTGTGGGGCTCCAAGCTCGTGGGGGTGTTGGGGGGTTCGCCCGAGAGCTGGGCGTTCTGGCAGGAGCCGAAGAACGCCCCGCAGCTGGCCGGGCCCGTGCTGGCCGACAAGACCAGCCTCACCGACCTCGGCATCATGATCGGCGCCGCGGTCGCCGCCGCGGCCGGCGGCGTCTGGACGCTGCACCGGGGCATGCCGTGGCGTACGGCGGTGGCGGCCGTGCTCGGCGGGGTGCTGATGGGTATCGGCGCGCGGCTCGCCGGAGGGTGCAACATCGGGGCCTACCTGGCCGGAATCGCCTCCGGCAGCCTGCACGGCTGGATCTGGGGCGCCGTCGCACTCGTCGGCACCTGGGCCGGGCTGCGGCTGCGCCCGTACTTCGGCCTGGGCAACCCCAAGCCGGGGGACGGGGTCTGCTGACACTCCGCCGCCCGCGCTGAACGGACCCGCCTGTGTGCGGAACGGACCGCTCGCGCCGGGAGATGAGAGACAGGACGGCCGCCCGGCACACACCCCGCCGGGCGGCCGTCGCCGTGCGTACAGCGCCCCGGCCCGCGCGGTCCTCCCGTGCGGGACCGGTCCCCGGCCCGTGTCCGACCAGGCATCCGACCAGGCAGTGGCCACACATGGAGCCCGGCGAGTCCGGCAACCCGCCGGGGATCCGCTCCGTACGATCGGGCAGCAGATCCAGCCTTTCCGGTCATAGGGAACAAAGGGTGTGAACGCCGACGTGTCAAAGGCCCCGAGGACTTCGGACGAAGGATCAGGGGGCAGAGCCGCTGCCGCCCGCCAGGTGCCGCGCGCGGTGGCCGAGTTGCCCCGCCAGGTGCGCGACGAGCTGATGCGGCGGCTGCGCCACAAAGGCGGCCCGTTCACCAAGAGCGACGTACAGGTCGTCAAGGAGCCCATGCTCAAGAGGGCCGTCACCGCCTCGGCGCTCGGCAACTGCATGGAGTGGTTCGACTTCGGCGTCTACAGCTATCTGGCCGCCGACCTCGGCAGGGTCTTCTATCCCGGCGCCTCCGGCGCGGCGCAACTCCTCGCCTCCTTCGCCACCTTCGCCGCCGCCTTCGTGGTCCGCCCGCTCGGCGGACTGTTCTTCGGGCCGCTGGGCGACAAGGTGGGCCGGCAGAAGGTGCTGGCCACCACGATGATCCTGATGGCCTGCGGCACCTTCATGATCGGGTTCATCCCCGGTTACGCCACCATCGGGACCGCCGCGCCCGCGCTGCTGCTGTTCGCCCGGATGCTGCAAGGCTTCTCCACAGGGGGCGAGTACGGCGGCGCCACGACCTTCATCGCGGAGTTCTCCCCCGACCGCAGGCGCGGCTTCCTCGGCAGCTGGCTCGACTTCGGCACCTTCGTCGGCTACTCGATGGGCTCGGCGCTGGTGACCTTGCTCAACTTCCTGCTGACGGACAGCGAGATGATCGGCTGGGGCTGGCGCGTCCCCTTCCTGGTCGCCGGGCCGCTCGGCATCATCGGCCTCTACATGCGGCTCAAGCTGGAGGAGTCCCCGGCGTTCCAGAAGCAGTTGGACGAGCACGACCGGGTCGTCGCCGAACGGGAGTCCAGCAGGCACGAGTTCCGCACGATCTTCCTGCGCCACTGGCGCGTGCTGCTGATCTGCGTCGGGCTGGTGCTGCTCTACAACGTCACCAACTACATGGTGACCGGCTATCTGCCGTCCTACCAGACGGAAGTGCTGCACCGGAACGGCACCACCGCCGAAGTGCTGGTGCTCGTCGGCATGCTGTGGGTCGTCGTGCTGATCGTCTTCCTCGGCCGGCTCAGCGACCGCGTCGGACGCCGCCCCGTCTACCGCTGGGCGGCGATCGGCCAGATCGTGCTGGCGGTGCCCGCCTTCTTGCTCCTGCGCTCCGGCGGCTGGGTGCTGCCCGGGCTCGGGGTGCTGATCCTGGCCACCTTGCTGGCCGGATTCGCCGCACCCTCAGCGGCCACCTTGCCCGCGCTTTTTCCCACCAGCGTGCGCTACGCCGCGATGGGCATCGGCTTCAACTTCTCGGTCGCCGCCTTCGGCGGCACGACACCGCTGGTGACCGAGGCGCTGGTGCACCTGACCGGCAGCAGCCTGGTGCCCGGCTGCTATCTGATCGTCAGCGGGCTGATCGGGCTGGTCGCCGTGCACTTCATGCCGGAGAGCGCCGGAGTGCCGCTGCGCGGCTCACAGCCCATGGTCGCCTCCGAGCGGGAGGCCCAGGAGCTGATCTCCACCAGTCAGCAGCTCCAGACGATCCGCGAGAGCGGCCCCCGCTCCTGACGCCGGGCCCGCGTTCCTGACGTCCGGCCCGCACCCCGCGCGGCGGGTCGCGTACCCCGCGTGGCGGGTCACTCCGCCTCGTGGGCCCAGACCTCGTGGTTGCCGCCCTGCCAGTCGATGACCTCGTCGTCGTAGAGGTCGATGGTGGCGATGTCGAGGCCCGCGCGGCGGAGGAACTCGATCAGGTCGGTCAGCCCGTACGCCGTCCCCAGGGTCTCACCGTGCGCGGTGACACGGCGGCCACCCTCGGGGGCCGGCGGGTGCACGACGACGATGGGCGTATTCATACCCCCAGGCTGCGTCAGCGCGTCCCCGCCCGCACCTCGGAGCCACCGAGGCTTCAGGGGGTACCGTCTGGCCATGGCTGCTGCCCGCCCTCATGTGCACGGCTTCTGGGAAGCCGACGGCGCGACGAAGACGTTCACCCACGCGCTCGACCCCGAGCTGCTGTCCGCCTACATCCCCCGGGACGCCCGCGTCCTGGACTACGGCTGCGGATACGGCCGGCTCACCGCGCGGCTCGCGGCGCTCGGCTACGAGCGGGTCGTCGGCGTGGACCCGGCGCGGGCCATGATCGAGCGCGGTCGGCGCGAGAGCCCCTGGCTCTCCCTGCGCCACAGGCCCGCACTGCCCCTGCCCGAGGAGGACGGCTCGTACGACGCCGCGCTGCTGTTCGCCGTCCTCACCTGCGTACCCGACGACGACGGGCAGCGCGCGACGGTGGCCGAGCTGGCGCGGGTCATCAGGCCCGGGGGAGTGCTGTACGTCAGCGAGGTGCCGATCCAAAGCGACGAGCGCAACGTGAGCCGCTACACGCGCTACCGCGAGAGCGCCACCGCGCCGCTGCGCCCGTACGGCACGTTCACCACCCCCGACGGCGGATTCTTCCGGCACCACACCCCCGGCCACCTGCGCGCGCTGTTGGACGACCACGGCTTCGGCATCGCCGAGGAGCGCACCGGCACCGCCCCGACACTCAACGGCCACATCGCCGGATACCTCCAGCTGCTGGCCCGCAGGCGCGCCGACGGCGAGCCGCGCGGAGCCGGGGAAGCCGGGGTAGCCGGGGAAGCCGGGGAAGGCCGGACCCGGTCGTGATGCCCACGGCGCCGCGGGCATCGTGACGCGTACGGTGCCGCAGGGCAGCGTGACCGTGCTGCCTTATGGCGCCGTCGCGCGCTCCAGCGCCTCCTCGGCCAGCGCACGGGCCGTGCCCACCGGGTCGTCGGCCACGCCGAGCCCGTGCAGCACCGTCGCGCCCTCGTGCAGCAGCGACAGCTCATCGGCGAGGCGCTGGGCGCGGTCCGGGTCGCCGGCCCCGGCAGCCGCGCCCAGCTCGTAGAGATAGCCGCGCAGCCAGCGCTTCTGCTCCGTGACCGCCCGCCGCCCCGGATGGGCGGGGTCGGGGAGTTCGGCGGCGGCGTTGACGAAGCCGCAGCCGCGCGGATCGCGGCGGAGCATCCACTCGGCCAGCGCGTCGAAGGTGGCCAGCACCCGCTCGCGCGCGTCGCCCCCGTGCCCGTCCACCCACTCGGTCAGCCAGGCGCGCCAGCGCTGGTCGCGCTCGCGCAGATACGCCGCGATCAGCGCGTCCTTGCCGCCGAAGCGGTCGTAGAGCGTCTTCTTGGTGACCCCCGCCTCTTTGGCGATCAGATCGACGCCGACCGCGGTGATGCCGCGCTCGTAGAAGAGCGTGGCCGCCGCGTCGAGGATCTTCCGCGCGCCCGGGGTCAGTTCATCCGGTGGCGCCGTGCTCACCCTGCTCACTTCCCGCGCCTCTCCATCGTGTCCCCCTCGTGGTCTGCGCCGTCGGCCGGACGGCTTCCGGCGCCCTCGTGTGCACAGATCATTTGCATAAACCGATCTGTTTAGTCCATCCTACCGCGAGTACCAGTAAACAGATCGGTCTACCGTTTCCCGCCCGCCCCCAGGAGGCCCCGTGCCAGCCACACCCCCCTCTCCGGCGCCGACCCCGCCGGCCCCACCGGTCTCCGCGCCGGCCCCGGCAGCCGTGACCGCCCGTTCCGGAGGGCTCGCCTCGGCAGGTGCGTCCACCGGCCTGGTCGTCATGTGGAGTTCCGGCTTCATCGGCGCCGAACTCGGCACCCGGCTCACTGGCGCCGACACCCTCTTGATGTGGCGGTTCCTGGCCGCGAGCGCACTGCTGGGCGGCGCCTGGCTGCTGCTGCGGCGGCGCAGGCTGCCCGCCCGCGCCCTCGCCGAACAAGCCCGGATCGGACTGCTCTCCCAGGGGGTCTACCTCGGCTCCACCGTCTGGGCCGTCGGCCTGGGCGTGCCCTCGGGGACCTCCGCGCTGATCGCCGCGCTCCAGCCACTGGCCGCCGGAGCACTGGCCGGACGGCTGCTCGGCGAACGAATCTCCCGACGCCAGTGGGCCGGGCTCCTGGCCGGACTCGGCGGCGTCGCGCTCGTCGTACGAGACGACCTCGCGACGCCGGGCGCGGCCCCGGCGTGGGCGTACGCGCTGCCGTTCGCGGGTATGGCAGGGCTGCTCGCCGCCAGCTTCCTGGAGCGCGGTGCGCGCCACCCGCTGCCCGCCGCCGACGCGTTGCCGCTGCACTGCGTGGTGAGCGCGCTCCTCTTCTCCGCCGTCGCCTGCGCGCTGGGACACGCCACACCGCCCGCCACCTCCGGCGCCTTCTGGTTCGCCGTCGCCTGGGTCCTGGTGCTGTCCACCCTCGGCGGCTACGGCTTCTACTGGCTGAGCCTGCGCCGTGACGGAGTCACCCGCACCAGCGCGCTGATCTACCTCACCCCGCCGACGACGCTGCTGTGGGCGTACGCGATGTTCGGCGACGCCCCGGGCGGCGGCGCCCTGCTGGGCATGCTGGTGTGCGTGGGCGGAGTGGTGGCCGCGACGGCACGGCCCCGAGCCGGGGCGGCATCCCCGGCGGCCGGGGGCGCGCCTCCGGCCGCCGGGACGGGATCCACGGGGGCCGGAGCGGCGCCTGCGACGGCCGAGGCGGCATCCTCGGCAAAGGAACCGCAAAGCGTGGCCGGTCGTTACCCCCGGCATGACGGCAATGACTCCCGGCTCCAACCTTCCGCTGACCGCGCCACGCGTGGCGGTGGATGTGACCGCACCCACCAAGCTCGACATCTCGGCCCTGCTGCTGGGCCCCGAGGGCAAGGTGCGTTCGGACGACGATTTCGTCTTCTACAACCAGCCCAGCGCACCCGGCGTGACCCACAGCACCGGTGCCGCTGACTCCATCACCGTGGAGACCGGGGCGGTTCCCGCCGACATCGCGAAGGTCGTCGTCACCGCGAGCCTGGACAGCGGTGCCACCTTCGCGGGCACGGAACCCACGGCCACGGTGCGCGACGCCGCGACGAACGCGGTGCTCGCCACCTTCACCCCGCCCCGTCTCGGCACGGAGACGGCCTTGCTGGTGGTGGAGCTGTACCGCAGGAACGACGTCTGGAAGGTGCGAGCGGTGGGCCAGGGTTACGCCAACGGCCTGGGCGGCATCGCCTCCGACTTCGGGGTGAATGTGGAGGAGCCGGCCCCACCGGCTCCCACCCCTTCGGCTCCTACCCCTTCGGCTCCCACACCTTCGGCTCCCACCCCTTCGGCTCCTACCCCTTCGGCTCCCACACCTTCGGCCCCGGCCGCCCCGGTGGCGCCCTCAGCTCCTGTGGCCCCCGCACCCCAGGCGCCGGTTCCGGCAGCCTCCACCGCGCCCTTCGCTCCCTCTGCCCCCTTCGCCCCCTCCGCGCCTCCGACGGCACCTGCGGCGCCCCCGGCCCCCGCCCCGGCCGGGAAGATCAACCTGGACAAGGGGAGGGTCAGCCTCCAGAAGAATCAGACGGTCTCCCTCGTCAAGGGCGGTCGGCCGCTGCTCAGTTCGGTCCGGATGGGCCTCGGCTGGGAGCCCGCCTTCCGCGCGGGCAAGCGCCCGCGGGACATCGACCTGGACGCCTCGGTCATCGCCTACGACGCCAACCGCAAGAAGATCGACTCCTGTTACTTCGGCAAGCTCGCGATCCTGGGCGGCGTCATCCAGCACTCGGGCGACAACCTCACGGGCGAGGGCGGGGGAGACGATGAGGTCATCACCGTCCATCTCGGCGATCTGCCGCCGCAGGTCACGGGCCTGGTCTTCACGGTGAACTCCTTCTCGGGCCAGAAGTTCACCGAAGTGGCGAAGGCGTACTGCCGGCTGCTCGACGGCTCGGGCGCCGAGCTGGTCCGCTTCGACCTCAGCCACTCCGAGCCCCGCACCGGCGTCCTCATGGCCAAGTTCGTACGGCAGTTCACCGGCGAGTGGGACATGACGGCCCTCGGTGAGTACGTGGACTCCCGTACGGTGCGCGGCATGGTCAAGCCCGGGGCCGCGGCGCTGTGACAGCCAGGACGCCGTGACGGCCACGGCGTGGTGACGGCCACGGCGTGGTGACGACACGGAAGGGCGGGCCCGCGCGGCGCGGGCCCGCCCTCGTCGGGAGTCACGGAGGCCGTTGAGCTGTGGGCCTCCTTCGGTCTCCGGACGCCGAGGACCGCGCAAGGCGGAGAGCGTCAGAAGTCGAAGACCGGTCCGGTGGCCGCGTGCAGGGTGCAGGCGTTGGAGAAGGTCTTCTGCCAGCTGACGGGCCGGCCCCCATGCGTGCCCCGCGCGCTCACCGTCACCGGGTCGTACTCCTTGGTGCACCGGCCTCGGCCGCCCGGCAGGGACTCGGGGTTGCCGCCGGCCCGGTCCAGGGCCGCGCACGCCTCGCCTGCGCGGGGGTGGCGTCCGTGCGGGGCCGGCTCGCATTCCAGCGTCACTCCACGGATCCAGGTGTGTCCGGACCCCGAAACGGTGAGGAAGACGCCCTTGGCGTCGTGCGGGCCCCGCGGCCCGGCAGCGGCGGCCGGACCAGCGAGTGCCGGGAACGGAAGGACGAGGGCCGCGGCGGCCACCGCGGCCCCGCGGAGGGGGCGGGAGAAATGTCGTGTGCTCATGCCCGGACAACGAGACGGAGCGGGCCCCGACACCGAAGGGCCTCCCGTGTGCGCGGTGCACGCGGGAGGCCCTTCGGCTCGGTGGCCCGTTCAGTTCAGGACTGCGGACGGCTGCCGTGGTTGGCGGCGTTGCCGCGGCGGGCCTTCTTCTTGCGGCGGCGCTTGGAAGACATGGGCGCCTCCTCTCACTGCGATACGTACAGGGTTCTCCGCGTTTCTACCACTTCACCCCGCTTGCTGTCCGGCCGATCAAGGTCCGGACCGGCCGGGATCGGAACCGGGTCCGGAACCGGGATCGAGCCGGGCGCAGGACCAGCTCAAGATCAGCTCAGGGTCAGCGGCGGTCGCGGGAGTTGCCGAAGAGAAGACGGTAGGCGATCAGGAGTACCAGAGAGCCCGCGACCGCGGCGACCCAGAGACTCGGATCGACGAAGTTGTTGTCTATCGGGCGGTCCAGGAAGGTCGCCGAGAGCCAGCCGCCGAGGAAGGCGCCCGCGATCCCGATGAGCACGGTGCCGACCACGCCGCCGGGGTCGCGGCCCGGCAGCAGGATCTTGGCGATGGTGCCCGCGATCAGCCCCAGGATGATCCAGCTCAGCACGCCGGAGTGGACCAGGTCCGAGAGCATGTCCGAGCCCGAGGACGAGTCGGAGCCGGAGTCGGCGAGCAGGGTCAGGTGGGCGAACTGCGTGGCGGACATACGAAGGGGCCTCCCCGTGGCTGATCGGTTGCCGACCCATCATGCCCCGTACCCCTCGGGGCGTGAGCAGCCGCCCCGTCGCGGTCTCCGTGCGGCCTCAGTGGGGCCACTGGGGCGGGTGGGTGCAGAAGTGACCGCCCAGGTGGGCCTGGTCCGGCTGTGAGGGGTCCAACTCGCCGTGTTTCTCGATCAGTTCGGCGGCGTACGGCTCCGAGTCGTCCTGGGGCTCGTACCCCAGTGCGCGCGCCGACGTCAGGTCCCACCACAGGCGGGTGTTGGCGGAGGAGCCGTAGACGACGGTGTGGCCCACATCCCCGGCCGTCAGCGCGGCGTGGAAGAGCCGGGCGCCGTCGGCGGGGCTCATCCACATCGACAGCATCCGCACCGAGGTCGGTTCGGGGAAGCAGGAGCCGATGCGCACCGAGACCGTCTCGATGCCGTGCAGGTCCCAGTAGAGCTGCGCGAGGTCCTCGCCGAAGGACTTGGACAGGCCGTAGAAGGTGTCGGGCCGCCGTGGCGCCGTCACGGGGACGCGGGGCGCGCCCTCCTCGGGTACGGGGGTGAAGCCGACCACGTGGTTGGAGGAGGCGAAGACGACCCGGCGTACGCCCTCGGCGCGGGCAGCCTCGTACAGCGCGTGCGTGCCACGGATGTTGGCGGAGAGAATCCGCTCGAACGAGGACTCCAGTGAAATCCCCGCCAGGTGGAGGATCGCGTCCGCCCCGCGCACGGCGGAGCGGAGCGTCTCGCTGTCCGCCGTGGCCAGGTCCACGCCGAGCGAGCCCGGCTCGTCGGGGAGGGGGTGCAGGTCGAGCAGTCGCAGCCGGTAGCCGTAGGAGGGCAGCAGCTCGCGCATCAGCGTGCCGACGCCGCCTGCGGCGCCTGTGAGCAGGACGGTACGGGGTGCGGGCATCGACGGAATCTCCATCTGTAAACGCGATTCACATATATGGGGAAAGGATAGGGAAACGCTAAGGAGCGCCTCCGTCCGCGTCAAGGGAGCGGCGCCGGGACTCGGGTGAAAGGGTTCGTCGGCCGACTCGGGGGCGGGCCGGCTCGAAGACGGACTCGATCGGCGGGCTCGAACGGTGGGCCGGATCGGCGGGCTCGAATGGCGGGTGCCCTGCCGACGGGGTGCGGGGTGGGGCACGGGTGGAGTGGTGAAGTCCGCGCGCAGGGCGCCGACTTCGGCCTTGACCGGGGCCAACTCGCTGGCTTAGCGTGGCAGTTGTTCAGGAACATGGATGCGGATCAGAGACGTGCACGGCGGGGAACGGCTGCTCTGCGCTTGTCCGTCGCCGTCAGGCTGTGACCCGACCTGCCAAGGAGCGCCGCATGCCCTCGTCCCGGCCCATGTCCCAGCCCTCGTCCCGGCCCGACCCCACCTCGATCCGCCCCGTGCGTCCGCTCACCGAGCGGGTCGGCGGCCTGCTCTTCTTCCCCGTCACCGCCTTCGCCCCGGACGGCTCCCTCGACCTCGACGTCTTCCGCACCCATGTGCGCGACGGCATCGAGGCGGGCGCCGGAGCGGTCTTCGCCTGCTGCGGCACGGGGGAGTTCCACGCGCTCGCGCCGGAGGAGTTCCGGGACTGCGTGGCGGTCGCCGCCGAAGAGGCGGACGGCAGGGTTCCGGTCTTGGCGGGGGTGGGCTACGGAACAGCGCTGGCCGCCGAGTTCGCCGCACTCGCCGAAGAAGCGGGCGCCGACGGCCTGCTGGCCATGCCGCCGTACCTCGTCGTACCCGACCAGGAAGGACTGCTGCGGCACTACACCGCACTGGCCGAGGCCACCTCCTTGGACCTCGTCGTCTACCAGCGCGACAACGCCGTCTTCACCCCCGGCACCGTCGTCGAACTGGCCCGGCACCCCGGCATCGTCGGACTCAAGGACGGCTACGGCGACTCCGGCCTGATGCAGCGGGTCATCACCGCCGTGCGCCGCGCCGGCCTGGAGCGGGACTTCCTCTACTTCAACGGGCTGCCCACCGCCGAACTCACCGGCCTCTCCTACCGCTCCCTCGGCGTGCTCCTCTACTCCTCCGCCGTCTTCTGCTTCGCGCCCGAGATCGCCCTCGCCTTCCACAAAGCGCTCGACTCCGGCGACGACGCCACCGTTCACGCGCTCCTCGACGGCTTCTACGTACCGCTGGTCGAACTGCGCGACCAGGGCAAGGGATACGCCGTCTCGCTGGTCAAGGCGGGGGTGCGGCTGCGCGGCCTGGAGGTGGGCGAGGTCCGCCCGCCGCTGGCCGAACCCGCGCCCGCACATGTGAAGGAGCTGGCCGCGCTCATCGAGCGCGGCCTGGAACTGGCCGGAGCCGCCCGCTGATGCGAGCCGCCGCCTTCGTCTACCCCTGGGACATCATCGGAGACCCCGAGGCCCCCGGGCGGCTCGCCGCCCTCGGCATCCAGCAGGTCACCCTCGCCGCCGCCTACCACTCCACTCGCGCCCTCACCCCCCGCCACCCGCGCCACCGCGTCGTCACCGCACGGCACTCAGCGGTCCTCTACCCGCCCGGGGAACACCGCTGGCCGTCCGGCGCGCCCCGCCCCTACCTCCAGGACTGGCTGCCGAGCGAGGACCCCGGCGGGCCCTACGCGGAAGCGGCGCGCGCACTGACCGCCGCCGGGCTCGACATCCACTCGTGGGTGGTGCTCGCGCACAACTCCCGCCTGGGCGAGGACTTCCCGCACACCAGCGTCCGCAACGCATACGGCGACCGCTACCCCTGGGCGCCGTGCGTGGCGCGTCCCGAGGTGCGCTCCTACGCGGTGGCCCTCGCGGCCGAGGCAGCCGTACGGCCCGGCACCGGCACGCGCGGCACCGAACTGGAGTCCTGCGGCTGGTACGGCTTCGCCCACCTGCACGCCCACGACAAGGTCGCCGGGATACCGCTGGACGCGGTGGGCGCGGCGCTGATGTCCCTGTGCTTCTGCGACGTGTGCGAGACGGGGTACGCGGAACTGGGCGGGGACCCCGAACGGCTGCGCCGCGACGTACGCGCGGCGCTGGATCCGCTGTGGCGCGGCGAGGAACCCGGAGCAGGCTCCGCACCGGGCGGGGCAGGCACCGCGCCGGGCGCGGATGGCAGAGCGGGGGAGCGCGTGGCCCTCCGCGCGCTGCTCGGTGCTGAGAACTCCGCGCTGTTCGCCACCTGGCGCGGTGCGGCGGCCGGCCGCCTCCAGCGCGAGGCGGTCGCCGCCGTACGACAGGAGGCGGCACGGGAGGCGGGCGGCGGCACGGCGGACTTCCGGGTCCTCCTGCACGCCGACCCCGCCGCCCACCGTACCGGCGCCAACGCGGGCACCGACCCTGCGGAGGTGCTGGCGCACGCCGACGGGGTGGTCGTACCGTGCCCCGGCGGCGCGCGGGGGGCGGACGAACGGGCCGACGCGCTGGGGCCGTTCGCGGCGCAGGCGGGCAGCGCGACGACGCTCGCCGCGAACTTCACCGTCGTCTCCGGTATGGGCGGCTCCCCCGGCACCCTCGCCGCCGACGCCGCACACGCGGGGTCGCTCGGCGCGACCGAGCTCCGCCTCTACCACGCCGGCCTCGCCTCGGCACCCGACCTGAAAACCACAGCCCGGCAACTGGACGCCCTGCGTGGCTCGCTCGCGCCGCGATAGCCGCTTCCGCTCCGGGGCGTCGGGGTGTCCTCGGCGCCGCCGGGCTCCGCCGTTGTGGTTGTTCGCCGTTGCGGCGCAAAGGGGGAGGGTGGCCTCCCCATCCGGCAGCGGGGCCCCTTGTCCCGTCGCGACGGGGCGGCCCCGCCGAGGCGGCGATACCTCGTCCCGCAGCCCCACCGGTAGGTGGGGAAAGCCGCTCCACCGGGAGGTGGGAAACCTCCGGCGCCGGCCGGATCAGCGAAGGGCGGCCCGCATCATCTTTTCCGCGATGGGGGCCGCCAGGCCATTCCCGCTGACCTCGGCGCGGGCCGCGTCGGAGTCCTCGACCATCACGGCCACGGCCACCTTCTTGCCGGAGTCGCTCTTGGCGTAGGAGGTGAACCAGGCGTACGGCGTCCCGCTGTTGTCCACGCCGTGCTGGGCCGTGCCGGTCTTGCCGCCGACGGTGACGCCGTCGATCTTCGCGTTGCTGCCGGTGCCCTTGTCGACCACGGTCTCCATGGCGGACTGGAGCTGCTCGGCGTTGTCCTGGCTCATCACCCGGTGCGAGCCGGGGTTCTCGTAGGAGCGCAGCGTGGCGCCGCCCGAGTCCTGGACCTGGGAGACCATGTGCGGGTCCACCAGTTCGCCGCCGTGTGCGATGGCCTGGGAGACCATGGCCATCTGGAGCGGGGTCGCGGTGACGTCGTACTGTCCGATGCCGGACAGCCCGGTCTGCGCCGCGTCCATCTTCTTCGGGAAGCGGCTCTCGGACGCGCGGACGGGCACGTCCTGCTTGCTGTCGTTGAAGCCGAACTTCTCCGCCTGCGCCCGCACCTTCTTCTGGCCCAGGTCGGTGGCCAGCTTGGCGAAGACGTTGTTGCACGAGTAGCGCAGCGCGGTGCGCAGGGAGGCGTTCTCGCAGGGTGCGGCGGTGTTCTCGTTCTTGAGCACCGTGGAGGTGCCCTTGAGGGTGTACGGGTCGGGGCTGTGGGTCGGCTCGTCCACCGAGGAGTACAGGCCGTCTTCCAGGGCCGCCGCCGCGACGACGAGCTTGAACGTCGAGCCGGGCGGGACGGACTGGCGCAGCGCGCGGTTCAGCGTGGGTTTGTCGTCGTCCTTGTCGTTGCCGTCGCGCGCGGTGAGCGCGTTCCACGCGGCGGTGTCGTCCTTGCCGCTGCCGCTGATGGCCGAGGGGTCGAAGGACGGGGTGGAGACGGCGCCGAGGATCTCGCCGTTGTCGGGGTCGATGGCGACGGCCGCGCCCTTCTTGCCGTTCAGCGCCTGGTAGCCGGCGCGCTGGACACCGCTGTCGATCGTGGTGAGCACATTGCCGGGCTTGGCCTGTTTGCCGGTGAGCATGTTCAGGGGGTTCTGGAGCCGGTCGTCGGTGCCGTCGAGCACGTCCTGGTAGATGCCCTCCAGCTGGGTCCAGCCGCGCACCTGGGAGGCGAAGCCGGTGACCGGCGCGTAGAGCGGGCCGTCGGTGTAGGTGCGCTGGTAGCGCAGGTCACCGCCGTCCTCGGAGCGCTTGGAGCCGGTGACGGGCTTGCCGCCCACGATGATGTCCCCGAACGGGTGGCCGTACTGCTCGATGGCGTTCCGCCGGTTCTTGTCGCTGTCCGCGAGTGCCTGGCCGTCCACCACCTGCATCCAGGTGAGCCGCGCCAGCAGCGCCATCACCAGGAGCAGGGTGACCGTGCCCGCTCGCCTGATTGTCCTGTTCATCCTGTACGAGAACGCGATCCGTGACGGACCGGGTTCCTCAGTCCAGGACTTCTCAGGACATTTTCATCTCTTCGCGGCTGCGGCTGCGGCTGCGGCCCGGTGACCGGCTGGGCGTGGTGAGGGGCTGGGTGCGGGGGTCGCCGCAGTAGGCGCGGGCGCCACCGTCAGATCGGTGACGACCGCTCCGTGGTCGGAGTAGAACTGCCCGGCCGGGTGGGAGGGCAGCCGCTTGTCCACGGTGAAGGAACGGCGCACGCGCAGGCCCTGCCCCCTGGCGAAGATGAAGTCGATGCGTTCGGGGGTGACCCGGTGCTTCCGCTTGAGCGGGCTCCAGGTGCTGCCCGGATGTGTGCACACGTCCGGGTGCGCCGTGCGGTAGGTGTCGCGGAAGCCCGCTTCGGTGATCAGCCGGGTCGTCCGCAGGTCGTAGGAGAGCCCGTAGCGGCGCGGGCAGCGCGCCCACCGGGCCGACCAGTCCGAGGCGGCGACGGTGTTGAGGTCGCCCGCCATCAGCACGGGTGAGCGGTCGTCCCGGAGCATGGCCGGGAGCTGTCGGTCCAGGATGTCCCGCAGCTGAGGGAGCTGTCTGCGCTGCTCGGCGTCTGCGACCTGGGCCCGGGTGTGGG
Source organism: Streptomyces axinellae (assembly GCF_039532135.1). Taxonomy (NCBI): domain Bacteria; kingdom Bacillati; phylum Actinomycetota; class Actinomycetes; order Kitasatosporales; family Streptomycetaceae; genus Streptomyces; species Streptomyces axinellae. The sequence goes on from NZ_BAAARJ010000019.1 coordinate 99,105, forward strand.
GGAGCGGCCGTCCCGCCTTGGCGGCCTTGGCGTTGCGGTTCACCATGTTGCCGATCCAGGGGCGCGAGAAGGACAGCCAGGTGTCCACGAGGTTGAGCCGCCGGCCGTTCGGGAGGGCCACGCGTGCCCCGCCCGTGTTGAAGCCGGTGGCGGCGACGCGGGTGCGCGGCTTGGGGAAGACGTTCACCACCTTGTAGCGGGTGAAGAGCCACAAGTTGTCCCTGCTCGGCCCCCGCCCGCCCCTGGTGACCTGCACCGCGCGGTAGCTGCCCTGGCCCGCGCGCCGGGTGAGGGCGCGGCGGATGGCCTCGCCGGAGCCGTAGGTCTCGATGGCGAAGAAGATGTCGGGCTTCAGCGCGACGACCTGGTCGAGGAGCAGCCGCAGGTTCTCGCGGCCTCCGAGGGCCCGGTCCCTGCCGCCGTGCCGGATGTTCCAGGACAGCACCCGCACCGGCCGGTCCGCCGCCGGCCCGGCGGCCGGCGGCGGGTGGCCGGAGGACGCCGATGCCGGTGCGGGCGAGGGGGCGGGTGTCGCGGCCGGTGCCGGGGCCGACGCCGAGGCCGCGGACAGGGCCGACGCCGCGGACGGGGCTGCCGCCGCCGACGGGAGCAGCAGCGCGCCGCTCGCGAGGGTGAGGGCGCAGCTCAGTGTGGTGGCTGTACGGCCCGGGTGTCCGGTGCTTCGGCCGGCGCGTCGGCCGGCGCTGCGGTAGGTGTGCCGTTTCTTCCCGTATGTGCTCCGCATGCCGGGATTGGACCAGCGGGCCATGCCGAAGAAAAGATTCCGCGCCGGGGGCGGCCGGATCGGCCGCCCGAGCCCCTCACAGCCTCCGGGTGGCGTGCATCAGGCGGTCCTTCGCGTCGAAGAGCGCGTCCTTGATCATCTGCTCGTGCGCCGGGGTCAGCCGGGCCACCGGCACCGAACAGCTGATCGCGTCGCGGGCCGGGGTGCGGTACGGGACGGCGATGCCGAAGCAGCGCAGCCCCAGCGTGTTCTCCTCCCGGTCCACCGCGTAGCCCTGTTCCCGTACCAGGTGCAGCTCCTCGATGAGCTTCTCGCGGTCGGTGAGGGTGTGCTCGGTCAACTGCGCCAGGCTCTCCGGCAGCATCTCGCGCACCTGCTCATCCGGGTAGGTGGCCAGCAGCGCCTTGCCGAGCGAGGTCGAGTGCGCGGGCAGCCGCCGCCCGACGCGGGTGAAGGGGCGCAGATAGTGCTGGGACTGGCGGGTGGCCAGGTAGACGACGTTGGTGCCGTCCAGGCGTGCCAGGTGGATCGTTTCGGCGGTGTCGTCGGAGAGCCGGTCGAGGGTGGGCCGGGCGGCGGCCACCACCTCGTCGCCGTCGATGTAGGAGGTGCCGACCAGCAGGGCCCGTACGCCGATGCCGTACCGGGTGCCCGTCGCGTCCGTCTCCACCCAGCCGAGGTCCACCAGCGTGCGCAGCAGCATGTAGAGGCTCGACTTCGGGTAGCCGACGGCCTCCTGGACGGTGGCGAGCGCGTGCATGCCGGGCCGCCCCGCGAAGAACTCCAGCAACTCCACCGTCCGCACGGCCGACTTGACCTGCGAACCCCCCGCCTCGGTACCCGACATCGACCTTGACCTCTCTGTTCGGACAGTCCTAGAGTCCCTGCTGAATTCATCTACAGGGATGTTGTTCAGCATACCGAACAAGGTCGCTGTGGGGGCCGGATCTCCCAGGAGGACTCCCGTGGCAGCAGCAGTACCAGTGTGGAGCGTTGACCCCCGGACCGGGAAGCGCCGCGAACGCGTGACCGACGAGGCCACCGCCCCCGACGTGGACGCCGCTGTTCAGGCCGCGCACGCCGCGCTGCCCGCGCTCGCCGACCGCACCACGCGCGCCGCCTTCCTGCGCGCCGCCGCCAAGCGGCTGGAGGCCGCGCGCGAGGAGATCGTCAGCACCGCCGACGCCGAGAGCGCGCTGGGCGAGCCCCGGCTCTCCGGTGAACTCGGGCGCACCACCGGGCAGTTGCGTGCCTTCGCCGACGAGATCGAGGACGGCGGCTACCTCGGCGTCATCATCGACCACGCCGACGCGACGCTCGCCCCGCCCCGCCCCGACCTGCGCCGCTACAAGCTCCCGATCGGCGTCGTGGCCGTCTACGCGGCCTCCAACTTCCCGCTCGCCTTCTCCGTGCCCGGCGGTGACACCGCCAGCGCGCTCGCCGCCGGCTGCCCCGTCGTCGTCAAGGCGCACCCCGACCACCCCGCGACCTCCGCGCTGTGCGGCGCCGCGCTGCGTGCGGCAGCCGCCGAGAGCGGGCTTCCGGAGGATGTGGTCAGCGTCGTGTACGGCTTCGACGCCGGGGTCGAACTGGTGCGGCATCCGCTGGTCGCAGCCGCCGGGTTCACCGGCTCGGTCCGTGGCGGCCGGGCACTGTACGACGCGGCAGCGGCCCGCCCCCGCCCCATTCCCTTCCACGGCGAACTCGGCTCCCTCAACCCCGTCGTGGTCACCCCGGCGGCCGTCGCCGAGCGCGCCGAGGCGATCGGCGAGGGCCTGAGCGGATCGATGACACTGGGCACGGGCCAGTTCTGCGTCAAGCCCGGCCTCGTCTTCGTCCCGGCGGGGGAGGACGGCGACCGGATGCTCGGCACGCTCACCGAGCGCCTGAACGCGGCGGCCCCCGGACACCTGCTCGACGACCGGATGCGCGAGGCGTTCCTCGACGGGGTCGCGGCCCGCTCGGCCCTGGGACCGGTCGAAACTCCCGTCACCCCCCAGACCGGTGACGACGGAAGAGCGGTGCGGCCGGGACTGCTCACCGTCACCGCCGACGCGCTCGGCGACGAGCACGAACTGCTGCTGGAGGAGTGCTTCGGACCGGTGACCGTCGCCGTGCGCTACGGCGACCAGAGCGAGGTCGAAGAGGTGCTCGACCGGCTCGGCGGAAGCCTCACGGCAACCGTGCACCTGGGAGAGGCGGAGGCCGCGGGCACGGACGGGGCTGCCACCGCCCTGCTCGCGCGGCTGACCCCGCTGGCCGGCCGGGTACTGGTCAACGGCTGGCCCACCGGCGTGGCCGTCGCCACCGCACAGCACCACGGGGGGCCGTACCCCGCCACGACCTCGACCTCCACCTCCGTGGGGGCGACCGCCATCGAGCGCTGGCTGCGGCCGGTCGTCTACCAGGACACCCCCGGGCCGCTGCTGCCGCCGGAACTGCGCGACGACAACCCGCTGGGGCTGCCGCGCCGGATCGACGGCCGCCGCGAGTGAGCCGGAAAGCGTTGGAGGGGCGGGAGCGAGAACACGCTCCCGCCCCTCCAACGAACCGACCGCCCTACTACTTCACAGGCGCGAAGTCACGTGCCCCGATGAACTCGGGGCGACGGACCGGCGCGGCGAAGGGCTCCACCGCTTCGTTCTCCACGCTGTTGAAGACGATGAAGACATTGCTCCGCGGGTACGGAGTGATGTTGTCACCGCTCCCGTGCATGCAGTTGCAGTCGAACCAGGTCGCCGAGCCGGCCTTGCCCGTGAACAGCTTGATGCCGTGTGCGTCGGCGAACTTGGTCAGGGCCTCGTCGGACGGGGTCCCCGCGTCCTGCATCTGCAGCGACTTCTTGTAGTTGTCCTTCGGCGTCTCGCCCGAGCAGCCGAGGAAGGTCGTGTGGGACCCCGGCATGATCATCAAGCCGCCGTTGGTGTCGTAGTTCTCGGTCAGGGCGATCGAGACCGACACGGTCCGCATGTTCGGCAGACCGTCCTCCGCATGCCAGGTCTCGAAGTCGGAATGCCAGTAGAAGCCCGTGGCGCCGAAACCCGGCTTGACGTTGATCCGGGACTGGTGGACATAGACGTCCGAGCCCAGGATCTGCCGCGCCCTGCCCACGACCCGCGGGTCCCGCACGAGCTGTGCGAAGACCTCGCTGATCTTGTGCACCTCGAACACGGTCCGGATCTCCTCCGACTTCGGCTCGACGATCGAGCGTTCGTCCGAGCGGATCTCCGGATCCGAGGTGAGCCGTTCCAGTTCCGCGCGCAGGGTGTCCACCTCGTCGGAGGTGATCAGCTCGTCGATCGCGAGGAACCCGTCCCGCTCGAAGTCCGCCAGGTCCGTGGCCCCGATGGGCCCTGGAGTACCCGGTTCGGACCACACGACGGGATCCATCCGCGGGGTGGCCACCTCGGTGGTTCCGCGAGTCGGGTACAGGTCGGCGGTGTGCTCGGGTGCGGTGGTCATGGTGGTGCCTTCCTCTCCTCTCGTACGGCCCTGTCCAGTGGGCGAAACAGCTAGTGCCCCTCCCGGTAAGCCTTGCCCCGTCGCGCCGCCCGGCACGCACTCCCCCGAGCTCTACGAGCAGGGGGCGCCCCCAGCGGCGTTGGCCGAAAGCCCTGGTAGCTCCTTCTCCAAGCTCTCAACTCCTCTCCCGGCCTTCGGCCGGGAGGTGCCCCCCAGAGCAGGGGAGACCCCAATCAAGGACTTCCGGCCGCCTTGTGATCGCACGCTGCCCCACGCTCGGCTCCGCTCGCGCGGGCGGTGCCCCCGCGACGACGCTCCTCGACGGGCGGACATTGCCGTTCACGGCACAAGGAGCGGACCGGCACGGCCGGTCCGCGGCCCTGCTGGAACTGTGGCTCAGTCCCCGTCGGGCTCGGTGAGCAGCGGGTAGACGCCGTTCTCGTCGTGATCCTCCCGGCCTGTGACGGGCGGGTTGAAGACACATACGCACCGGAAGTCCGTCTTGGGGCGCATCGTGTGCTTCTCGTGCCCGTCGAGGAGGTACATCGTGCCGGGAGAGATCCAGTGCTTCTCGCCGGTTTCCTCGTTGGTGAGTTCCGCCTCACCCTCAACGCAGAGTACGGCCTCTATGTGGTTCGCGTACCACATCGACGTCTCCGTACCCGCGTAGAGCGTCGTCTCGTGCAGGGAGAAGCCCACGCGCTCCTTGGCGAGCACGATGCGCTTGCTCTCCCACGTGCCCGAAGCCGCCTTGACGTGGCGGTCGGTGCCCTCGATTTCCCTGAAAGAACGAACGATCACGGTCTGCTGGTGCCTTTCTCTCATCCTGCCCCGGAGGGCCGGTCATTACTACGGAACCGGCCCGCCCCGGGGTACCCGGGACGGGCCGCGTCAGGCGTGTGCTAGACGGTTTCGCGCACGGCGCGTGCCAGGATGCGCAGACCCTCGTCCAGCTCCTCGGGGGTGATGGTCAGCGAGGGCAGCAGCTTGACGACCTCGCTCTGCGGCCCCGAGGTCTCGATGAGCAGGCCCAGGTCGAAGGCGCGGCGCGCCACGGTGTTGGCCAGGCTCTTGTTGTGGAACTCCAGGCCCCACACCAGCCCGCGGCCCCGGAAGTTGACGATCTCGGCGGCGTGCTCCTCGGCGATGGCCTTGAGCGCGGCCTCGACCTGCTCGCCGCGCGCCAGGGTCTGCTTCTCCATCTGGCCGTCGGCCCAGTAGGTCTGGAGCGCGGCGGTGGCGGTCACGAAGGCCGGGTTGTTGCCACGGAAGGTGCCGTTGTGCTCGCCCGGCTCCCAGATGTCCAGCTCCGGCTTGAACAGCGTGAGGGCCAGGGGCATGCCGTAGCCGCCGATGGACTTCGACAGCGTGATGATGTCCGGCTCGATGCCCGCCTCCTCGAAGGAGAAGAAGGCACCCGTGCGGCCACAGCCCATCTGGATGTCATCGACGATCAGCAGCATGTCGTGCCGCTTGCACAGGTCCGAGAGCGCGCGCAGCCACTCGGCGCGGGCGACGTTGATGCCGCCCTCGCCCTGCACGGTCTCCACGATCACGGCGGCCGGCTTGTTGAGCCCGGAGCCCTGGTCCTCCAGCAGCCGCTCGAACCAGATGAAGTCCTCGGTGGCGCCGTTGAGGTAGTCGTCGAACGGCATCGGCGTGCCGTGCACCAGCGGGATGCCCGCACCGGCGCGCTTGAAGGCGTTGCCGGTGACCGCGAGCGAGCCCAGCGACATACCGTGGAAGGCGTTGGTGAACGAGACGATCGACTCGCGGCCCTTGACCTTGCGGGCCAGCTTGAGCGCGGCCTCCACGGCGTTGGTGCCGGTCGGGCCGGGGAACATCACCTTGTGGTTCATGCCGCGCGGCTTGAGGACCGTCTCGGAGAACGTCTCCAGGAAGGCCCGCTTGGCGCTGGTGCTCATGTCCAGCCCGTGGACGACCCCGTCCCGCTCCAGGTAGTCCAGGAGGGCTCGTTTGAGTACGGGGTTGTTGTGGCCGTAGTTGAGCGTGCCCGCTCCGGCGAAGAAGTCGAGGTAGGTGTGGCCGTCCTCGTCGTACATGTGGGCGCCCTGGGCCCGGTCGAAGATGGTGGGCCAGCCACGGCAGTAGCTGCGCACCTCCGACTCCACGGTCTCGAAGACGCTGAGGTCCGGCTGGGTGATGGTCACGGCTTGCTCCTGGGAGTGAGTTGCGTGAGAAGGAAGTCTTTGGGGGGATGGGCCGGCGACGGTGCCGATACCCGCGTGGGGACGTGGCATGCCGGCGGGCCGGAGTGCGGAAAGGCCGCGTACGTCAGCGCCGCGCCCCGGCGCCGGGAAACACGACCGGTCCTATCCGGTACAGCACCTCCGGCTCGTGCCCGTCCTCGGGGAACAGGCCGGCGTCGAAGAGCACCTCTTTGGCGACCGCTGCCGAGTGGCGCCGGCCATAGGAGGCGAACAGCCGGTTGGAGGGGGTGTTGTCCGGGGTGACCGTGGTCTCGATGCTGTCGATACCGGACTCCTCTGCGACACGGAGTGTCAGCCCGTCGAGCATCGCGGCTGCCAGCCCCCGGCCACGGGCCGTCGCGTCCACGGCGACCTGCCAGATGACGAGGGTGCCGGGCCGCTGGGGGCGGAGGTAGCCGGTGATGAAGCCGGCCGGCTCGCCGTTGCCGTCCCGGGCGACGACCGAGGTGGCCGCGAAGTCGCGGCACCACAGCAGGTAGCTGTACGAGGAGTTCAGGTCGAGGGTCCCGGAGTCGCGGGCGATGCGCCAGATCGCGGCTCCGTCCTCCACACGAGGCGTGTCGAGCTTCAGTCCCTCCGGCATTTCCAGGAAATCGCTATGGGCACGTGCATGGTCTGCTTGTGCGGCGGTCATGCGAATTCAATTTACCCAGCGGAATCCGAAACTGCACGGGGGTGCGGGGTTACGTGAGAGGGGCACATTGTGATATCGCGCGGGGGCGCGCAGGCGCGCAACACCCCCCTTTCCGCCCGGCAAATGCGCGGAATTGTCCGGATATAGCAGACCAGTTGTGGAGTACGTCACAGTGGGATAACGGTGGTGTGACGCGTCCGAATTGCAGCTGCCGAGGCCCCTGGAATCTCGGTGTTTGAGGTGAAGGAAAGCGGGCAGGAGAACGAGGAAACCTGTACTCGGAAAAGCGCCCGAATTGCATCCTAATCCCGTGCGCAAGATGCTGTCTCCCTTTCCGTGGTGCCGAGTTCACCGGCCCGCTCGTGGAGTTCACCGACTCGCTCGTAGAGTTCCGCCCATGAGTGAGCGCGACGCGGGTCTGCACATCAAGGGGCGGGTGCTGGCCGGGCCCGAGGACGTCCGGGGCGAGCTGTGGGTCGTGGACGGCCGGATCACCTACGAGCGCCCCGCACCGCCGCACGGTTCCGCCCCCGGCCCCCGGACGCTGGAGGGCTGGGTGCTCCCCGGCCTGGTGGACGCGCACTGCCACGTGGGGCTCGACACGCACGGACCCGTGGACGACGCCACCAGTGAGAAGCAGGCACTCACCGACCGCGAGGCGGGCGCGCTGCTGCTGCGCGACGCCGGCTCACCCTCCGACACCCGCTGGGTCGACGAGCGCGCCGACCTGCCCCGCATCATCCGCGCCGGCCGCCACATCGCCCGTACACGCCGTTACATCCGCAACTACGCCCATGAGATCGAGCCCGGCGACCTGGCCGCTTACGTCCGCGGGGAGGCCCGCCGGGGCGATGGCTGGGTCAAGCTCGTCGGGGACTGGATCGACCGGGACGAGGGTGATCTGACCGCCTGCTGGCCGCGCTGGGCCATCGACGAGGCGATAGCAGCCGCACACGAGGAGGGCGCGCGCGTCACCGCCCACTGCTTCGCCGAGGACTCCTTGCGCGATCTGGTCGAGGCGGGTATCGACTGCGTCGAGCACGCCACCGGACTGACCGAGGACACCATCCCGCTCTTCGCCGAACGCGGGGTCGCCATCGTGCCCACCCTCGTCAACATCGCCACCTTCCCCCACCTCGCCGACGGCGGCGAGGCCAAGTTCCCCCGCTGGTCGGCACACATGCGTGAGCTGCACGCGCGGCGCTACGAGACCGTGCGCGCCGCCTGGGACGCGGGAATCCCCGTCTTCACCGGCACCGACGCGGGCGGCTCACTGCCGCACGGGCTCGTGGGCCAGGAGGTCGCCGAACTGGTCAAGGCCGGGATCCCGCCCCTGGACGCGCTGGCCGCCACGGCCTGGCGTGCCCACGACTGGCTCGGCCGCCCCGGCCTCACCGAGGGCGCGAGCGCCGACCTCGTCGTCTACGAGACGGACCCTCGCGCGGACGTACGGGTTCTCCAGGCGCCACGGCATGTGGTGCTGCGGGGGCGCGTGGTGGCGTGATGAGGCGCGGGGTGGTGTGACGAGGCGGGGGTGGCATGAGGACAGGCGGGGAACCGCGTCCAACGCGGCTGTCCGGCAGATGCGGCGGCCATCCGGCAGATGCGGCGGCCATCCGGCAGATGCCGTGGCCGCCAGCGCCCCCCGGGACGAACTCCTCGCGCCCGCGCCCCGTGAGAGCCGTGCGCCCTGTGAGGACGACACCCTCGCACTGCTGTTCCTGTGCTGCCATCCGGTGCTCGGCACGAGGCGCGCACCGCGCTCACCCTGCGCGCGGTCGGCGGCCTGACCACCGCCGGGATCGCCCGCGCCTACCTGGTCCCCGAGGCGACCATGGCCCAGCGCGTCAGCCGGGCCGAGCGGCGCATCAAGGAGGCGGGTGCGCGCTTCGTCCCGCCTTCCGAGGACGAGCGTGCCGAACGGCTCGGCGACGTCCTGCACGTGCTGTACCTCATCTTCGACGAGGGCTACACCGCCACCGCGGGCAACAGCCTCCAGCGGCACCAACTCGCGGGCGAGGCCATCCGGCTCACCCGCGCCCTGCGCGCACTCCTGCCCGCAAACGGTCAGGTGACCGGACTGCTCGCCCTGATGCTGCTGACCGACGCGCGCCGCGCGGCCCGCTGCCGGCCGGACGGCTCTGTGGTGCCGCTGGACGAACAGGACAGGACACTGTGGGACGCCGAAGCCGTGGCCGAGGGACTCGCGCTGGTCACCGAGGCGCTGGCACACAAGCCGGTCGGCTCCTACCAGCTCCAGGCCGCCATCGCCGCCGTACACGACGAGGCGGCCCGCGCCCAGGACACCGACTGGCCGCAGATCCTCGCCCTCTACGGACTGTTGGAACGGGTCGCGCCCGGCCCGGTCGTCGCCCTCGACCACGCGGTGGCCGCCGCCATGGTGCACGGGCCCCGGGTCGGCCTCAGCATGCTCGCGGCGCTGGAGGAGGAGCCGTCGATGGAACGGCACCACAGGCTCGGCGCCGTACGCGCCCATCTGCTGGAGCGCGCAGGCGACCGGCAGGCGGCGCGCGCGGCGTACAGCGCGGCGGCGGAGCTGACCCTCAGCCTGCCCGAACGGCGCTACCTGTCGGCCCGCGCGGCCCGGCCGGGCTGACAGCGGGGCGCCGGGTGCCGCAGCCTGGACGCATGAGCCCCAGCGGACCCACGGAACCGGACGGCCCTTCGGCGCGCGGCGCACTCGCCCAGGTGGTGCGCGACTTCAGGGAGTTCGCACCGCTGTATACGGCGGCGGAGTCCCGGGCCTCGGATGCGGACCTCGCCCCGGCGCCCGGCCAGGTGGACGGTCCCCTCGGCTGGACCGGCTACGACGAGGCCAGGGCGCGGGCCGCGCGGCGTACCGGCGAGAGCGAGTCCGTGGTATGCGGGACCGGGACGGTGGGTGGCACCGCCGGGACCGAGGGGGGTGCCGGGGCCGGCGCCGTGAATGGCACTGACGGCACCAGGGCGGCGGACGGCACTGGCGCGCCGGAGGGCATCCAAGCGGTGCTGATCTCTTTCGAGTTCGGCTTCCTCGGCGGCTCGCTCGGCGAGGCCACCGGAGACCGGATCGAGGCCGCGCACGTCAAGGCCCGCGAGCTGGGCCTGCCCGTGGTCACCCTCGTCGCCACCGGAGGCAGCCGCATGCAAGAAGGGATGCGGGCGCTCAGCCAGCTCCAGCGGGTGGCCCGGCAGACCGCGCTGACCCGGCGCGCGGGCCTGCCCCACCTCGCCGTCGTCCGCGACCCGTCCACCGGTGGCGGCTGGGCCACTCTCGCGGCGGGCGCCGACGTCACGCTCGGACTCCCCGGCGCGCAGGCCGCGTTCGCCGGCTCCCGGGTGCGGCCCCCGGACGCCGACCCCGCCGCGTACACCGTCGAAGGGCAGCACGCGGCGGGACACCTCGACCAGATCGTGCCGCCCGCGCGACTGGGGCGCGCCGTCGCCACGTGGCTCGCGCTGCTCACCGGAGGCGGCGCGTACGGCAGAGCGGGCGGCGGCGCGGACGGTCGCGCTCCGGAACCCGCGCCAGTGCCGTACGCGCTGCCCGGACCCGCCGGCTCCGGTCTCCCCCGAAACGGTCCGGAGGCGGTGGCCCGCGCCCGCTCCTCCGACAGGCCGCACGCCGCCGCGTATCTGGACGCCTACTTCGACACCCGGCAGGAGATCAGCGGCGACCGCTGCGGGGGAGTGGACCCGGGCACGCTGTGCGGCTTCGGACTGCGGGCGGGCCGCGCGATCGCCTATGTCGCGCAGTGCGGCACCGCCACCCTGCCCGCGGGATACCGCACCGCCGCCCGCCTCATCCGGATGGCCGACCGGCTCGGCCTCCCCGTCCTCACCCTCATCGACACCCCCGGCGCCGCCAACGGAGCCGAGGACGAGCGGGCCGGCGCGGGCCCCGCCATCGCCGAGGTGTTCGCCGCCATCGCGGAGGCAAGCGTTCCGGTCACCTCGCTGCTCATCGGCGAGGGCGGCTCCGGCGGCGCCCTCGCACTGGCCGCGCCGGGCAGACTGTGGGTCACCCCCGACAGCTACTTCTCCGTCATCGCCCCCGAGTCCGCCACCGCCATCCTCAAGCGCACCCCGGACCGCCTGGCGGAGACCACCGAGTCCCTCCGACTGCGCCCCCAGGACGCGGTCACCCTCGGCGTGGCCCGCGGCATGGCGGAGGTCCGACAGAGCGGAGAGTCCGGGCCGACTCCCCTGCGGCGAGGGGGGAACAGCTCCGGGGAATAGTGCTGATGTTCGGGTGGTTGGCCGGGGCATGCGTGTAGAGATCTGGTCCGACATCGCGTGTCCGTGGTGCTACATCGGCAAGGCCCGGTTCGAGAAGGGCCTGGCGGCCTTCGAGCACCGGGCCGAGGTCGAGGTGGTGCACCGTTCCTTCGAACTGGCCCCCGACGCGGGGGAGCCCACCGGGCTGCCGGTCACCCGGATCCTCACCGACAAGTACGGGCTCTCGCCCGACGAGGCCGAGGCGGCGGAGGCGCGCGTGGCGCGGACCGCGCGGGGCGAGGGGCTCGCATACGCCTCGGGCCGTCTGATGAACGGCTCCACCTTTGGCCTGCACCGACTGCTGCACCACGCCAAGAAGCGCGGCCCCGAGGCGCATGCGGCGCTGCTGGACGCCTTCTACCAGGCCAACTTCGCCGACCTGAAGCCACTGGGCGACCCAGGGACGGTCGTCGCCGTCGCCGCTTCGGTGGGATGGGAGGAGGCGGAGGTCCGTACCGTGCTCGCCGACGAGGACGCGTACGCGGACGACGTACGTGCCGACGAGCGCGAGGCCGCGGCCCTCGGCGCCACGGGCGTGCCCTTTTTCGTACTCGACCGCCGCTTCGGGGTCTCCGGAGGCCAGCCCGCCGAGGTCTTCACCCAGGCGCTGGAACAGGCCCACGTGGCGGGCGGCGGGCTCGTCCAGGTCCAGGCATCCGTGGGCGCACAGGCATCCGAGGATGCTCCGGTATGCGAGGACGGTGCCTGCGCCGTCCCGGCCCACCAGCACTGAGGCGGCCGGGGATGCCGGGCCCGAGGGCTGTGCGTGACTCCTGGCTCTGGCGGAGCGCGCTTGGGAGACTGGGGGCGAGCGCCCTTCCGGTGCCGGTGCCCTTGCCGGTGCCGGCGCACCCACCGGGCCAGGCGGCCACCTGAGAGGACGTGCCATGACGGAACGCAAGCCCCCGGGCATCAGCTTCGAGACCTGGGCCGACCGCCAGATCCGGGAGGCCGAGGAGCGCGGCGAGTTCGCGGACCTGCCCGGCGCCGGAAAGCCACTGGCCGCCATCGACAAGCCCTACACCGAGCAGTGGTGGGTCGAGCGCAAGATGCGCGACGAGAACCTCTCCTGCCTGCCGCCCTCCCTCGCGCTCCGCAAGGAGGCGCAGGAAGCTCGGGAGAAGGCCGCCGAGGCGCAGTCGGAGGCTCAGGTGCGGGCGATTCTCAGCGGCATCAACGTCAAGATCGCCGAAGCGATCCGGCGCCCGCCGGACGGCCCGCCGCACCGGCTCGTGCCCTTCGATGTGGAGAGCGCGGTACGGGAGTGGCGTTCGGCCCGCCGCTGAGGCGGCCCACCGCCGGATCCGGGCCTGTCCCGGCCCCGGACCTGTCCCGGATCCGGGCCTGACCCGGCCCCGGGCGGATGCGCTCGCCGGGCTCTGAGCCTCCGGCCGGCTCGGGTCCCGTCGGCCGGAGGCTCAGGCCCGGACCGCGTGTCGTCCCACCGGATACCCGCGTCGCCTCCTGCCAGAGCCTCTCGGCTTGTTCTTCGGCTCAGCTTGTTCTTCGGCCTGAACGCAGTCGGGCGCGCAGGACTTCCACACCGTCCCCCTCAAGGTCCTCGCAGGCCGCGGCGCGGCCTGCCATCCCCATGACCAGTGAGAGGGTCGGCCCCCGGAGCAGATCCCCCGAGCCGGTGGAGAACGGCCCGTCTGTGGCCTCGACCCGCAAGCCCGCGATCGCGCTGCTGCTCGCGACGGTGAAATCGCGGGCGGCGAAGAACCGGGCCACGGCGGTCGTCGTGGCCACCGGGGGTGTCCGCACAAGGCCCAACGGCCGGCGGATGTCCTCGCCGTGGACGACTGTCTCGCCCAGCCAGGCCGCCGTATGCCCGGTCGGCCCGGCAGGCCCGGCGACAACCTCGCGAAATCGCCGCAAGGTCTCTTCCGGTTCGGCACCGCGGTGCTTCGCGAGTCGTCGGTCGTTGTGCAGATCGGGGTCGAACCGAGCGGCCAGCATGCTGAGCAGCCAGCGCCACATCCTCGTGCCGGCACCTGCCGTCAGATGGGCTACGACCTCCTCCACGGTCCAGCGTTCGCACAGTGAGGCTTTCGCCCACTGGGCTTCGCTGAGCCCGGTGAGGTCTTGAGCGAGCGCGGACCGTTCGACGTGGATCGCTCTTTCCAGGGCATTCCGGGTTTCCAGCACGTGTGGTTCAGCCATAGGGCAAGCCTCCAGTGATCGGGTGTCCGCCATCAGACTCCTCTGGCCGTCCGAACTCATCGGCCGCACCCGTGCGGCGAGCCCCCATTCCCCGCGAGAGGACCCTCATCGCTTCTGCAACGGCTGAAAGGCCGAAGGACAAGCTCAGACTTCGCCGCGTGCCATTCCGGTCAGGCGGTCCAGGACCTTGCCCTGGCTGACGCGCAGGCCGTCGTGTTCCCACTCGTCGGTCACCCAGGTGCGTACTCGGGCTACGGCGCGTGCGGTGGCCAGCGAGTGTGCCGTATCGACGTACATGTCGTCGTGGTAGACCGCCGCGTACACCGGCACCTCGTTGGCCGACAGCCGCTCCGCGTCGTACAGGTCCGGCCAGTCCCCGCGCTCCGCCAAGAGGTGTGCCGCCTCGCGCAGCGGGATCAGCGCCGGATCGGTGTCGAACATCCAGGGGTAGATCATCTCGCCCGTCAGCGCGACCGGCTCTCCGGCCGCCAGCGCCCGGGCCGCGTCGAAGGCCGGGAACTCGTCGCGCACCCGGTGTGCCGCCCAGCGGGTGCCGAGCGGGCTCACCGAGCGCTGGGCGTAGATCGGTTCGTGCAGCGCGGCGAACAGGGGGCTGCCCGCCAGGGAGACCTGGGCCCGCACCGCTTCCAGGAAGGTGTCGGACAGTTCGGGGCCCGAAGCGCCGCGGATCCAGGCGTCCTCCAGCAGATAGTGCAGGGCATCCGAGCCGCTGGTCTGGCCGAGCAGCATGCCCACGGTCTGGAACCGCTCGACGGTCAGCGGGCTGCCGTCCGGCAGCCGTACCTCGTGACCGGACAGATGCTCGACAATCCGGTGCACCGCTTCGACGTCCTGCGGATAGCGGACGTAGTGGGCGGTGTTCTTGGCGGCGACCCTCGGATACGCGGCGCGGTAGACGTCCTCGGCGCCGGCGCGCAGGCCGGGCAGGCCGCCGGTCACGAAGCACGCTTCGAGCCCCTCCGGCGCGTGGGAGAGGTAGGTGAGCGTGCAGAAGCCGCCGAAGCTCTGGCCCAGCGTCGACCACCTGTGCCCCTCGCCCAGCAGGCTGCGGCGCACCGCTTCCGCGTCCTGGACGATCGCGTCCGCGCGGAAGCGGGCGAGATAGGCGGCCTGTTCCGGGGCGCCGCCCCGCAGCGCGAGGGACTGGCGGTTCACGGGCGTGGAGCGGCCGGTGCCCCGCTGGTCCAGGAGCAGCACCCGGTAGTGCCGCAGCGCGGTCCCCAGCCAGGAGTCCGGGCCCACCGGCCGGGGTGCGCCGTGGCCGGGGCCGCCCTGGAGGAACAGCAGCCACGGCAGGTCGTCCTGGTGTTCTTTTCCGGCCGCCACGACCTCGCGCGCGTACACCTCGATCCGCTCGCCGTCGGGTCGGCCGTGGTCCAGGGGGACGGAGAAGACGTGGTCGGTCAGCACGGTGCCGGGGTGCCGCAGGGTGGCGGACACGGGTACCTCCTCGGTGGCGGACGGTGGCAATGGCGACGGGCGGGGATGAACAGGGCGAACGGCAACGAACGCGGGTGGGTGCCGGGACCCTTGGCCGAGCCGGAGGCGGTCGGAACGTGTCGGCAGGCGGTCAGGTTCGGTCGAGCACCTTGTGGAGCGCGTTGACGAACTTATCGGTCGTCGTCCGATCACGAACGGCCACCCGGAACCAGCGCGGCCCCAGCCCTGGGAAGGTGTCCCCGCGCCGCACGGCGAAGCCCCGCTCGCGCAGGCGTTCCCGTACTGCGTCCGCGTCCGGATGCCGCAGCAGCAGGAAGGGCCCCTCCGGTTCGGGGGTGGCCTCCCGCAGGCCCGCTTCCCGAAAGGCGGCCAGCCGGGCGCTCAGATACGCGCGGTCGTCGGCGAATCGCTTGGCCGCCTCCTCCGCCTCGGCCAGTGCCTCCGGGGCGCTGCACGCCTCGGCGGCCGTCAGCGCGGGCGCCGAGACCGGCCACAGCGGCTGATGGTGGGCCAGCGCGCGCACGGTGGCGGGGTCGCTCAGCGCGTAGCCGACGCGCAGCCCCGCCAGCCCCCACGTTTTGGTGAGGCTGCGCAGTACCACCGTCCGCCCCGGCAGCCGCTCCAGGAGGGGTACCAGTGAGGCGTGCTCGTCCGGTACGGCGTCCATGAACGCCTCGTCCACGACCAGCGTGCGCCCCTCCCGGGCGAGTCGGGCCAAGGCGGTGGCCGGATGGAGGACGGAAGTCGGGTTGGTGGGGTTGCCCACCACGACCAGATCCGCTTCCTCCGGTACAGCCTCCGGCGTCAGCCGGAACCCGTCCTCGGGGCCCAGCAGCACCCGGCCGACGGCGTGCCCGGCGTCGCGCAGGGCCGCTTCCGGTTCGGTGAACTGCGGGTGCACGACCACCGGATGCCGGGCCGGAAGCGCTCGTGCCACCAGGACGAACGCCTCGGCCGCACCCGCCGTCAACAGCACCCGGTCCGCCGCCAGCCCGTGCCGCCGGGCGACGGCCGTCAGCGCCGCGCCGTCCTCCGGGTACGCGGCCAGCGTCGCCAGCGAGGCGGCCAGCCGCGCCCGGAGCCATGCGGGCGGCGTGCCGGCGCGCACATTGACGGCGAGGTCCACGAGCCCCGCCCCGTCCCCCCGGACCTCCACGTCCCCGTGGTGCCGCAGGTCCGGGCCATGCGCGTCCGTGGCGTCGGCGTGCGCCTTCGTGGCGTCGGCGTGCGCGTGACCGGGCGCGTTCATGATGCCTCCGCGTGGTTCTGGTCCCCGGCGGCGCGTACGTCGGATGCGCCGAGCGCGGGGGCGTGTGCGAGGGCGGCCGTGGCCCGTGCCGGAGCGCCGTGCGGGGGGCGGGACTTGGTCTTCGGCGCGAGCAGTGCCGCCGCTGCCCCCGGGGGCCCTTCGGCCGCGTCCGTCCCCGCGCCCCGCGCGGCCAGCAGTGCCGCCGCCTCGGCGACCGAGGGGGTGCCCAGGGCCGAGTGGGAGAAGGCGGAGGGGTGGGGCACCCGGACGCGGGCCAGCTCCGTGGGCCCGTACGTCAGCAGCGGCACCGACAGCCGCGCGGCCAACGCCAGGAGGGCGGGCTCCCCGGCCCGTGCCGCGACGGTGGCCAGCGCCGTGACGTCCCGTTCCGCCCGCCCGGCGTCCGCGAGGAGGCGCCGTACGAGGTCCCGCACCTCCGCGGGCGGCACCCCCTGGCAGGCGCCCACGCCGACGGCGACTCGGCGGCCCGCGCTCCCGCGCGCGTCTCCACGCGCCTCCCCGGGCGCGTTCACGCGGCGCTCGCCGCGCTCGCCGCGAAGCGCCGTGCCAGCTGGGGCGCGGCGGCCCAGTGGACGTGCAGGTATGAGGCGTGCACCTGACCTTGGACGTACCCCTCGACGCGCCGCTCGGGGCGCACCAGCCCCCAGGCGGGCACCTCGCCGGTGCCCGGTTCCAAGGCCGTGCGGTGGAACTCGTGTCCCCGGACGCGCGTGCCGGCGGACGCCAGGACACTGTCGGCGACGGCCACCGCCTCCCGGTAGCCCAGCGTCAGCCGCTCCGTCATCCGTCCCGAGGCCGCCAGCACTCCGCACATGGGCGCTCCGTCCAACTCCCGTGCCAGATACAGCAATCCGGCGCACTCGGCTGCCACCGGGCCGGTGAAAGCGCCGATCTCCTTGCGCAGCGGCTCGTTCGCCGACAGCTCCGGCGCGTACACCTCGGGGAAGCCCCCGCCGATGACCAGGCCCGAGGTGCCGCGCGGCAGCGCCTCGTCGTGCAGCGGGTCGAAGCCGACGACCTCGGCGCCTGCCGCGCGCAGCAGTTCGGCGTGCTCGGCGTACGAGAAGGTGAAAGCGGGCCCGCTCGCCAGCGCGATGCGCGGCGCGGGGCCGCCGGCGCGCGGCGGCGGGGTCGCTGGGACGCCTCTCCCGTACGCCAGTTCCCCGGCCCCGGCGCTTCCAGGCGTGGCGCTTCCGGCCCCGGCACTTGCGGACGTGGCGGGGCCGGCAGCGGCAGTCCCGGCCGACAGCCCGCCCGCCTCGGACGTCTCGGCTACTGGATCCCACGCCGTATCGCCGAGCGGCGGCGCCTCGCGGGCCAGGGCCAGCAGCGCGTCCAGGTCGCAGCCCGCGCGCACCCGTTCGGCGAGCGCGGACACCGACTCGACGGCCTCGGCCCGCCGTTCGGCGACCGGCACCAGCCCCAGGTGCCGGGAGGGGGCGCGCACCACCTTCGTACGGCGCAACGCGCCCAGCACCGGCACGCCGGAGCCCTCCAGCGCCTCCCGCAGCAACTCCTCGTGCCGGTCGGAGCCCACCTTGTTCAGCACCACGCCCGCCACCCGCACCTCCGGATCCCAGGAGGCGAAGCCGTGCACCAGCGCTGCCACCGAGCGCGACTGCGAGGAGGCGTCCACGACCAGCACCACCGGCGCCCGCAGCAGCTTGGCCACATGCGCGGTGGACGCGGTCTCGCCCTGCCCGGCCGCGCCGTCGTAGAGGCCCATCACGCCCTCCACGACGGCCAGATCGGCACCGGCGGCGCCGTGCCCGAACAGCGGTGCGATCCGCTCGGGCCCGCACAGGTACGCGTCCAGGTTGCGGCCGGGACGCCCGGTGGCGAGCGTGTGGTAGCCCGGATCGATGTAGTCGGGGCCGACCTTGTGCGGGGAGACGGCCAGGCCCCGGGCGGCGAAGGCGGCCATCAGGCCCGTGGCCACCGTCGTCTTGCCGCTCCCGGAGGAGGGCGCGGCGATGACCAGGCGCGGCATACGGATCACGCGGGCCTCACCACTCGATTCCCCGCTGGCCCTTCTGGCCCGCGTCCATGGGGTGCTTGACCTTGGACATGTCGGTGACCAGATCGGCCGCGTCGATGAGCGCCTGCGGCGCGTTGCGACCGGTGATGACCACATGCTGCTGCCCCGGCCGGTCGTTCAGTACGGAGACGACCTCCGCCACATCGACCCAGCCCCAGTGCATCGGGTAGGCGAACTCGTCCAGCACCAGCAGCCGGTAGGTCTCCGCCGCCAGGTCCCGCTTGACCTGCTCCCAGCCCTCGCGGGCCGCCGCCTCGCTGTCCATCTCGTCCTGCGCGCCGCGCTGGATCCACGACCAGCCCTCGCCCATCTTGTGCCAGGCCACGGTGCCGCCCTCGCCCGAGTCGCCCAGCACCCGCAAGGCGCGCTCCTCGCCGACCTTCCACTTCGCCGACTTGACGAACTGGAACACCCCGATCGGCCACCCCTGGTTCCAGGCGCGCAGCGCCAGCCCGAACGCGGCCGTCGATTTGCCCTTGCCGACGCCGGTGTGCACGGCGACCAGCGGCCGGTTGCGGCGCTGTCGTGTGGTGAGGCCGTCCTGGGGTACGACGCTCGGCTGTCCCTTCGGCATTACGCGGCCCTCCGTGAGTCCGTGGTGTGGCGTACGAGTTCGGAGACGGTATCGGCGCGCAACTCCGCCAGGGTGACGGCGGTGCCGCCCAGCTCCCCGGCCAGCTCCCGCGCCAGGCCGAGCCGCACGTGCCCGGCCTCGCAGTCCACGACCACCGAGGCGACGCCCTCGGCGGCCAGCAGCCGTGCGGCCTGCCGGGAACGCGCCACGGGCTCGGGCCCGCCGGTGGCCCGGCCGTCGGTGACCGTCACCAGCAGCGGGCGGCGCGCCGGATCGCGCATCCGCTCGACGCGCAGCACCTCGCGAGCCCGCAGCAGCCCGGCGGCCAGCGGGGTGCGCCCGCCGGTCGGCAGCGACTCCAGCCGGGCCGCCGCCGCCTCGACAGAGGAGGTCGGCGGCAGCGCGACCGCCGCCTCGCCGCGCCGGAAGGTGACCATGCCGACCTTGTCGCGCCGCTGGTAGGCGTCCAGCAGGAGGGAGAGCACCGCGCCCTTGACGGCACCCATCCGCTGCCGCGCCGCCATCGAGCCGGAGGCGTCCACGACGAACAGCACGAGGTTGCCCTCCCTGCCCTCCCGGACGGCCTCGCGCAGATCGTCCCCGCGCAGCAGCAGTCCGCTGCCGGTGCGGCCCCGCGCCCGCTGGTGCGGGGCCGCCGCATGCACGGTCGCGGCGAGGTGCAGCTTGGTCAGCGTGCCGCGCGGACGCCGGGCGCCCGTCGTACGGCCGTGCGCGGTACGCGCCCGCGACCTGCGACCCGCCGCGCCCTCGCCCAGCCCGGGAACGGTGAGGGTGCGCGCCTTGAACGGCTCGCCCGCGCTGGTGGCGGCCTGCTCCCGCGCGGGTGCCCCGGCGGCGGACTCCGGCTCCCCACCGGGCTGTTCGGATGCCGGCTGTTCGGCGGGCGCCGGTTCCGCCGACGTCTGCTCGGGCAGGGAGGGTTCCCCGGCGGGCGGTTCGGCGGGGCCCTCCGGGAGGCCACCGCCATCGGGGCCACCATCCGGTCCGTCATCCGGTCCGCCTTGTTCCGGGCCACCATCCGGTCCGTCCGGTTCCGGGCCACCATCCGGTCCGTCCGGCTCCGGGCCACCATCCGGTCCGTCCGGCTCCGGATCGTCATCCGGGCCCTCGTCCGGTGTGCTGTTCTCCTCCAGCGTCCGGTCGAGCTTGTCCTCGTCCAGGCCCGGCGCGTCGAACGGGTTCCGCCGCCGCCGGTGCGGCAGCGCCAGCAGCGCCGCCTGGCGCACATCCTCGGCCGCCACCTCGGTGCGCCCCGCCCAGGCCGCCAGCGCGGTCGCCGTACGGGCCATCACCAGGTCGGCCCGCATGCCGTCCACCTCGAACGCGGCGCAGGTGGCCGCGATCTGCCGCAGCGCCGCGTCCTCCAGCCGCACCTTCGGCAGCAGGGCGCGCGCGGTGGCGATCCGTTCGCGCATCGTCTGCTCATCGCCCGCCCACAGCCCCGCGAACCCCTCCGGATCGTCGTCGTAGGCGAGCCGGCGGCGGACGACCTCCACCCGCTCGTCCGTCTCGCGCGAGGCCGCCACCTCGACGGTCAGTCCGAACCTGTCGAGCAACTGCGGACGCAGCTCGCCCTCTTCGGGATTCATCGTGCCGACGAGCAGGAAGCGGGCCGCGTGCCGGACGGAGACGCCCTCGCGCTCCACATACGAGGCGCCCATCGCGGCGGCGTCCAGCAGCAGGTCCACCAGGTGGTCGTGGAGCAGGTTGACCTCGTCCACGTAGAGCACGCCCCGGTGCGCGTCGGCGAGCAGGCCGGGCTCGAACGCCTTCACGCCCTCCGACAGCGCCCGTTCGATGTCGAGCGCCCCTACGAGCCGGTCCTCCGATGCGCCGACCGGCAGTTCCACCATCCGCGCGGGCCGCGCCTCACCCGGGCCCGCGCCCTCGTGCGGTCCGTCCGGGCAGCCGGGGTCAGGAGCGGCGGGGTCGCAGGAGAAGCGGCAGCCGGGCACGACATCGACGTGCGGCATCAGTGTCGCGAGCGCGCGCACCGCCGTGGACTTCGCGGTCCCTTTCTCGCCCCGCACGAGGACTCCGCCGACCTGCGGGGAGACCGCGTTGAGGAGCAGGGCGAGCTGGAGGTCCCGCATGCCCACAATGGCGGTGAACGGGTAGGGGGTGCTCACGCGGCTGTCCTTTCGTCGAGGTGTCGTCGAGGTGCGGTCGGAACGCGGGGGTTCGTGGCGCCTGGGGAGTTCGTGGGTCTGGCGGGGTCGGCAGGACCGACGGGGCGGACGGGGTCGGCCGGTCTGGTGGGATCGGCAGGGCAGGCCGGACCGGTGGTGCCGGCGGGGTGAGTGGGCCCCGGGGGGACCGGCGCGGCCTCGTGCCCCGGGGCCGCACCGGCCGGCGTCCCACCGGCCGGCGTCGCTCCGGCCAGCGTCCCACCGGCCGGCGTCGCTCCGGCCGCCGCCCCGCCCGGCGCTCTCACGGCGCCCCCGGCGGGATGAACGGCAGCCCCGCCGGGGCGCCCTTCTCGATGAGGCGCAGCAGCGCGTCCGTGTCCGCGTGCTCCTCGATCAAGTCGCCAAGCCTGTCGAGCTGTTCCTCGCGCAGCGCGGCGAAACCGGTGTCGGGCGCGGGTACGAAGGCGCGGCCCGCGTCGGCCGCGACACGGCGCAGGAAGGCGCGCCGGAAGCCGTCCGACTCCAGTGAGCCGTGCCAGTGCGTACCCCAGACCGAACCGGACCGGCAGCCGTCGAGGAAGGGCGTGCCGCCGCTCACCTCGGCCACCCCGTGGTGGATCTCGTAGCCCTCGGCCCGCTCGCCCAGCGCCGTGCCCTGCGGGCGGGCCAGCGTCTTCTCCCGGTGGAACCGGACCCGGACGGGCAGCAGGCCGAGCCCCTCGACGGTCCCGGCGCGCGATTCGACCTCGTCCTCGATGCGCTCGCCCAGCAGCTGGTAGCCGCCGCATATGCCCAGCACCGGGCGGCCCTCGGCGGCGCGCCGGGCCAGTGCGCCGGCCAGGCCGCGTTCACGCAGCCACCCCAGCGCCTTGACGGTGCCGCGCGTACCGGGCACCACCACCAGGTCGGCGTCGGCCAGTTCCTCGGGACGGTCGCTGAAGCGCACCACGACGCCGGGCTCGGCGGCCAGCGCGTCCACGTCCGTGAAGTTCGACATCAGCGGCACCGGAAGGACCGCGACCCGCAGCACATCGGCACCGTGCGGCGGCGCGCTCGCCGCCTCGCGCACGGCTGCGCGCAGTGACAGGCGCAGCCCGTCCTCCTCGTCGATGCCCAGCCCGTGCTGGAAGGGCAGGACGCCGAGGGACGGGCGTCCCGTCAGCTTCCGCAGCATCTCCAGGCCGGGCTCCAGCAGCCGCACGTCGCCCCGGAACTTGTTGACGAGGTAGCCGGCCAGCAGCGCCTGGTCCTCCTGCGCCAGCAGCGCCGTCGTCCCGAACAGGGAGGCGAAGACGCCGCCCCGGTCGATGTCGCCGACGACCAGCACGGGCAGCCCGGCCGCGCGGGCGAGGCCCATGTTGACGATGTCGCTGCGCCGCAGGTTGATCTCGGCGGGGCTGCCCGCGCCCTCGCAGATCACCGCGTCGTGCGTCCGGCGCAGCTCCTCCAGGGCCTCGACGACCGGCGCCAGCAGGTCCTCGCGGCGCCCGTACTCGCCGAAGTAGCCCGCCGCCGACATCTCGCCGACGGCCTTGCCCATCAGGACGACCTGGCTGGTGCGGTCGCCGCCGGGCTTGAGCAGGACGGGGTTCATCAGCGCGCTGGGCTCGACCCGGGCCGCCGCCGCCTGCATGGCCTGGGCGCGGCCGATCTCCGCGCCGTCGCGCGTGACAAAGGAGTTGAGGGACATGTTCTGCGCCTTGAACGGGGCGACACGGATGCCCTGGCGTGCCAGCCAGCGGCAGATGCCCGCCGTCACCACGCTCTTCCCGGCGTCCGAGGTCGTCCCGGCGACCAGCAGGCCGCCCCCGGTACGTCCACCCCCGGTACGGCCACCCCTGGTACGTCCGCTTCCGGAACGCGCGTCGCCGGTACGTCCGTCCCCTGGATGTCCGCTCTCGCCGCGTCCGCCCCCGGCGCTCATCGCGCACCCCTCTCGTACCTGTGGTGCCTCTCGTACCTCTCGTGTACGCGGCGCGCCATGGCTCCGGCGAACGCGGTGCTCGCGAGCGCCAGCAGTCCGACCCGGCGGGAGAGGCGCACCGCGCGGTCGATGTCCCCGGCGCGGACGGCGCGCCCGGGGGAGTTGAGCACCGGACGGTGTTCGGTACGGCCGCCGTAGGAGAGCGTCCCGCCCAGCCGCAGCCCCAGCGCCCCGGCGAACGAGGCTTCCACGGGGCCCGCGTTGGGGCTGGGGTGACGGTGCGCGTCGGCCCGCCATGCCCGTACGGCGCCGCGCGGGTCCGGACCGGCGAGCGCGGCCAGGGCGGCGGTCAGCCGCGCGCCGGGTCGCCCGGCCACATCGTCCAGGCGGGCCGCCGCCCAGCCGAATCTGCGGTGCCGCGAGGAGCGGTGGCCGACCATCGCGTCCAGCGTGTTCACCGCGCGGAACCCCGTCAGCCCCGGGACCCCGGCAAGCGCACCCCATACGAGGGCGCCCACCACTGCGTCCGAGGTGTTCTCCGCGACCGACTCGACTACGGCGCGCGCCACCGCCGCCTCGTCCAGCGTCTGCGGATCGCGCCCGCACAGCGCGGGCAACAGCTCGCGGGCCAGCTCCAGATCGCCCGCCTCCAGCGCGGAGCCGACGGCGCGCGCCGCGCGCGCGAGACCGCTCCCGCCGAGCACGGTCCAGGTCGCCAGAGCCGTCACCACGACGGGGGCCGCGCCGCGCGGCCTGGGCGCTGTGTCCCCGGCGCCCTCTGCATACCCGCTGTCCTCGCTGCTCTTGCTGCCCTCGCCGCCCCTGCCGTTCCCGACGCGTCCGGCGGCTGCGGCCAGGACGCCTCCGAGGGCCGTGGCGCCGCCCGCGCACAGCGCGGTGTAGAGCGCGCCCACCGCACGGTTGTCCCGCCACATCAGCCGCTCGGCAGCACCCGCCGCCCGGCCGAAGGCGGCCACCGGATGACCGCGCCGGGGGTCGCCGAACAGCGCGTCGGCCGCGAACCCGAGGGCAGCGCCCCACACCTGGGCATCGGAAGGCCGCATCGTCAGCGTGCCGTGGCGCCTCGGAGGGGACCGGCGGCGACGGCGCGTGGCCCGCCGCGCGAGCGCGCCCGGACAGGGGAGCGCGGCGCCGCACTCGCGGCACGAACGGGAACGGGAGCAGAGACGGGAACGGCGGCTGAGCCACGCATGGTGTGTGTCCTCACTCAGGGTCCGCGCCCTGGCTCGACTCGACCGGCGGCGAGAGTCTCCTGGCTCCCCGGATCCGCGCGGGCCCCGCCTTCCAGCCCCAGCGGGCCGTGGCTTTCTGGGTGCGCTCCCCGGTGACAGTGGCGGGACCGCGCCGGATTCGCACCGGCTTCCTCTCCATGCCGCCGTTTGGCACCGGAAGTCCACCATGCCCGTGTGAACCCGTCAACTCGCCCTTGACCTGCGGGGAGATTGTGTGAGCGGACACACCACGGGTCCCGCGCGCGGCGGCACACGCCACCGCGCGCGTCAGTCCGCCCCCGGCCTGCCACCGCCGCGCGTCAGTCCGCCGCCGCTACGGCGCCGGTGTGCCCGCTCACCTCCGCCGTCGGCGCGCTCCGTACCGCACGGCGGCGTACGCCGCGCCCAGGGCCGCGACGGCGGTCGCCACCCCGGCCGCTCCGGTGACGAGCGCTCGGGCGGACGGGGTGTGCCGGGTGGCCGTGCCGTCTGTGCCGCCCGAGTCGCCGTGCGCCGGGCCGTCCAGCCCCCGGGCGAGGGCCTCGGCCAGGTGGAGGGCCCGGCGGTCCGTATCGCCCTGCTCGATCTGGGTGCGGCAGCTGAAGCCGTCCGCGATGACCAGGGCTTCGTCGGCGGTCTCCCGGACGGCCGGCAGCACACCCTGTTCCGCCACGGTCATGGACAGCTCGTAGTGGTCCTTCTCGAAGCCGAAGTTGCCCGCCATTCCGCAGCAGCCCTCATCCAGCACTTCGGCGTCGATCCCGGCCCGCCGCATCAGTTCCCGGTCGGCGTCCGTCTTCATCACCGCGTGCTGGTGGCAGTGCGTCTGCACGGTGGCGGCCCGCTCCACCGCCGGCGGCTGCCAGTCGGGGGCGCGGTGCAGCAGGAGTTCGGCGAAGGTGTGGAACTGCCCGGCGAGGCGCTTGATGTCCTGGTCGTGGGGGAGCAGTTCGGGCGCGTCGGCGCGGAAGACGGCCGTGCACGAGGGCTCCAGGCCGACGATGGGGGTGCCCGCCTCCAGCCACGGCCGGAGGGCCCGGACGGTGCGGCGCAGCGCGCGCTTGGCGACATCGAGCTGGCCGGTGGAGATCCAGGTGAGCCCGCAGCACACAGCCGAACCACCGCACGTCCCAGTCCCCGGCCAGCCGCCGCGCCCAGTACAGGGCCTCTTTGCGGCCGAGCGCGCCGTTCGCGTCGGCGAACAGCTCCGTGTCGGCGCCGATCGCCTCCCGCACGGCGGTCAGCCGCCGCGGGTCCTCTTCGGGGCGTCGCGAGGTCTTGAGCTTCACCCGCGGGATGCCCTGCTCGACCCAGCCGGCGAGCTGCTCGGCGAGGCGGCCGGTGGGGTAGTTGGTGAACCCGCCGCTGCCGTAGACCGGCACCCGGTCATGGAAGGCGGGCAGGACCCGGAAGAGGGGCAGCTCCAGCAGCCGGGCCTTCAGATCCCACAGGGCCACATCCACGGCGGAGACGGCCATGGCGCCCACCCCCGAGCGGCCCGCGTTGCGCACGGCGGCGGACATCCGGTGCCAGGCGGCGCCGGGCGCGAGGGCGTCGCCGCCTGGCAGGACGGCGGCGAGCTGGGATTCCACGAAGGCGGCGACCGCCACGTCCCCGTAGGTGTAGCCGATGCCGGTGCGGCCCCCGGCGTGCGCCTCGACCACGATCACGGTCGTCGCGTCCCAGCGCAGCGTGCCGTCCTCCTCCCATCCGTCGGGCCCGTCGGTGGGCAGCCGGAAGGCGTGCACGTCCAGCCCCTCGATCGCCACCCCGCCCTTGGCGTCCGGCCCGCTCCGGGACGTCACCGCGTCCTCGCCCATCAGCTCGTCCAAGGCAGTCTCCGCTTGTTCACCGGCAGCCCGGTGGTTCCTCCCGCCTCGGGCCGGACACACCGCGTGCACCGCACATCAGTACCTCTCCAGGGCCGGCCGAAACAGCCTGCGGACGCGACGGCAGCCGCCGGTTTGCGCGGGCGTGTCCCGTGGGACCCGGGGCGAGACCCTCAGTCGATCGTGTGGATGGGGCAGAGCCATGGCACAGCAGGTAGCCGACTACGTTCTCGCACGGCTCCGCGAATGGGGCGTTCATCGCGTCTTCGGCTTTCCCGGTGACGGAATCAACGGCATGCTCGGGGCCTTCGACCGTGCCAAGGGTGATCCGGAGTTCATCCAGACCCGGCACGAGGAGATGGCCGCGTTCATGGCGTGCGGGCACGCCAAGTTCACCGGCGAGGTCGGCTGCTGTACGGCGACCTCGGGGCCGGGCGCCGTCCACCTGCTCAACGGGCTCTACGACGCGAAGCTGGACCATCAGCCGGTGGTGGCCGTGGTCGGCCAGCAGAAGCGGCTGGCGCAGGGCACCCACTACCAGCAGGAGATCGCCCTGGAACAGCTCTTCGCGGACGTGTCCGAGTACTGCCAGATCTGCATGGATCCCGGTCAGGTCCGGCATGTGATCGACCGGGCCTTCAAGACCGCGCTGACCACGCGCGGTGTGGCCACCATCATCCTGCCCGAGGACATCCAGGAAGCCGAGGCGCAGCCCTCACCGCCCAAGACCCACGGCTCGGTCTTCTCCAGCGTGGGCTGGAGCCGGCCGCGGATGCTGCCCGACAAGGAGGAGCTGCGCAAGGCGGCGGACGTCCTCAACGAGGGCGGCAAGGTCGCCATGCTCGTCGGTCAGGGGGCGGCGGGCGCCGAGGCCGAGGTGGTCGAGACGGCCGAACTCCTCGGTGCCGGCGTGGCCAAGGCGCTGCTGGGCCGGCAGGTCGTCTCCGACGACCTGCCCTTCGTCACCGGCCCCATCGGCCTGCTGGGGTCCAAGGCGAGTGACGAGATGATGCAGAACTGCGACACCCTGTTCATGATCGGCACCAGCTTCCCCTACGCCGAATGGCTGCCCGATGAAGGAAGCTGCAAGGGCGTCGAGATCGACATCGACGGCCGCATGATCGGTATCCGCTACCCCATGGACGCCCACCTCGTCGGTGACGCGAAGGAGACCCTGCGGGAACTGCTCCCGCTGCTGCGCCGCAAGGAGGACCGCTCCTGGCGCGAGAAGATCGAGGAGAACGTCCGCACCTGGAACACGGTGATGGAGAAGCGGGCGGGGCAGAGCTTCGACGGCAAGATCAACCCGCAGGCCGTGGCCCACGAGGTCTCGCCCCTCCTGCCGGACGGCGCCATCCTCACCGCCGACTCCGGCTCCGCCACCAACTGGTGGGCCCGCCACATCAAGCTCCGTGACGGCATGCAGGCGTCGCTGTCCGGGACGCTGGCCACGATGGGCCCGGGGGTGCCGTACGCGATCGCGGCGCGCTTCGCCTACCCGGACCGCCCGGTGATCGCCTTCATCGGAGACGGCGCGTTCCAGATGAACGGCATGAACGAGATGATCACCGTCAAACGGTACGCGGAGCGCATGGCCGGCTCCGCACCGCTGATCTTCTGCGTCCTCAACAACCAGGACCTCAACCAGGTGACCTGGGAACAGCGCGCCATGGGCGGCGATCCGAAGTATCCGGGCTCCCAGACCATCCCCGACTTCCCGTACGCGCAGTACGCGGAACTGGCCGGGCTCAAGGGCATCCGGTGCGAGGAGCCGGGCAAGGTCACCGGCGCCTGGCAGGAGGCCCTGGCGAGCGACCGGCCGGTCGTCCTGGAGTTCGTCGTGGACAACGAGATCGCGCCGATTCCCCCGCACATCATGAAGGAGCAGGCGAAGAAGGCCGTCAAGGCCGGGATCCGCGACCCGGAGCGGACCGGCATCGCCACCCGGGGGGTCCGGCAGAAGCTCAGCGAGGTCTACGAGAACCTCCCCGGCCGCAAGCAGGACTGAGCACCCGCCGCTTCGTACGGGGCGGGCAGTACAGCAGTCCGGCCGGGCCGCCAGTGGGGGCGGCCGGGCCGGACTCCTCGTTCCGTGCGGCGACGCGGCGGCTACGCCGCGATGATGTAGATCCCGAAGGCGACCGCCGCCAGGCACAGCGCGTAGCAGGCGTACGCGCCGGTACGGGCCAAGGCGGTGGGGCCGCCTCCCGCGGCGCCACGGGTGGCGTGTCCGACGATGCCGAGCGTGAAGACGCCGACGAGTCCGACGGTGGCGATCAGACTGACTCCGAAGACTTGGCCGAGTGCGGCCCAGTCGATGCTCATGCGGTCTTCCTTCCTGACCGGGGGGTGTCTGTCAGATGAGCGCGGGAGAAGGAGCGGCGTCCGGTGCGTGCGATCGCAAGGCGCCGGAGTGTCCTTGTGGCGGAGCTACTCGGGCGGTTCGGCAACGCCGCGAGGGCGCGTGCCAGGCGCCGCGACGCCGCGGGCATGTGCCAGACCCCCTAGGAGAGGCTCGTCGCGGAGGCGGGGCGGCTGCCGGACCGTGCGGCCTCCGGCTGCGCGCGCTCCTCGGCCCCCGCGGGCGCGCCCACTCCGGCGGGCGGCGGAGGCGGCGCCACCGCCTGCACGGCGGTGGTGACCACCCCGACGGGTTCGGGCTCGGCCACGGGCGGCGCCGAGGCGGTCGCCGGAGTGGCCGCACCGATTCCGCCGACGCCGCCGCTCACGCCGGCCTCGTTGACGTCGCTCACGTCGTTGACGTTGGTGTGATCGACCGGCTCGCGGCGCGAACGGGCCCAGATGGCGCCGCAGATCGCGAGCGTCAGCACGGCGACCACCGCCACGCCCCAGTCGCCCTGGTCGGCCAGGGCGGCGGCGCCCGCCGCGACCAGCGCGGCGGCCGGCAGCGTCAGCGCCCAGCCGACGACCATCCGGCCCGCCGTGGACCACCGCACCACGCCGCCCTTGCGGCCGAGCCCCGAGCCCATGACGGCACCCGAGCACACGTGTGTGGTGGAGAGGGAGAAGCCGATGTGCGAGGAGGCCAGGATGGTGGCCGCCGCGCTGGTCTGCGCGGCGAAGCCCTGCGGCGGCGTGATGTCGGTGATGCCCTTGCCCATGGTCCGGATGATGCGCCAGCCGCCGAGGTAGGTGCCCGCCGCGATGGCCAGGCCCGCCGAGCAGATGACCCACACGGGCGGGTCGGAGCCGGGGGCCAGGGCGCCGCCGGTGACCAGGGCCAGGGTGATGACGCCCATGGTCTTCTGCGCGTCGTTGGTGCCGTGCGCCAGGGAGACGAGCGCGGCGGAGGTGATCTGCCCCGCGCGGTATCCCTTGGCGGTCTGCCCCTCGTCGGCGTTCCGGGCGACGCGGTAGGTCAGCCGGGTGGCGCACAGGGAGGCGATTCCCGCGACGAGCGGTGCGGCGAGTGCCGGGATGAGCACCTTCATGACGACGACATCGCCGTTCACGGCCCCCATGCCGACCGAGGCGACCGTCGCGCCGATCAGGCCGCCCATCAGCGCGTGCGAGGAACTGGAGGGGAGGCCGGCCAGCCAGGTCAGCAGGTTCCAGATGATCGCGCCGACCAGCCCGGCGAAGATCACTTCGGGCCGGATCCCGGAGCCTTCATCGATGATTCCCGAGGAAATTGTCTTGGCCACCTCGACGGACAGGAAAGCGCCGACGAGGTTGAGGACCGCCGACATCGCCACCGCGATCCTCGGGGCCAGTGCCCCCGTGGAGATGGTGGTGGCCATGGCGTTGGCCGTGTCGTGGAAGCCGTTCGTGAAGTCGAACACCAAGGCCGTGACGATCACGATCCCGATGAGAAGCGTGATGTGTTCCATTCACCAGGCACAATCAGTTCGGAGGGCAGTGACGTCGTGAACGTAAAGACGGTGGATGAACGGAAGGTGAACTGGGGCGGGCTTCGAGGTGTCACCCCCCGATGCCTGTTGTGAGCGCCCGGAAGCTCTCCTTCCGAACCCGGCCGAGGAGCCAGTGTCTCAGCCCCGGGCGTACTTTCTGAGCTGGGACATCGTGCCGTTGAAGAGGTCCTGGTCGCCGGGCAGCCGGCCCTTCCCCGCGTACTGCCAGATGGTGCGCGTGCGCCATCCGCCGGGCAGGGGTCCGGCCCTGTTGCTCCAGTCGGCCAGCCACAGCGGGTGTTTCGCGGCGAACTCCGGACTGTTGCCGGTGCAGATCCGCCACCAGCGGGTCGAGGTGTACAGGGCGGGGTAACGCCCCGTCAGCCGTACCAACTCCTGGCTGAAGGAGCGGATCCAGGCCCGCATCCGAGCGGGGCCGAGCCCCTGACGGGTCTTGCCCTACGCGGCCTCCAGGTCGACGGCGGGCGGCAGTGTCTCGCCGTCGGCCTCCCAGTCGCCGCCGCGGCGTACGAAGTAGGCGGCCTGCTTCTCGCCTGACGAGGTGGCGGGGCGGGCGAAATGGTAGGCGCCGCGCAGGATGCCGGCGGACTCGGCGCCGTCGTACTGCTGCCTGAAGCGCGGATTGCGGTAGCCGGTGCCCTCGGTGGCCTTGACGTAGACGAAGCGTGCCCCTTTCGCGTGGGCGCTCCGCCAGTCCACGGCGCCCTGGTAAGAGGAGACGTCGTGTCCTCTGGGCTTGCCGGTGGCCTCGGCGGCTCCGGGTGCCTCGGCGAGCGCGGTCCCGGTGAGGGTGAGCGCGGCGGCGGTGAGCGTCAGCGCGCGCAGCCGGTGCGGCGGCGGCCGGCGGTACGGGTCAGGACGTCTCTCGATGGTGCAGTACATGACAAATCCCCTGCCGGTGATGCTGGGTGCGGTGAGTGTGATGGACTGCCCCTCTCCGGCTGAAGCTCTGAAGGCGGGCTATCCGGCCTATTCCCGCTGTTACGGCACTAAAGCTCCGTAATGCGGCGGCTCTGGTGGAGGTAGGGCATATGCAGAACGCCTCGCGCCACCCGAGGACACGGCTGACCGCCCGTCAGCGGCGCTTCGGTGCCGGAGGGTTCGGCGAACCCCGGGGGCCTCGTCACTCCTCGTGCTGGGGTTTATCGCACCGTTGCTACCGAAGTGCGAACCTGAGCCGCCCGCGAATCCCGTGCCGGCCCGCACCCCCTGCTCCGCCGCCTCTCGGCCCGTCACCCAGCGCCACCAGCTGGCGCACAGGCGCATACCCGGCGCCCGACCGACTGCCCACGCGCCGTACCCCGGCCCGGCCCGGTCCGGGGTACGGCACCGGCACTCCGGCGTGGCGTTCGTCACCCGGCGGGGATCTCCCGCTGGCCAGGGGATCCGATCGCATCGACACTGGAGGAGATGGGTCTGCGAACGGCGGCTGTGGCCGCCACCTCCGTGCTCGGTGCCGGTACGGCCGCCCTGGCGGCCGGACGGTACGCCGCCGACGCCGCGCTGCGGCCTCCGCGCCGCAGAGCCGACGGCACGGGGCCGCCCCCCGTCGGCTTCGAGGGCACGCGGCTGACGGTGCACTCCCACGGCGACGGCAAGATCGCCGTCACCCGCTCCCTGGCCGCCCACCTGCCCGGCGTCTACGGGCTCACCGGCCGGGGCACCCACGCCGTCGTCGGGCGGGTGCTGGACAGCGAGGCCGAGCAGGCGCATGTCCACGTCGTCGTCCGCGAGCTGGACAGCATCAGCCGCGGCCAGCTGACGACCGGCAGTACCGTCCGCCTCACCCCGCAGGTGTACATCGGCGACCCGGGCGAGGCCCTCGGGCTGGAGTACACCGAGGTCGAGATCCCCGGCGAACTCGGCACGCTGCCCGCCTGGTTCCTGCCCGGCGACCGGAGCACCTGGGTCATCACGGCACACGGCCTCGGCGCCACCCGCGAGCACCCCATGGTGATGCTCCCCTTCTACCGCCGTCAGCGCCTGCCCGTGCTCAACCTCGCCTACCGGGGCGACCCGGGGGCCCCGGAGCCGCTGGACGGCATCAGTCACCTCGGGGACACCGAGTGGCGCGATCTGGACGCCGCCATCCGGTACGCGGTGCGGTACGGCGCCCGCCGCGTCATCCTGCACGGCTGGTCCAGCGGTGCCACGATGGCCCTGCACGCGGCCCTCAACTCCTCGCTGCGCGAGCGCGTTTCGGGCCTCGTGCTCGACTCGCCCGTCCTCGACTGGCAGCGCACCCTGCGCGCCCTCGCCGGAACGCGCGGCACCCCCCGCGCACTGATGCCGTTGGTCATCCGCGCCGTCCAGGGACGCACGGGCCTGCCCGAGGGGCAGCTCGCCGCCATCGCCGACCCGGCCCGGCTGCATGTGCCGACTTTGCTTCTGCACGGCCCCGACGACACGATCGCCCCCTGGGACAGCTCCCGCGTGCTGGCCGACAGCCGGGAGGATCTGATCACCCTCCACCGGGTCACCAAAGCCCCGCACGCCGCCATGTGGAACGCCGACCCCGACGACTACGAGGAAAAGGTCCGCCGGTTCATCACCCCCCTCATGTGACCTTGCCCCAGGTCCCGCCGCAGGGTCCTCACGTCCCTGCCGGATCACAGCTGTGAACGGGTGGCACGCGCCTTCACAGGCGTGCCACCCCCGCCCCGCGGCCCCGCGACGAGCACGGCCGAAGGGCCCCGCGGCGGCCCCGAGATGCCGAGGCGCCGGGGACGAAACCCCCGTACACCGGGCACCGCACCGGGCGAACGCCCCGTGAACGACCGGAAACGGCACCCCAGGTTTGGGTTTCCCGAGCACACCGTGAAGACTGCTCCTGTGACGTCGTCCCGTACACCGCGAGACAACCGGCTCCGCCTCGTCCCCCGACAGCCTGTCGCCGCCGCCAGGCGCACTGTGAGCACCCGGCGCTCGCGCAGCACGCCCCCGCCCCCGGACGGAGTGCTCCCGCGCGAGCAGCTCGCCCGGCACGCGCGCGCCTCCCTCGCCGACGCCGTCCGCGTCGCCCGCTGGACCGCCCGTACGGGCCTGCCGCCCCAGACCGGCCCCGAGGCCGAACGGGCCGCGGCGGCGCTGCGGATGAGCGTGCCGCTGGTGCGCACCCACTGGGACCGCGCCCGGCTCGCCGGATTGATCGAACTGCACGGCGACGGCACAGCCCGCGCCGGCTGGCGGCTGCGGGCCTGGGACCGCGACGACAGCGCCGTACTGCGCGGCTGGGTCGCCCTCTTCGACGCCTGGTCGCTCGCCCACCCGCCGCCGCTGCCGCATGGACAGGGCCTGGTCGCCGAAATCGTCGAGGCGGCCCCGCAGTTCCTCTCCGTGATGCATCTGTCCGGAGGCCCGGTCACCTTCGCGCTGCTGCACGACCTGCTCGCCCAGCGCATCGCCGAACTGCGCGCCGAACGCGACCCCGAGGCCGGCCAGGACGTGGGAGTGGCCCTGCCGGGGCTGCTCGACTGGGCGCTGGACGGGCTGTCCGCCGTGGGCGCCCTCACCCGCTGCCCGGACGAGGAGACCGGCGTACGCCAGGGCTCGGCCGTACTCACCCCGCTCGGCAACTGGGCGGTGTGGACGAAGCTGGAGCAGATCTGCGTCGCCGCCCAGAGCCCGGCCGGCAACATCGAACGCTCTGCCGAGGAGATGCTGCGCGGCTGCGCCCGGATGACGCCAGGGCCGGCCCGCGACGAGTACCGCGCCTGGCTGGCGGCCCGCCCCACAGGCCCGGCCGTCACCGAACTGCTGGAGGCCGCACGGGGCGAGGACGCGCTCATCCGGGGCCTGGCCTTCGAGGCGCTGCGCGTGGTGGGCGCACCGGCCGAGGACGCGGTCACCGAGTCGGCGGGCGAGCCGACCCTGCGCCCCTACGCGCTGCTCTGGCTCGCCGAGCAGTCCGGCACCGACCCCGAGGACCTGGCGGGCGGGGCACCCGGAGTGCTCACCCGCGAGGAGGCCACCTGGCTGTGGGTGGACACCGCAGCCGCCGTCACCGACCACGGCGAGGAACAGCTCCTCGTCGATCACCTGGGCACCGCCGTACAAGGCTCGGTCCCCAGGCTGCTGGAGGACATCCGCGCCATCGGCCACCCCCGCACGGTGCAGGTCCTGGTCGCCCTCGCCGCCGCCCACCCCGACCCGGCGCTGGCCAAGGCCGTACGCCGGGCTGCCTTCCAGGTGCACACCGGAGGCGAGTAACCCTCCGGACTCCCGGCCCGCCGCGGGCGTGGACGTCCTCCTCCGGGGCGCCCCCCGGCGCGCGGCCGAGTGAGCCGGGTGGGAGGGCGGCCCCGGAGAGGCCGGGAAATCGGGTTGCGGCCCGCCGTTAGACTGGGTCGTATGCCTTACCTCCTTGTGCATTAGACGTGCGTACTTCTGCACGCTGTCGCCGCGCCGCACTCCGCGCGGCAGGTCCAGCGGTGCTCTCCGCCTCTTCGCCGCACCTTTCGTACGTACGTCCGCCGTCCCGCCTTGGAGTCTTCCAGTGATCACCGCCACCGGCCTTGAGCTGCGCGTAGGAGCCCGCGTCCTCATCGAGTCCGCCACCTTCCGGGTCGCCAAGGGCGACCGCGTCGGGCTCGTGGGCCGCAACGGCGCCGGCAAGACGACCCTCACCAAGTGCCTCGCGGGGGAGGGCACCCCCACGGCGGGCAGCATCACCCGGTCGGGCGAGGTCGGCTACCTCCCGCAGGACCCGCGTACCGGAGACCTCGACGTCCTCGCCCGCGACCGGATCCTGTCCGCGCGCGGCCTGGACGTGGTGCTCCGCAAGATGCACGAGAACGAGCAGCGCATCGCCAACGGCCAGGGCGCCACCCGCGAGAAGGCGATGAAGAAGTACGAGCGCCTGGAGACCGAGTTCCTCACCAAGGGCGGCTACGCCGCCGAGGCGGAGGCCGCGACCATCGCCGCCAGCCTCGGCCTGCCCGACCGCGTACTCGGCCAGCCGCTGCACACCCTCTCCGGCGGCCAGCGCCGCCGCGTCGAGCTGGCCCGCATCCTCTTCTCCGACGCCGACACGCTCCTGCTCGACGAGCCGACCAACCACCTCGATGCCGACTCGATCGCCTGGCTCCGCGACTTCCTCAAGACCTACCGCGGCGGCCTGATCGTGATCTCCCACGACGTCGATCTGATGGAGTCGGCGGTCAACAAGGTCTTCTACCTGGACGCCAACCGCTCCGCCATCGACATCTACAACATGGGCTGGAAGCAGTACCTCACCCAGCGCGAGGACGACGAGAAGCGCCGCAGGCGCGAGCGGGCCAACGCCGAGAAGAAGGCCGCCGCGCTCAACTCCCAGGCCGACAAGATGCGGGCCAAGGCCACCAAGGCCGTCGCCGCCAAGAACATGGCCCGCAGAGCGGAGCGGCTGCTGTCCGGGCTGGAGGGCGAGCGCCAGTCCGACAAGGTCGCCAAGCTGCGCTTCCCCGATCCCGCGCCCTGCGGCAGGACCCCCCTGATGGCGGAGGACCTGTCGAAGTCCTACGGCTCCCTGGAGATCTTCACCGGGGTCGATCTGGCCATCGACAAGGGCTCCCGCGTCGTCATCCTCGGTCTCAACGGCGCCGGGAAGACGACGCTGCTGCGGATGCTGGCCGGTGTCGAGGAACCGGATACGGGCAAGGTCGTACCCGGCCACGGGCTGAAGCTGGGCTATTACGCACAGGAGCACGAGACGCTGGATCCGGAGCGCACCGTCCTGGAGAACATGCGCTCCTCCGCGCCCGACATGGACCTGGTCGCCCTCCGCAAGACACTCGGCTCCTTCCTGTTCTCGGGCGACGACGTGGACAAGCCGGCCAAGGTGCTCTCCGGCGGCGAGAAGACCCGGCTGGCCCTGGCCACGCTCGTCGTCTCCTCGGCGAACGTCCTGCTGCTGGACGAGCCCACCAACAACCTCGACCCGGCCAGCCGCGAGGAGATCCTCGGCGCGCTGCACACCTTCACCGGCGCAGTCGTCCTTGTCACCCACGACGAGGGCGCGGTCGAGGCCCTGGAGCCCGAGCGCATCATCCTGCTGCCCGACGGCGTCGAGGATCTGTGGGGTCAGGGCTATGCCGACCTCGTCGCTCTTGCTTGATCCACCCCTTATGGATCATTCGGCCGACGGTTGATCCTTCATCTGAGTGAGTGCGGCTCGTACCCCGGCGCGGCCCGGCGCCGGGTGTGCCCTTTTGTGGCATGCGCCTCCCCTCTTCCGGCGCCCGGACCAGGCGTGGCCCTGACCTGGGCCTTCCCGGAGGGTGGTGCGCGCCGGGGGCGGGACAGCCGTGCCGGGGCCCGGCAAAGCGGTCTCCTCCCCGTCCATGACGAGCGCGTATGCACGTGCACTCTCTCCGTGAAGACCTTGCCGAATGGGTGGCCAGATGTGGGAGGAGGGGTGATCATGAGAGTCACAGAGCGCACTTCCCATGAGGAGGCACGGGTGGCCGAGACTCTGAAGAAGGGCAGCCGGGTGACCGGCGCCGCGCGCGAAAAGCTCGCGGCAGATCTCAAGAAAAAGTACGACTCCGGAGCGAGCATCAGGGCCCTGGCTGAAGAGACGGGCCGCTCCTACGGGTTCGTCCACCGGATGCTCAGTGAGTCCGGCGTGACCCTCCGTGGTCGCGGCGGAGCGACACGGGGCAAGAAGGCAGCCTCCTCCTCCTGAGCGGGGCGGAGGGTTCCGAGCGTACTCGCCGGTGGTTACTCTTCAGTTAACAAAACTGCGGAGTAGCCACCGGAGGAAGTTCGATGACCCTGCTCGACAAGGACGGCGTCCACGTCTCCGTCGATGGCGAGACGGCCACGGTCACGCTCGCCAACCCGGCCAAGCGCAACGCGCAGACGCCCGCGATGTGGCGGGCGCTGGCCGAGGCGGGCCGGGTGCTGACAGGCGGGATCAGGGTTGTCGTGCTGCGTGGCGAGGGCAAGTCGTTCTCCGCCGGGCTGGACCGGCAGGCGTTCGAGCCCGAGGGTTTCGAGGGCGAGCGGTCCTTCCTGGACCTCGCGCACGGCTCCGACGAGGAACTGGACGCCGCCATCGCCGAGTACCAGCGGGCCTTCACCTGGTGGCGGCGCCCCGACCTGATCAGCGTCGCCGCCGTGCAGGGGCACGCC
The DNA here is from genome assembly GCF_039532135.1 of Streptomyces axinellae. Classification (NCBI taxonomy): domain Bacteria; kingdom Bacillati; phylum Actinomycetota; class Actinomycetes; order Kitasatosporales; family Streptomycetaceae; genus Streptomyces; species Streptomyces axinellae. Next base: position 136,102 of record NZ_BAAARJ010000019.1, read on the forward strand.
ATCGGCGCCGGATTCCAGCTGGCACTCGCCTGCGACCTGCGGGTGTGCGCGGAGGACGCGCAGTTCGCCATGCGCGAGACCAGCCTCGGGATCGTCCCCGACCTGGGCGGCACCCACCCCCTCGTGAGCCTCGTCGGATACGCCCGTGCGCTGGAGATATGCGCCACCGGCCGCTTCGTGCACGCCGCGGAGGCCGACCGGCTCGGCCTCGCCAACCTCGTCGTCGCCCCCGAGGAACTGGCGGGCGCCGTCGCCGACCTGACAGCGGCGCTCCTCGCGGCGCCGCGCGACGCCGCCGTGGAGACCAAGGCGCTGCTGGCGGGCGCCGGGGCACGTACCTACGACGAGCAGCGCGCCGCCGAGCGCGCGGCGCAGGCCCGGCGGCTGCGCGACCTGGCGGGCCTCGGCGACTGAGCCGGTTCAGCCGCCGCGCGCCGCGCCGCCGCTCTCCGTCTTGTGCTGTCAGGCGGGGCCGACCCCGGTGATCAGTACGGCTACGGTTGCCGGACCGTCGCCACCCTGGGCCAGAGCCAGGTGCGCCGCCGTTCGCACGGCCCGCGCCACCCCGATCGCGCGGTGGCCGGGAGCGAGCGCGAACTGGATCAGTACATGCCTGCCGCCATGACCGGAGCCCGCCTCCTGCGCGTTCCGGCCGGGGGCCGCGTCCGCCTCCGCCTCCGTTCCGGCTTCCGTTTCCGCCGCGCCGCCGGAGTCCGCCGGGGTGACGGTCACGGCGCGAGGGCGCGGCCCGCCCGAGGAGAGGGCGAGGGGCGGACCGAGTACCGGAGTCAGCCGGTCCACACCGTCCACCGCGAGCACCGCCGCTGCCACCTCCTCCGCGAGGCCCCCGGACCCGACGAACGCCCGCGGCGCACCGGATGGAGCAGCGGCGGCCCGCGCACCGGATGAAGTGTCATGCCCGTTCGCACCGGATGCCGCAGCGGCAGGCGGGTACGGCTCGTCCAGCAGCTCCGTCACCCGCAGGTCCACCGTCCTCAGCGGGAGGCCCCACTCGCGTTCCGCCGCCGCCAGCAGCGCGTGCCGCAGGTCGTCGGCGACCGCCGGCACCGGCCGGTCAGCGGGGACGGCCAGGTCGGCGGTGAGGGTGAGCGGCCCCGGGGGAAGCGCGCTGGGCGGCGGAGGAACCGCCGCGGGACCGGCCGTCTCCGCGTCGCTGAGGTCGAGACGTACCCCGCTCAGCCGTACGCCGGGCACCGCGCGGGCAGCCGCTCCGCCGAGCGCCGTGGCGGCTGCCGCCTCGGTCACCCACGCGCCGTCCTCGGCCTCGCCCAGCGGCAGCAGCCGTCCCAGGCCGAGTTGGTGGCGTACCGCCCGAGCCAGCCGGGTTGTCGCCCGTGCCGCGGCCGTCGTGCCTGTCGGCCCGGCCGATTCCGCCGCGCCCGCCGTCTCCGCTGTCATGGGCCCCACTTCCTCCGCGCCGCGGAAACCGTCTCTGCCTGACCTCCAGCCTTCCGCACCGCACGGGTGGCCCGCCCGTCAGTCACTCGTTCGGTCGGCATACGCGGGGCCGGTCCGCTCGGGCGCGCTTAATGTGGGCAACGGGAGCGGCAGGCCGCTCCGAACCTCCGAAAGGGGTGCGGGAGATGTCCGAGACCAGCACGTCCAACCGCTCCGAAGGCACTGGGCAGGACACGGACGCAGCCGGCAAGCCCGAGTCCCAGCGCCGTGGGGGAGGGGCGCCCGCCTCCCGTGGCCGCACCACCATCGCCGACGGTGTGGTGGAGAAGATCGCCGGCCTCGCGGCACGCGACGTGGTCGGGGTGCACGCGATGGGCGGCGGCATGGCGCGCACCTTCGGCGCCGTGCGCGATCGTGTCCCCGGCGGGGGAAAGGCCGTCGCCAGAGGGGTCAAGGCCGAGGTCGGCGAGGTGCAGACGGCGCTGGACCTGGAGATCGTCATCGAGTACGGCGTCTCCATCGCCGATGTGGCCCGCACCGTGCGGGAGAACGTGATCTCCGCGGTCGAGCGGATGACGGGCCTCGAAGTGGTCGAGGTCAATATCGCGGTGAGCGACGTCAAGCTGCCCGACGAGGAGGACGATGAGGACGAGGACCAGGACCGGCCGCGGTTGCAGTAGGCGCGGCAAGTGCGGCAGAGCAGATGCGGCAAGTGGCGGCAGGCGCAGTAAGCGCAGCGGGTCAGGTCAGGGCGGTGGAGACCGCTGATTCCGGCGGGGTGAACGCGCGCCGCGCGGGCCGGCGCGGTGCCGAGCGAAGGAGCGCACGATGAGCATGGCCCTGATCGGCTTGATCGCCGGTATGGCGCTCGGCTTCGCCGGGTATTTCGGCGGCTTCGGCGCCTTCTTGCTGGTCGCGGCGCTCGGCGCCGTCGGCTTCATCGCGGGGAGGTTCCTGGACGGGGATCTGGAGCCCGGGGACTTCTTCCGTGGCCGGAACGACGAACGCCGCAGGTGATCCGGTGACCGAAGAGGAGGTTCCGGCGGGCGCGCGCGGATCGACGAGTATCGCCGACCGCGTGGTCGCCAAGATCGCGGTCCAGGCGGCACGCGAGGCCCTGCGCGGCGACAGCCCGGAGGGGACCGGCGGGCCCCGGGAGGCTACCTGCCCCGAGGGCGCGGGGGAAGCGGACGGGGGGAGCGGCGGTGGGCGCGGCAGCGCGCTGCCGGACGGCACCCGCCCCGCGCCCCGGGCGACGGTCACGGTGCGCGAACAGTCGGCGCGGGTACGGGTCGCGCTGGAGCTGGGCTACCCCTCGGACATCGGTGCGCAGTGCGGTGCCGTACGCCGCCGCGTCGCGTTCCGGGTTCGCGAACTGGCCGGCATGGAGGTGCCCGACGTCGCCCTCGAAATCGAGCGGCTGCACTCGGTGCATCTCAAGGGCAAAGGTCCGCGGAGGGTGACGTGAGCGATCCACACGAGGATCCGGCCGGGCGCGGAAATCCTGCGGGGGCCGGGGCCGGGGCCGGGGCCGGTGCGGGTGCCGGTGCTGGCTCCGCTTCCGCTTCCGATACCGGTTCCGCTTCCGGTACGACCTTGGCGAAGGCGCCGCCTGGTGGGCCGGGGCCGGAGCACACGTCGCCCTCGTCGTCCGCCGGGGAGGGCCGTCGGGGCGGGGCGGGCAGGTTCTGGTCGGTGCGCCGTGCGCCCGCGTCCTTGGCCGCGGTGGTGCTGCTCGCCGGCCTCGCCGTACTGCTCTACGACGTGGTCTCCGTGCGGGCCGGACAGCCCGGCATGGCCTGGCGCCGTACCCTCTCCGACGAACTGGCCGGCACCCGTGTGGATGACACCGCCGTGCTCGCGGGCGCCGCCGTCGCCGCCCTCCTCGGGCTGTGGCTGCTCGTGCTGGCGCTCACTCCGGGTGAGCGCTCCGTGCTGACGATGCGGCCCGATGTGCCGCAGGTGCGCGCGGGGCTGGAGCGGTCGGCCGCCGCGCTGGTGCTGCGGGACCGGGCCATGGAGGTCCCGGGTGTGCGGTCCGTACGCGTCAAGGTCAAGCGGCACAAGGTCAAGGCGCACGCCCAAGCGCACTTCCGGGACCTGGACGAGGTGCGCTCCGACCTCGACGCCGCGCTGGAAGAGGGCATCGAACAGCTTGGCCTGGCCCGGCGGCCGGGCCTTTCCGTCCATGTGAGACGACCGGCGAAACGGTGAGGCGAGAGCGATGCTGCGGATCGTGAACCGGGTGGTGACCGCGCTGATCGGGCTCGTACTGCTGGCGCTGGGCCTGGCCGTGCTGTGCGGAGGGCTGGGCCTGCCCCGCAGCTGGGGCTTCTCCATGCCGTCCGGATGGCCGTGGACCCACGGTGCCGACGTGCTCCTGAGCGACCACAACCGCACCAAGTGGCAGGACCAGGGCTGGTGGTGGCCGGTCGTCATCGCCGTGCTCGCGGTGCTGCTCGTGCTCACGCTGTGGTGGCTGCTGGCGCAACTGCGGCGGCGCAGACTCCGCGAGGTGCTGATCGACAGCGGCGACGGCGGGGGAGCGCAGCTGCGGGGCCGCGCCATGGAGGACGTCATCGCGGCGGAGGCCGAGGCGCTGCCCGGGGTGGACCGGGCCAGGGTCACCCTGACCGGCCGGCGCACCCGGCCGCGGGCCCGTATCGGACTGCTGCTGGCGGCCCACGCGCAGCCGGGCCCCGAGGCACACCGGCTGCGCGCGGAGGCGATCGAACACGCCGTGGTCTCGGCCGGACTCGACGCGCTGCCCGCCGAGGTCAGGATGCGTTCGGCCCGGCACCGTGCCGAACGGGTCAGCTGAGACCGCAGCCTGACGCCCGGCGCCGACCTGCCCGGGCGGACCTCTTTCCGCCGGGCGCTCAGAAGCCGTGCAGGGCGCCGCCGTCCACCGGGAGCATCACGCCGGTGAGGTACGAGGCGGCGGGCGAGAGTACGAAGGCCGCCGTGCGGCCGAACTCCTCGGGCGTGCCGTAGCGGCGCAGCGGGATGCTGTGCGAGTTGCGCTCGCGTGCGGCCTCGCCGTCGCCCGAGAGCGAGTCGAGGTACTGCATCCGTTCCGTACCGATCCGGCCGGGCATCAGGCCCAGCACCCGGATGCCGCGCGGGCCCAGCTCGTTCGCCAGCGTCTTGGCGAAGCCGGCCAGGCCCGGTCGCAGCCCGTTGGAGAGGGTCAGCCCGGGGATCGGCTCGTGTACGGAGCCGGAGAGCACGAAGCCGATCACGCCGCCGTCCTCCAACTCGGCCGCCGCCGCGCGTGCCAGCCGTACGGCGCCGAGGAAGACACTGTCGAAGGCCGACTGCCACTGCTCGTCCGTCAGCTGGTCGGCGGGGACGCCCGCGGCCGGCCCGCCGACGCTGATCAGGAGGCCGTCGAAGCGGCCGAACCGCTCGCGGGACGCCTCGATGAGCCGGGCCGGGGTCTGCGGATCGGCGTTGTCGGCGGCGACGCCGACCGCGCGGCCCTCGCCGCCCGACGCCTCGACGCCGAGCTGGGCGGCGGCCTCCTCGGCGGACTTCTCGGTACGGCCCGAAATGACCACCTTCGCACCCTCGGCCAGCAGTTGGGAGGCGGTGGCGAAACCGAGGCCACGGGTGGCGCCGGTGATGACGTAGGCGCGGTCTGTCAGTCCAAGATCCATGGGTGCAGTCTGCCGCAGTGCGGCGCGCGGGTGCAGACCCGGTACCGGCCGGGAACGGCAGCGGGCGCGCGCGCACGCACCGGTACCGGCCTACTCGCTGACCGGCTCCGGCTCCTTCGCGGCGCGCCCTTCGGCAGCGTGCGCCGGGCTCTCCCCGGACGCCTTCGCGGCGCCCTCTTGTCCGGCGCCTTCTCGTCCGGCGCCCGCGCCATCGGCGGCGTGCCCGGTGTCGTTGTGCTCGCCGGATTCGGTGGGCTCGGTGGGCTCGCCAGGCTCTCTCGATGGGGGTGTTGTCGCCGCCCTCCGGCGCTCCTGCGCCTCGCGGCGTACCAGGATGATCCAGCCCACCGGGACGGCGCCGGTGAACAGCCACCACTGCACCGCGTAGGCCATGTGCGGGCCGATGCCGCTGTGGTCGGGCTCGGGGAGCAGTTCGGGCTGGTTGCCCTGCGGCTTGGGGACGGTGGCCGTGAGCTGGATGAAACCGCCGAGCAGGGGGCGGCCGAGCGCCTTGGCCTGCTGCTTGCTGTTGATCAGCATCACCTGGCGGTCGGGCAGGCCCTTGGTGTCCTTGATGCCGCTGGCCGCGGTCGTCTCGTCCGGCATGAGCCTGCCCTTGACGGTGACCTCGCCTTTGGGCGCCGCGGGGACGCTGGGGAAGGCGGTCAGATCGCGGTCGGCCTTGATCCAGCCCCGGTTGACGAGGAGCGGCGGACCGTCCTTGCGGATGAGGGGGGTGACGACGAAATAGCCGATGGTGTCGCCGTCGGAGCCCGTGCGGTGCCGGACGACGACCTCGTGCTTCTCGTCGTAGGTCCCCCGCGCGGTGACCGTACGGAACTTGTCGTCGTCGGCCGGCCCCTGCCGGGTGCTCGTGAGCTTGCCGACCGGCACGGTGGGTGCCGACAGGCTCGCGGCCACCTCCTCGTTGCGCGCGACCCGGCTCTCGTGGCGGTGGAGCTGCCAGAAGCCCAGCTTGATCATCGTGGGGATGAGCACGAGGCCGAGCAGGGTGAGGATCACCCACTGCCGGGTCAACAGGAAGCGGTACACGTCTACTGACGGTACTCGCAGGCCCTCAGCGGCCCGGCGCGGGGGCCACGTCCTGGAGGAGCTGGCTGAAGGCGGCCTCGTCGATGACCGGGGTGCCGAAGGAGCGGGCCTTGGCGACCTTGGACGTGGGAGAGTCCGGCTGGTTGGTGACCAGGACGCTGGTGAGGCGGGAGACGCTGGAGGCGATGTGCAGCCCCGCCGCGATCGCCCGGTCCTCCAGCAGCTCGCGGTCCACGGAGGTGTCTCCCGAGATCGCCACGCGCATCCCCTGCACCAGCCGCCCCTCCGGCTCGTACCGCCCCGGGTTGGGGTAGGGGCAGGCCGGGCGTTTGCGGGAAGGGCGCCAGGTGGGGGCGTAGCCACTGCCTGCGGACCGGTATCCGGCGCCGGCCCCGCCGCCCGGGCTGCGCGGCACCACGGCGTCCGACCACTCGCTGAGCGGCTGGCAGGCCAGCAGCGGCAGCCGCACCTCCTTCCGCGCCGCCAATTGGAGGCTGGGGCGGAACGCCTCGGCCAGCACCCGGGCGTCGTCCAGCGCGTGGTGGGCCTGCTGCTGGGTGACGCCGTAGTGCGCCGCGAGGGACTCCAGCTTGTAGTTGGGCAGGGGGAGGGCCAGCTCTTTGGACAGCGCGATGGTGCACAGACGCTGGCGGACCGGCGCCTCCCGGCTGCTCCTGGCGTACTCTCTGGCGATCATCGACCAGTCGAACAGGGCGTTGTGCGCGACCAGGACGCGGCCCGCCAGCCGGGCCGCGAACTCCTCGGCGATCTCCCCGAAGAGCGGCGCGTCGGCGAGGGCTTCGGCCGTCAGCCCGTGGATCCAGGTGGGGCCGGGGTCACGCTGGGGGTTGACCGGCGTGTACCAGTGGTCCTCGACCTCGCCTCTGGCATCCAGCCGGAAGACGGCGGCGGACACTATGCGGTCGTCGCGCGCGAGCCCCGTCGTCTCGACGTCCACCACCGCGTAACCGTCCGGATAGCCCGCCGGCCATGTCAGGGGCGGGTGGGCGTCGGCGGCGGGCTGAGCGGGGATGCGCTCCGACATCCCGTGGGGGTGTGCCGTCTGGTCTTCGAGCATGGTCACAGAGAATACGGGTCGGTACTGACAGTGCCGGAGGGGCGCCCGCTTCCCGGGCCCCGGGGAGCGCGTCCGTGAACGTGCCGAGGAGTGTGTCCGAAGGGCACGTCCGCGGGCCGTGCGCATGCCCCGCACGCCCCGCCGGCATGCGGGTCCAGGCGGGGGAGAAGGCTCGTGGAAAGCGTCAGGAGCTGTGCGGTACGGGGCGCTTCGGCTGTTGCCGACGGCCCGAACAGGCCCCAACTCCCCGACATCCACAGGCTTCTCGGCGCCTCCGCCGTTCCGTCGCCGCTTGTTCCCGACGGCTCCGCGGTTCGGGTTCACCGGCGCGCCGGGCGGGCGCGCGTTCGCCGTCGCGCTCCACCAGGACGTGACCGATGACGGGGTACTGGACGGGGCGCACGGGCTCAGCGGCCCGCGCTCGCGCGGACCAGCGGCGTGCACCTCCCGTGCGGGCGCCGGCCGCGCCGAGAGGAACACCCGCCCCGTCAGGCCCCGTTCGAGCACCATCGCGGTCAGACGCGGGCGGGCACGCAACCTTCGGTGCGGGGCGCGGGCGACGAGCCCCGCCCTGGCATCCGGTGGCCGCGTCCGCGTCCGGTGGGCGGGGCGGGGCCCGGGTCGCCGCTCTCAGTGGCCCGGGGACGGCGGTGCGGACCCGGCGGGGCCGCCTGCCGCCGCGTCGGCGTAACGGCGGGCCAGGCGGGCGCAGGCGGCCTTGAGTTCGGGCGGGCCGACGACCTCGATGGCGGCGTCGAATCTGCCGATCTCGGCGGCCAGACCGGTCCAGGACCACGAGCCCAGGACGAGTCGGCAGCGGTCCGGGCCGAGTTCCTCGACGACCCCGTCCGGGGCGAAGCGGGATACGAAGGCGGCCGGCAGGTCGAGGATCACCTCGCCCCGGCAGAGCCGGCCGCCCGCGCCGTCACTCGGACCATCCGGGCCGCCCGAACCGTCCGGACCCTTCGGCCGGTTCGGGCCGTTTGGATCGAACGAGCCCTGGAACCTGTCGGCGACGAAGGCGGCCACGTCGCCTCCCGGCACTTCGCGCGGGGCGAAGCGGGGGCCGGTGGGGGTGCGCGGGGTGATCCGGTCGGCGCGGAAGGTGCGCCAGTCGTCGCGGTCGAGGTCCCAGGCGACCAGATACCAGCGTCCGCCCCAGGTGACGAGGTGGTGCGGCTGCACCCGGCGCGGCGGAACCGGAACGCGGTCATCCGCGTCGGCTGCTGGCGGGTACGCGCGGGCGTAGTCGAAGCGCAGCACCTCGCGGGCGTGGACGGCGGCACTGAGCGCCATGAGCACGCCGCTGTCGGCCCGGGGCTTCGGCCGGACCGCGGGCCGCTCGACGGCGGTGACCTGGAAGGTGTCGATCCGGTGGCGCAGCCGGGCGGGCATGACCTGCCGGACGGTGGTCAGCGCGCGTGCCGCGGCCTCCTCGATACCCGCGCCGGTGGCGGCGCCACTCTGCAGTGCGAGGGCGAGGGCGACGGCCTGCTCGTCGTCGAACAGCAGCGGGGGCAGCTCCGTGCCGGCGCCGAGCCGGTATCCGCCCTCCGGCCCTTTGGCCGCCACGATCGGATAGCCGAGTTCGCGCAGGCGGTCGATGTCGCGGCGCACGGTGCGGCGGCTGATATCGAGCCGCTCGGCCAGCAGCGCGCCCGGCCAGTCCCGGCGGGTCTGGAGCAGGGAGAGTAGCGAGAGCAGTCGCGCCGAGGTCTTCTGCATGCGGCAATCCTGCCCGAAGAAGCGGCCAGATTCTGTCCGCTTCCCGTGCGACCGTGGATCACCGAGCGGTGCCGGGCGGACGCCGCCGGCCCGCTGAACCGCCGGTCCGCTGAACCGCCGGACCAGCGCCGGCCCGCTGAACCGCCGGACCAGATGACGCGAGAGGCCAGGAGCCAGCCATGCCCGTCGAGGCCGTGACCCACCTCAACACCCAGGACCCGCACGGCAGACCCTGCGCCCCACCGCCTCGCGGCGTCTCCTCCCGCGGCCCCGCGCGGCGGTGACCCGGTGACCGTCCTCGACGACCGCGCCCTCAACCGCGCGACGCTCGCCCGGCAGCTGCTGCTCGACCGCGCCGACCTTCCTGTCCTCGATGCCGTCGCGCACCTCGGCGGCCTCCAGGCGCAGGAACCGCAGGAGCCGTTCGCCGGGCTCTGGTCGCGGCTTCGCGCGTTCGGCCCCGCGGGCCTCTCGGATCTGCTGACCGGGCGGCGCGTGGTGCGGACTCACCTCATGCGCCGCACCGTCCACCTCGTCACCGCCGAGGACGCACTGGCCTGGCGGGCCCGGCACGGCGCCATGCTGCGGCAGCGGGTGCTCGGGGTCTACCGCCGCGAACTCGACGGGGTGGACCTCGACGAACTCGCGGCGGCCGGCCGGGAGGTGCTGGCCGACGGCGTGCCCCGCTCGATGTCCGAGCTGGCGCGGGCGGTCGCCGACCGCTGGCCGGAGCCGGGCGCCAGAGCGCTGGGCGAGATGCTGGTGGCCGCGCTCATCCCCATGGCACAGCTGCCCCCGCGCGGTCTCTGGCGCACGAAGGCAGGGGCGCGCAACCTTCCGCCGGCCATCTGGCTGGGGCGCGAGACGGATCCTCCGGAGCCGGATCCGGACGGCTCCGATCCGGTGGGGCAGGCCCTGGTACGGCGCTATCTGGCCGCGTTCGGCCCCGCCGCTTCGGCCGACCTGCGCGCCTGGTCAGGACTGGCCGGGCTCCCGGCGGCGGTCGCCGCGCTGCGCGGGGAACTGGTCACCTTCCGCGACGAGCGGGGCCGGGAACTGCTCGACCTGCCGGACGCCCCGCGCCCCGATCCCGCTGGCCCGGCGCCGGTGCGGTTCCTGCCGGCGTTCGACAACGCCCTGCTCGGCTACCACGACCGCCGCCGGATCGTCGATGACGCCCATCGCGGCCTCTCCGTCGCCGGAGCGCGCGTCGTGCTGGTCGATGGCCGGGTCGCGGCGACCTGGAGAGTCGAGGCGGGCACCGTACGGGTGACCCCGCTGGTCCGCTTCACCCGGGCCGACCGCACCGCCGTCGCCGAAGAGGGGCACGCGCTGGCGGCGTTCCTCTCGGACGGCGGGAGCGACCGCGTACGGATCGACAGCGACAGCGGGCAGACCGGCGCGGCTTCCGGCTGACCGCCCTCCCCCGTCATGGGCGCCTTCGCCGGAGACCCTGGCTCGTACCGCGCGAGCACACCGCATACTCATCGGTAACAGACCCTGGCGGCGGCCCGGGAGGGCGGCATACCTTGCTGACATGCCGTCCAGCCTTCCCGATGTCGTGCTCTGGTCGATCCCCGCCTTCGTGCTGCTCACCGTCCTCGAAATGGTGAGCTACCGCCTGCACCCGGACGAGAACGCGGCCGGATACGAGACCAAGGACGCCGCCACCAGCATCGCCATGGGGCTGGGCAGCCTCGTGTTCGACGCGCTGTGGAAGGTGCCGATCGTCGCGGTGTACGCGGCGGTCTACGAACTGACGCCGCTGCGCGTGCCCGTCCTGTGGTGGACGCTGCCGCTGATGCTGCTCGCGCAGGACTTCTTCTACTACTGGTCCCACCGGGGCCACCATGTGATCCGCATCCTGTGGGCCTGCCATGTGGTGCACCACTCCAGCCGGAACTTCAACCTGACCACCGCGCTGCGCCAGCCGTGGACGACCTGGACGGTGTGGCCGTTCTACGTGCCGTTGATCGCGCTGGGCGTCCATCCGGCGGCGCTCGCCTTCTGCTCCTCGGCCAACCTCGTGTACCAATTCTGGGTGCACACCGAACGGATCGGGAAGCTGCCCCGTCCCATCGAGTTCGTCCTCAACACGCCCTCGCACCACCGGGTCCACCACGCTTCACAGGGCGGATATCTCGACCGCAACTTCGGCGGGATCCTGATCGTCTGGGACCGGATCTTCGGCTCTTTCGTGCCGGAGACCGACAGGTGTGTGTTCGGACTGACCAAGAACATCGGGACGTTCAACCCGCTGCGCGTCGCCACCCACGAGTACGCGGCCATCGCGCGGGACCTCCGCGCGGCCCAGGACTGGCGCGAGCGCGCGGGGCGCGTCTTCCGGGGGCCGGGCTGGAGCCCCCGGCGCACGTACGGGCAACCAGCGCGGGCGGAGGCGACGGCGCATGCCGAACTGCCCCACCAGCGAGCCGAATCGCCGCGCAGCCGCGTCGAATCCACGCATGGCCGAGCCGAATCGCCGCGCCTACGAGCCGAATCGCCGCGCCCATGAGCCGGACTGTCCCGCCCGCGAGCCGAGTCGCCACCCCGCATGCCGAAGGGGCCGGGCCGTCGAAACGGTCCGGCCCCTCCCTCAGCCCGACTCCGTGAGGTGCGCGCCCGTCACTCGGTGACGGCGGCCAGCGCGTCCACGAGGCCGTGTCCGTTGAAGCTGTTGTTGCCCTTCAGCCCCGTGCACTTGGCGGCGTAGGTGCCCTTGCCGTCGGGGTCGTAGCCCGCCGGGCACGGCAGGGTCTGGGCCTGTGCCTTCAGACGCCAGGCGACCTCCTGCGGTGTGGCCTTGGGGTGGGTGCTCTTGATGAGCGCCGCCACGCCGGCGACCTGCGGGCCGGCCATCGAGGTGCCCTGGAGGTAGGCGTAGTCGCCGCCGGGCATGGTGGACAGGACGCCACCGTCCTTGGCGGGCTCGTCCGGGGTCTGGTACCTGCGGTCGCCGCCGGGGGCCGTGACGTCGATCTGTTCTTGGCCGTAGTTGGAGTAGTAGGACTTCAGGTTCGCCGGGCCGGTGGAGCCGACGGAGACCGCGCCGGGGAGCATCGTCGGCACGTCCGGGCAGGCCGCCGGGTTGACGGTGCGCTGGACCGGTGTCGAGTCGTCGGGGCTGGTGTCATCGACGATCGAGGTCGAGGCGAGGTCGTGCGAGGAGTTGCCGGCCGAGCTGACCGTGGTGACGCCCTTGCCCTGGGCGTACTTGACGGCACGGCCCACCGAGTCGGCGATGGCCTTCTGGTCGGGCTGGTCGCCGCAGTTGTAGAGCCACGGGTCCACGTAGTAGCTGTTGTTGGTGACCTGGACGCCGTGGTCGGCCGCGTAGACCATCGCGCAGACGACGGCCTCGCTGTAGAACATCGAGGTGTCGGGCTCGCTCACCTTGAGGGCCGCGACCTTCACACCGGGGGCCGCACCGGCGACGCCGACGCCGTTGCGGGGCGCCGCGATGATGCCGGCGACATGCGTGCCGTGGTAGTCGTTGGCCGGGTCGTAGGGGCGCCAGGCCCCCGGCGAGGTGTCCGGCTTGCCGCCGACGCAGTTCGCGGACTGCTTGGCGGAGAAGTTGGCCTTCAGGTCCGGGTGCGTGTCGTCCACGCCGGTGTCGATGACCCCGACCGTGACCTTCTTGCTGCCCTCGTCGATCTTGGCCGCCTTGTCGGCCTTGATGGCCCGCTTGTCCCACTGGAGGGACTCCAGGGGCTCCTGCCCCTGGGCCTTCGCCTGGGCGAGAACCGCCGCCTTGGGTGCCTTCACGAAGACGGGCTTGCCCACCTCGGTGGTGGCCGCGGCCTTGAGGGGGGCGGTGCGTGTGGCACCGGCCGAATCGACTCCCTCGACCGCACGGAGGGTCTGGCCGAAGTCCGGGTTCGTGGAGTGGGCGACGATCACGCCGATTTTCTTGTACGCCGTGACGACTTTGCCGTCAGCCTTGCGTATTTCCTTCTTGACCCGTTCGACGGTACCCGGATCGGTTTCGGTGTTGACGACGTAGCTGAGCTTCTCACCGGCCTTCGCCTTGGGCCCGGCGTCGTCCTGGGTGGCGTTCTGCGCGTTCGCCGCAGCGGCCCCCGCAAGGCCCAGTGACGCGGTCAGCACCAGTCCCAGCGGCAGGGCGAGGAGGCGCCGGCGTCTGGAAGGTCTCGAATCCATGGGGTCTCCATGTCGTCTGAAGTTGTTCACAGACGACGGAAGTTATCCCTGAGAGGCATACAACTGCAATGGATTGATGGAGAAAGTCCGCAGCGCGTGCACTCCCGGGACCGCTCCTATGCGTTTCCGCTACCGCCCCCCTGTTGCGGTGCCTGGGGAAGATCTACGATGCGCGCACCGTACGGCCGGAGAGACTTCCGTCACATTCCCGCTCCCACCCACGCTTCTTGTCTGGAGTCACTGTGGACACCGCCCCAGAACACGCGAGTTCCGGCCCGCCGGGCAGCCGGGATTACACGGACGTGCAGCAGAGCGCCGAGTTCGGCGAACTCCGCAACCGCTACCGCTCCTTCGTCTTCCCGCTCACCGTCGCGTTCATCGTCTGGTATCTGCTCTACGTCCTGCTCTCGAACTACGCGGGCGGGTTCATGGGCACCAAGGTCGTCGGCCATATCAACATCGCGTTCGTCTTCGGCCTCGCCCAGTTCCTGACGACCTTTCTCATCGCCTGGTGGTACTCGCGGTTCGCCGCCGTGAAGCTCGACCCGAAGGCCGAGGCGCTCAAGACCCGGCTGGAGAGCGAGAACGCCCAGCGGCAGGAAGGCCCGCAGCGGGAGACCCGGCAGCAGGACACCCCCGGCAAGGAGGGCGACGCATGAGCCTGACCCACCAGCTCGCGGTGCCCACCGCCCACCTCGCGGCCGAGGGGGCCAGCGAACACCGCCCGCTGATCATCAGCCTCTTCTCCGTCTTCGTCGTCGCCACCTTGGCCGTCACCGTCTGGGCGGGCCGCAAGACCAAGGACGCCACCGACTTCTACGCCGGCGGACGCTCCTTCACCGGCTTCCAGAACGGTCTGGCCATCTCCGGCGACTACATGTCGGCCGCGTCCTTCCTGGGCATCGCGGGCGCCATCGCGCTGGCCGGGTACGACGGATTCCTCTACTCCATCGGCTTCCTGGTCGCCTGGCTCGTCGCTCTCCTGCTGGTCGCCGAGCCGCTGCGCAACTCCGGCCGCTACACCATGGGCGATGTGCTGGCCTACCGGATGCGCCAGCGCCCGGTACGCACGGCGGCCGGCGTCTCCACGATCATCGTCTCGATCTTCTACCTGCTCGCCCAGATGGTCGGCGCCGGAGCGCTGGTCGCGCTGCTGCTCGGGATCACCGGTGAGACGGGCAAGAACCTGATCGTCGTCTTCGTCGGCATCGTCATGATCCTCTACGTGACCATCGGCGGGATGAAGGGGACCACCTGGGTCCAGATGATCAAGGCGTGCCTGCTGATCGGCGGCACTTTGATCATCACGTTCATGGTCTTCCACAAGTTCAACTACAACCTCTCCACGCTCCTGGGCGCGGCGGCCGAGAACAGCGGCAAGGGCAGCGCGTTCCTGGAGCCGGGACTGAAGTACGGCGCGACCGCGACCTCGAAGATCGACTTCATCTCGCTGGGCATCGCCCTGGTCCTGGGCACCGCCGGCCTGCCGCACATCCTCATCCGCTTCTACACCGTGCCCACCGCCAAGGCCGCGCGGAAGTCGGTGAACTGGGCGATCGGCATCATCGGCGTCTTCTACCTGATGACCATCGCGCTCGGCTTCGGCGCCGCGGCGCTGCTCAGCCCGAAGACGATCACCGACTCCAACGCCGCGGGCAACACGGCGGCCCCGCTGCTCGCCCAGGAGATCGGCGGCGGCGCCGACTCGACCGGCGGGGCCATCCTGCTGGCGATGATCTCCGCGGTCGCCTTCGCCACCATCCTCGCCGTCGTCGCCGGACTCACTCTCGCCTCCTCCTCGTCCTTCGCGCACGACCTGTACGCCAACGTGATCCGCAAGGGGCAGGCGACCGAGAAGGAAGAGGTGCGCGCGGCCCGCGTCTCGGCCGTCATCATCGGCGGCGTCGCCGTCGCGCTGGGTATCTTCGCGGGCAAGCTGAACGTCGCCGGCCTGGTCGCGCTGGCCTTCGCGGTGGCCGCCTCGGCGAACTTGCCCACGCTGCTCTACAGCCTCTTCTGGAAGCGCTTCACCACCACCGGCGCGCTCTGGTCCATCTACGGCGGGCTGATCTCCTCGGTGCTGCTGGTGTTCTTCTCGCCGGTGGTCACCGGCAAGGAGACCTCGATGTTCCCCGACGTCGACTTCGCGTGGTTCCCCCTGGAGAATCCGGGCCTGATCTCCATTCCGCTGGGCTTCCTGCTGGGCTGGGCCGGATCGCTGCTGTCGAAGGACGAGGCGGCGGGCGGTAGGAAGTACGCCGAGTTGGAGGTCCGCTCCATGACAGGCACCGGCGCGCATTAGCTTTCGCCGACGGGTGGGACGGGGGCGGGATGGGGCGTCCCGACCCCGTCCCACCCGAGACCGGTGCCGCCGGCACGCTTCTGCGACCTGTTCCCGGGACGGAGCCTCGCACCTGCGAGGCCGGATTCGGCGCGGCTGTCCGTTGTCACAGGCGTGGCTTACGCTGCGAAAGCGAATCAAGCACCTCGGGAGGGATGTCAGCATGCTGCTCGACACCTACGGCAGGGTCGCCACGGACCTGCGCGTCTCGCTGACGGATCGCTGCAACCTGCGCTGCACCTACTGCATGCCCGAGGAGGGCCTGCAGTGGCTGGCCAAGCCCGAGCTGCTCACCGATGACGAAATCGTCCGGCTGGTCGGCATCGCCGTCACCGAGCTGGGCGTCACCGAGGTGCGCTTCACCGGCGGTGAGCCCCTGCTGCGCCCGGGCCTGACGGGCATCGTCGAGCGCTGCGCCGCGCTCACCCCGCGCCCCCGGATGTCCCTGACCACCAACGGCATCGGCCTGGAGCGCACCGCCGCCGCGCTGCGCGCCGCGGGCCTGGACCGGGTCAACGTCTCGCTGGACACCCTCAGTGCCGAGACCTTCCAGCGCATGACCCGCCGCAAGCGCCACGCCGACGTGCTGCGCGGCCTGGCCGCGGCCCGCGCGGCCGGCCTCACCCCGGTGAAGGTCAACGCCGTCCTGATGCCGGGGCTGAACGACCAGGAGGCCCCCGACCTGCTGGCCTGGGCGCTCGATGAGGGCTATGAGCTGCGCTTCATCGAGCAGATGCCGCTGGATCCGCAGCACGGCTGGCAGCGCGACGGCATGATCACCGCGGGCGACATCCTGGCCTCCCTCCGCGCCCGCTTCCGGCTCACCCCGGAGGGTGAGGACAAGCGCGGCTCGGCTCCGGCGGAGCGCTGGCTGGTGGACGGCGGCCCGCAGCGGGTCGGCGTCATCGCCTCGGTCACCCGCCCCTTCTGCCGCACCTGTAACCGCACCCGGCTGACGGCCGACGGGCAGGTGCGCACCTGCCTGTTCGCGGAGGAGGAGTCCGACCTGCGCGGCGCTTTGCGGGCCGGGGGGACCGACGCCGAGGTCGCCGAGCTGTGGCGCAAGGCCATGTGGGGGAAGAAGGCGGGCGCCGGGATCGACGACCCGTCGTTCGTTCAGCCGCAGCGCCCCATGTCAGCCATCGGAGGCTGACTCCCACTCCGCCAGCGGCACGGTGTCCTTCAGGAAGCCGCGTGCGCCGAGGAACTTCGAGAGGTGCTCGCGGTGTGCCTCGCACGCCAGCCACGTCTTGCGGCGCTCGGGAGTGTGAAGCTTCGGGTTGTTCCAGGCGAGCACCCACTCGGCGGGCTCGCGGCACCCTTTGGCGGAGCAGGTGGGAGTCTCGGGGCCCTGGTCGGTGGGCGAAGCGGAGGGGATCACCCCTCCATCATCCACCAGTGCCCGGACATTAAACGACGCCGGGCAGCCACGGGGGGAGCCGCCCGGCGTCGGTCCATCGCTCCGACGGGGGATGCGGAGCGCAACTGAAGTATGGCATGTGTGACCGGGCCGAGTGCACCGGAACCGCATGATTGATCTGAGGTTTTCTTGAGCTTTGTGCGAAGACCCAGATCAACTGCGGTCGTCCGACGGCCCGTTCGAGGCTCGGGGGGCCGCTTCCGGGGCGGTTTCCGCCACGTCCAGCACGGGTCGCGGCGGGTGGGCGAGGACCGTGGAGGGCAGCGAAGGCACGTTCTCCCGGCCCGCGTTGGCGATCACCACCGAGACGTACGGGAGCAGCGCGCCGAAGACCAGCGTCACAATGGCCAGCGGACGCTCCACGTTCCACAGCACCACGGTCAGCAGGACGGCGGCGGTGCGGATCAGCATCGAGATCACGTAGCGGCGCTGTCTGCCACGGACGTCCGCCTGGAGTCCCTGACGCGCGCCGGTGATCCGGAATACCTCCGCCTGACGCTGCTTCCGCATCGCGCTTCACCACCTGCTCGCCACGCCGTTCCCCATGAGCCGTACACGGGGATCCGGACCCTTCCACGGTACGCCCCGGCTGCGTCGCCTTCGAGACCGGGGCGGCGGCCGGGGAGGACCGCCTGACCTGCGTACCGCGTCCCGTACGAGGGTCCTTCAGCGTGCGTAGCCCGGCCGCAGTCGTGCCCCGTCCGGGGGAGACTCCCGCCGGTGAACGGTCACAGCCCCCGGATCTCCGCGACCTTGCGCCCCGCCTTCAGGTACACCGCGTCCGGAGCGTCACCGGCTGAACCGGTGACCTTTTCGCGGACCACCTCGGCGAGCGGGCGCAGCGCGTCGGCCTCCGGCAGCACGACCGCCGTCTGCCCGGCCCCTTCCGTCTCGATGATGAGGCGCAGCCCGTTCTGCTTGGCGATCCTGCGCGCGGCCGAGGCGCTGGGCGTGAACTCCAGCACGCGCGTCAGCACCGCCGCGATGCCCTCCTCGCCGTGCTCGGCCACCTCCACCACCGGCAGCGAGCCGACATCGGTGAAGGACTTCCTGGAGAACTGCGCGACGAAGCCGGCACGGGCCTGCATCGCCGCCGGCACCCCGTGCAGGGCCGCGACGACCTCGCCCGCCAGGATCTTCTTCAGGTCCATCGGATGCAGCGAGCCCGCCTCGATACGGCCTGTCGCCCGCTCGATCTCCGCGTCGGTCCACTCCGTCCAGGCGCGCAGGTAGGGCACCATCAGCCGGTCCGGGATCGACATGATCTTGCCGAAGACCTCGCCCGGCGCGCTGCTGAGACCGACGTAATTGCCCTTGGACTTGGACATCTTGGCGCCCGAGCCGTCCGTGCCCTCGACCAGCGGCATCGTGACCACCAGCTGCGGCTGCTGGCCGTACGCCTCCATCACCCTGCGGCCCATCTGGAGGTTGAGCAGCTGATCGACGCCGCCCAGCTCCACATCGCAGCGCAGCTCCGCCGAGTCCAGCGCCTGGGCAATCGGGTAGAGCAGCTCGGACATCATCAGTCCCGAGCCCTCCGAGAGGCGGTTGCGGAAGTCCTCGCGCTGGAGCAGCGAGGAGACCGGTACCTGCGAGAGCAGGCTCAGCAGCTGCGGCAGGGTGAAGGAGCCCAGCCACGCGCTGTTGTTGACGAAGCGCACCTTCTCGAAGTCGAAGAAGGGGCGCACCTGTTCCTGGTAGCCGGACAGATTGCGGGCGATGTCGTCATCGGTCAGCGGCGGACGCTCGGCCGTACGGCCCGAGGGGTCGCCGATCTTCGCGGTGAAGTCCCCGATGAGCAGCGTGACGTCGTGGCCCATGCGCTGGAAGCGGCTCAGCACGATGACCGGCACCGCGTGGCCCAGGTGCACATCGGCCCCCGTCGGGTCGATGCCCAGCTTGATGTGCAGGCCCCGGCCCTCGGCGGCGCGCTCCTCGATGCGCTCGGCCAGCTTCTCCACCGACGGCAGAAGCTCCACCGTGCGGGCCCCGATCAGCGCCGCCTGCTCCTTGGCGGGCAGGTCGCTCAGGTCCAGATAGCGCCGCGCCCCGGTCTCCGCGAGCAGGCGCTCGACGGTTTCGTCGGTGGAGAGGTCCTGTGCCAGCAGCTCGCTGGCGCGCTGTACGGAGTCGCCGAGGCGTGTCACGTCACTGTCCTGGGGTGGTGGATCCGATGGGTCCTGGGAAGTCTATGCGCCGCGCGTCTCCGCCCGGACGCCGCGCGTTCTGTAGAGACCCGACAGGACCCCGCGCGGGCCCCTGTCCATGCCCGAGTGCCCGGCGGTCACTGGCGCCGGATAGGTTCTCCCTTGCGACAGACGAAAGCAGAAGCAGAAAGGGTGGTCACACCTTGAGCCGCTCAGTGCTCGTGACCGGGGGAAACCGCGGGATCGGCCTCGCCATCGCGCGGGCCTTCGCCGAGGCGGGCGACAAAGTCGCCGTCACCTACCGCTCCGGTGAGCCGCCCGAGGGCTTCCTCGGCGTCAAGTGCGACATCACCGACCCGGAGCAGGTGGAGCGGGCCTACAAGGAGATCGAGGAGAAGCAGGGCGCTGTCGAGGTACTCGTCGCCAATGCCGGGGTCACCCGCGACCAGCTGCTGCTGCGGATGTCCGAGGAGGACTTCACCTCCGTCATCGACACCAACCTCACCGGCACCTACCGGGTCGTCAAGCGCGCCTCCCGCGCCATGCTGCGCGCCCGCAAGGGCCGCATCGTGCTGATCTCCTCCGTCGTCGGGCTGATGGGCCAGGCCGGGCAGGCCAACTACGCCGCCTCCAAGGCCGGCCTCGTCGGCTTCGCCCGCTCGCTCTCGCGGGAGCTGGGCTCGCGCAACATCACCTGCAACGTCGTGGCCCCCGGCTTCGTCGACACCGACATGACCCGGGCACTGAGCGACGAGCAGCGCGCCGACATCGTCAAGCAGGTGCCGCTGGGCCGCTACGCCGAGCCCGACGAGATCGCCTCCTCGGTGCGCTTCCTGGCGTCCGACGAGGCCGCGTACATCACCGGAGCCGTCATTCCCGTGGACGGCGGATTGGGCATGGGTCACTGAACATGAGCGGAATCCTCGCCGGCAAGCGGATCCTTGTCACCGGCGTCATCACCGACGGCTCGATCGCCTTCCACGCCGCGAAGATCGCCCAGGAGCAGGGTGCCGAGGTCCTCCTCACCGGCTTCGGCCGGCTCTCCCTGGTCGAGCGCATCGCCAAGCGGCTGCCCGAGGCCGTGCCCGTCATCGAGCTGGACGTCAGCAACCAGGAGCACCTGGACGGGCTCGCCGACAAGATCCGCGAACACTGGGGCGCCGACGCGCGGGTGGACGGCATCGTGCACTCGATCGCCTTCGGCCCGCAGGGCGCCTTCGACTTCCTCGGCGGGACCTGGGATGACGTCGGCACCGCCGTGCACATCTCGGCGTACTCGCTCAAGTCGCTCACGATGGCCTGCCTGCCGCTGATGAGCGAGGGCGGCTCGGTCGTCGGCATGACCTTCGACGCGCAGATCGCCTGGCCGAAGTACGACTGGATGGGCGTGGCCAAGGCGGCCCTGGAGTCCACCAACCGCTACCTCGCGCGGGACCTGGGCCCGAAGGGCATCCGCTGCAACCTCATCTCGGCCGGGCCGATCAAGTCCATGGCCGCCAAGTCCATCCCGGGCTTCGAGGAGCTGGCCGACGTGTGGAACCACCGGGCCCCCATCGGCTGGGAGCTGTCCGACCCCGACCCGGCGGGCCGCGGTGTCGTCGCCCTGCTGTCGGACTTCTTCCCCCGCACGACCGGGGAGATCGTGCACGTCGACGGCGGCGTGCACATGATGGGCGCGTAACGGCCCCGCCGTACAGCTCGACAGCCCGGAACCCGGGTCGCCTGTGTGGCGGCCCGGGTTTCTCAGTTCCCGGCCGGTTCCAGCCCGTGCCCCCACTCCACCGTGTGCGAGGCGGCCTCGCGGGAGGCCGCCTCGGGGTCGCCCTCGCGGACCGCCGTCAGGAGACGGGCGTGGTCCATGTAGCCCTCGGGGCGCAGTTCGTCGCCCACGTCCTTGCGCAAGAACGCGCGCAGTACCTCGCCCAGGTCCGCGTAGACAGCCGTCAGCACCTCGTTGTGCGAGGCGGAGACCACCCCCATGTGCAGGCTGCCGTCCGCGTCGATGAAGCGGTCCACATCGCCCGACTCCCACGCGGCCTCACGCCGCTCCAGCAGCCCGTCGAGCTGCCGCAGGTCCGCCTCCGTACGCCGCCGCGCCGCCAGCCGCGCGCCCGCTGTCTCCAGCGCGGAGCGCAGCTCCGCCACATGGTGCAGGTCCGCGCCCTGGAACCTGCGGTGCATCACGCCCGCCAGCTCACTGGTCGCCACCACATAGGTGCCGGAGCCCTGGCGGATGTCCAGCAGCCCGTTGTGCGCCAGGGCCCGTACGGCCTCCCGCACCGTGTTGCGGGCCACGCCGAGCTGCTCGACCAGCTCCGGTTCGGTGGGGATACGCGAGCCGACGGGCCACTGGCCCGAGGTGATCTGCTGACGCAGCGTCGCGATCACTTGATCGGCCAGCGGAGCGCGCTGCGGGGCCGAGAGCACGGGAGGGGCTGAGGGCACGGGGGCTGAGGGCGTGGGAGGCGAAACGGATTGGCCGCGATTCATCCCATGATTCTATGATGGTGCGCATGGCCTTGGCAGACGACAGCGCAGAATCCACGGATCTCAGAACCCGCACCGCCCCCGAACCCGCCCCCCGGACCCCCGGCGCCGCCCACGCCCCCGCGCCCCCGCCGGCGCGCTCGGCGGGGGCGGGCGCGGGCCCGGCGCTCTCGCCCTGGATGTCCCGCCTCCTCGTCGTCAGCCTCGTGATCGCCGCGCTCAACCTGCGGCCCGCCATATCCGGGCTCGGCCCGCTGCTGGAGGAGGTCCGCGACGGCCTCGGCATGAGCGGCACCGTCACCGGGCTCCTCACCTCCGTGCCCCCGCTCTGCTTCGCCGTCTTCGGCGGCCTCGCCCCCCGGCTCGCGCGGCGCGGCGGCCCGGCCGCCGTGGTGCTGGCAGGCATGGTGGCGATCACCATCGGGCTCGTGCTGCGGCCCTTCGCCGGGGGCACCGTCACCTTCCTGGCCGCCACCGCGCTGGCGCTGATGGGCATCGCCGTGAGCAACGTGCTGATGCCCGTGATCGTCAAGCACTGGTTCCCCGACCGCGTCGGCTCCATGACGGGGCTCTACTCCATGGCGCTGGCCCTCGGTACCGCGGGCGCTGCGGCCGTGACCGTGCCCATGACCGACGCGCTGGGCGGCAGTTGGCGTCTGGGCCTCGGTGCCTGGGCCGTCCTCGGTGCCCTCGCCGTCATCGTCTGGGCCGTGGTGTGCCGCCCCCGTACGGCCCGCACCCCCGAGCCCCAGGCCGTGGAGGAGGCCGTCCCCGAGGAGACGGAGGAGGGCGAGGCACGCACCGAGAGCCGCGCCGCCTCCCACCCGGCGGCGGAGCCCGCGCTCCGCATCGCCAAGTCGCCCACCGCATGGGCCCTCGGCGTCTTCTTCGGGCTCCAGGCGTCCGCCGCCTACATCACCATGGGGTGGCTCCCGCAGATCTTCCGCGACGCGGGCGTCTCCGCCTCGGCCGCCGGACTGATGCTCGCCGTCACCATGGGCATGGGTGTCCCGCTCTCCTTCGTGCTGCCCAAGATCGCGACCCGGATGCGGCACCAGGGCCCCCTGGTGCTCCTGCTCGGCGCCTGCGGCCTGGCCGGATACGCGGGGCTGTGGCTGGCCCCGGCGTCGGGTGCCTGGGTGTGGGCGCTGGTGCTCGGGATCTCCAACTGCGCCTTTCCACTTGCCCTCACCATGATCGGCATGCGCTCCCGTTCGCACAGCGGCGTCGTCAAGCTGTCGGCCTTCGCACAGAGCACCGGATACCTCATCTCCATCCCCGGCCCGCTTCTCGTCGGTGCCCTGCACGACTTCAGCGGCGGCTGGGGCGTTCCGCTGCTGCTGATGGCGGCACTGATGCTGGCCCAGATGGCGACGGGGCTGCTCGCGGGCCGGGACCGGGTCATCGAGGACGGACGCTGAGTGCGACACTGACTGACATGCCAGTTCTCGAACCCCATCCGCCGAATCCGCAGAAGAAACTGCTCATGATCTTCGGCGTGATGATCGCCGTCACGGTCGTCATCGGCGTGATCGCCAGCATCGCGGCGCCCTGACCCCGGGGGAGGCCCGGCCCCGTGGCGCTGGGACGAAGCGCCGCCACGCCTCGGCCGTAGCACCCGGCCATCCCTGGACGAGGCATCCGGCCACGCTGGGATGAAGCACCGCCGCCCCCGAGGTGGGCTAGCCCTACCTCCCCTAGGGGTGCTGGCTCAGGGGCGACTGGGGGGCTCACCTGATGGTCCCGCGCCTCGCCGCTCCGTACCTTCGAAGAGCACGAGCGAAGACCACGGAATCCGGAGGCGAGCCTCATGACGGCCCCCGCGCACCTCACGAGCGACCGCAGCGGGCAGCGCGCCCCGGCCGACGGGGTGCAGACCCGGCTGCCCTGGTGGGGCCTGCTGCTCCCGGCCCTGGGTTTCGCCCTGCTGATGGTCCTGCTCGTCGGCGGAGGCGAAGCCGGGGCGGCCACCCGCCGCGGTCAGAGCCCGGTCCTGGCCTTCTTGGCCCAGCTGCGGGACATATTGCTGGGCTGAGAGCCCATGGCACCGGCCTCTCCGGTCTGAGTGCCCGCCGGGTCACCGTCCGTCACCCGCGCCGGAAGCTGTCCCAACACCCCGCGACCGTCAGCGCGTTTCGTGCGAAGCTGGGAAACATGAGCGTCGATGTGCCCCGCAATATCGTCCTTCTCCGGCACGCCAAGGCCGACTGGCCACAGGTGGCGGACCACGAACGCCCCCTCGCGGAGAGAGGCCGCCAGGACGCCCCCGCGGCCGGCGAGTGGCTCGCCGGGCACGGCTTCAACCCGCAACTCACCCTCTGCTCCACGGCGACCCGCACCCGTGAGACGTGGAAGCTCGCCGTCCATCAGCTCCCGCACCGTCCCAAGACGGTCTACGAGGACAGGCTCTACGACGCGCCTCCCGGCCAGATCATCGAAGTGATCAACGAAACCTCGGACGAGGTAACGGACTTGCTGGTCATCGGCCACAACCCCGGCATACAGTCCGTGGCCGAACTCCTCACCGGCACCGCCGAGGACGAGGCGCGCGAGCGGCTCTCCCGCGGCTTCCCGACGGCGGCCGTCGCAGTGCTGCGGCACACGGGCTCCTGGAAGTCCGTGGAGTCCGGCGGCGCCCATCTGACGGAGTTCTGGGCCCCGCACGAATAGGGCTGTCCTCCCGCGTCCGTTGCCCGCGCCGTCCCCCTGCCCCTCCCGCTCCTTCGCCGCGACGGCGAGGAGTGCGGGGCCGGGGTACGGCACTCCTCGCCCGGCAGCGGTTCGCGCCGACCGGATCCGCTGGGCCACTGACCGGGTCGGGCCACTGACCCGACAGCGGGGTGAGCGCCGAGCGGGAGAGGCGCTGCGCTCAGACGTGAGGGACGCTTTGATCAGCGGCGAGGGACGCTGCGCTCAGACGTGAGGGACGCTGCGCTCAGCGGTGAGGGACACTGCGCTCAGACCTGCGCCGGGCCCGGTTCGTCGTCCACGTCGGCCGCCTCGACCTCTTCGCGAGTGATGCCGAGGAGATAGAGCACGGTGTCGAGGAACGGCACGTTCACCGCCGTGTGCGCCTTCTCGCGCACCACCGGCTTGGCGTTGAAGGCCACCCCGAGGCCCGCCGCGTTCAGCATGTCCAGGTCGTTGGCCCCGTCGCCGATGGCGACGGTCTGGGCCAGCGGAACCCCGGCCTCCGCAGCGAACCGCCGCAGCAGCCTGGCCTTGCCGGCGCGATCGACGATCTCGCCGGTGACCCGCCCCGTCAGCTTGCCGTCCACTATCTCCAGCGTGTTGGCGGAGGCGAAGTCCAGCCCTAGCTCGTCCCTGAGCACGTCCGTCACCTGCGTGAAGCCCCCGGAGACGACGCCCACCTGGTAGCCGAGCCGTTTGAGCGTACGGATCAGCGTGCGCGCGCCGGGGGTCAGCCGGACCGCGTCGCGCACCTTGTCGACCACCGAGGCATCCAGCCCGCCCAGCAGCTCGACCCTCGCGTGCAGCGACTGCTCGAAATCCAGCTCGCCGCGCATCGCCCGCGCGGTCACCTCGGCCACCTCGGCCTCGCAGCCCGCGTGGACGGCGAACAGCTCGATGACCTCGTCCTGGATGAGTGTGGAGTCCACGTCCATCACCACCAGCCTCTGGGCCCGCCGCTGGAGCCCCGAGGCGACCACGGCCACATCCACGCCGTACTTGGCCGCCTCCAGCGCCAGCGAGGTGCGCAGCAGCGATGTCTCCGTACCGGAGACATCGAACTCCACGGCGAGCACCGGGTACTTCGCGAGCCGGAAGATGCGGTCGATGTTGCCGCCGGTCGCGGTGATGCTGGCCGCTATGGCGGCCGTCGATTCGGCGGTCAGCGGGTGGCCCAGCACGGTGACGTGGGAACGCCCCGTGCCGCGCGGCCGGTTGTCGCCGGTGCCTGAGATGATCTCGGCCGTCATGCCCATGGACTCCGCCCAGCTGTGCACGGTGGCGCGCAGCTCACCCTCGGTACCCGTACCTGCGTTGGGGGAGGTGACCAGCGCGCACAGGGTGATGCGGCCACGGGTGACGAGCTGCTCGATATCGACGACCTCTACGGCGTAGGCCGCGAGGGTGTCGAAGAGGCCGGCGGTGATGCCGGGCCGGTCCTTGCCGAAGATCTTGACGAGAAGCGTCGGGGTGTCGGCGTACGACGGAGGCGGGGCCAAAGGTGCGCTCATGGTCCTCTCAGATTACCGCCGCCGGGCCCGCGCCCTCCTCCCCCTGTCCACCCGCTGGGACGCCCGCCGCAAGGCCCCCGTCGGCGCCCTGGGCGGCGCCGTGACGGGGAAGCGGAGAGTGTCCGGATGACGGCGGACTGTTCCTGATCATCGGCATCCGTCAGCATCAGTCGGCATCATTCGTGATCTGGATGGTTGCGCGTGAGCATCCGCTGTCCAGGCCCGATTCACCCCCCGGCAACCGTCACAGCCTTGCCCCTGTCTCACGGCCCGGCTTCCTGTCGGACGTCCGGGCCTGGAATAGTTCCCCACGATGTTCGCCATCCCTAGACTCCCTCAGCGCAGGGGGTACCTCGGGGGACAACTTTGTGGGGCATGGAGTGCCGGAACTCGTACTGGAATTGAACGGACAAACCTGGACGCTCGATCCGTCCAGGACATATACCCTCGGCCGTGATCCGCAGGGGGACGTGGTGATCGAGGACGCCAGGGTTTCCTGGCGGCACGCCACGGTGCGCTGGGGAGGGCGCAGCTGGGTCATGGAGGATCCCGGCAGCACGAACGGCACCTATGTGCAGGGACGGCGGATCCAGCAGCTGGAGCTGGCCCCCGGAATGAGCGTCCATCTGGGCAACGCCACCGACGGCCCGCGGCTCGGTTTCGGCGCTGCCGGCGGCCGGCCACCCGCGGCGGACCCGTACGGCGCCCAGGGCGCCGCACCGGAGCAGCACCACCAGGCGGCGCCCCAGCAGCCCGGCCCCGGCGGCCCGGGCGGCCCCGGCGCGGGCTGGAACCAGCAGCCGCACCAGCAACAGGCCCATCAGCCTCAGCAGGGCCAGCAGCCTCAGCAGGGCCAGCAGCCCGGCTGGCAGCAGCAGGCAGCGCAGATACCGCACCAGCAGCACATGCAGCAGGCGCCCCCGCAACAGCACGCACAACAGGCGCCCCCGCAGCAGCAGTACGCACAGCAGGCGGCGCAGCACCAGGCTCCGCCCCAGCAGTACGCGCAGCCGAACATGCCGCAGCAAGGCGGCGGCCCCGGCATGGCGGCCCCGATGGGCGGCGTGCCCGGCGGCCAAGACCCTTACGGCCAGGGCCGGAACCAGCACGGGCAGCCCCAGCAGGGCGCGCCGCAGGCCGCGGGGGGCGACCGCAGCCCGACGACCTTCCACCAGCTCTCCCTCGGCCGCATCATGCGCATCGGCCGCGCGCTGGAGAACGAGCTGGTCGTCTCCGACCTCCAGGTCTCCCGGCACCACGCGGAGTTCCACTCCTCGCCCGACGGGCGCTGCGAGATCCGCGACCTGGGCAGCCACAACGGCACGTACATCAACGGTCAGCCGATGCCCAAGTCCGGTACCGCGGTCATCACCCCGCAGGACATCGTCGGCATCGGTCACTCCACTTTCCGGCTGGTCGGCGACCGCCTGGAGGAGTTCGTCGACACCGGCGAGGTCTCCTTCTCGGCCCGCCACCTCACCGTCAAGGTGGACGGCGGCAAGGTGATCCTCAACAACGTCACCTTCGGCGTTCCGGAAAAGTCCCTGATCGGCGTCATCGGCCCGTCCGGCTCCGGCAAGTCCACGCTGCTGCGCGCGCTGACCGGTTACCGTCCCGCCGATGTCGGCGAGGTCCTCTACGACAACCGGAACCTCTACAAGCAGTTCGCCGAACTGCGCCAGCGCATCGGTCTCGTTCCGCAGGACGACATCCTGCACAAGGAGCTGAAGGTCCGCACCGCGCTGCGCTACGCGGCCAAACTGCGCTTCCCCGGCGACGTCGCGGAGGCCGAGCGCAACGCGCGGGTGGAGGAGGTGCTGGCCGAGCTGAAGCTCGACATCCACGCGACCAAGCGCGTCACCTCGCTCTCCGGCGGCCAGCGCAAGCGGGTCTCGGTGGCCCTGGAGCTGCTCACCAAGCCGTCGCTGATCTTCCTGGACGAGCCCACCTCCGGCCTGGACCCGGGCATGGACCGCGACGTCATGCAGCTGCTGCGCGGCATGGCGGACGACGGCCGCACCGTCCTGGTCGTCACCCACTCCGTGGCCGAGCTGCGGCTGTGCGACAAGCTGCTGGTGATGGCCCCGGGCGGCGGCGTGGCCTACTTCGGCCCGCCCGAGGAGGCGCTGAACTTCTTCGGCTACGACTCCTGGGCCGATGTCTTCTCCGCCTTCGAGAACTACCGCGACTACGACTGGATGGGCCGTTGGCAAGGCTCGCAGCACTACCAGATGTACGCGGCGGACATCGATGCGGCCCAGCCCCAGCAGGACCCCTACGCGCTGCAATACCAGCAGCAGGCGTTGCAGCCGCCGAGCAAGCTGCGGAAGCACCAGAGTTGGGGCTCCCAGCTGTGGACCCTCGTCAGCCGCTATGTCTCGGTGATCTCGGCCGACCGCTCCTTCCTGGTGCTGTCCTTCGTCACGCCGCTCATCCTGGGCCTGGTCAGCACCCTGATGCCGTCCGACTACGGCCTGACGGCGCCACCGTTGAAGACCAACCGCGACGCCGGCCCGATCCTGCTGATCCTCGCCATCGGCGCCTGCTTCTCCGGAGCGGCGAACTCCGTGCGTGAGCTGATCAAGGAACGGGTGATCTATGAACGGGAACGGGCCACGGGCCTGTCCCGGTCCGCGTATCTGATGTCCAAGGTCATCGTCCTGGCGGTCGTCGCCGCCATCCAGGGCGTGCTGATGTGCGTGGTCGGCTTCTACCCGCGCGACCTGCCCGACGAGGGCCTGCTCATGAACAACCCGGCCGTGGAGATGGCCCTGGTCATGATCGCGCTGGGCGGCACCTCGATGATGTTCGGCCTGATCATCTCCTCGCTGGTGAAGACCTCCGAGAAGACGATGATCCTGCTGGTCCTCTTCGCCGTCGTCCAGGTCGTGTTCACCGGTGTGCTCTTCAAGCTCTACGACAGCCCCGGCGTCGAGCAGTTCGCCTGGCTGATGCCCTCCCGGTGGGCCATCGCGGGCCTGGGTGCCACCGTCGAGCTGGGCCGGATGATGCCGCAGGACAAGGACGACCCGACCAACACCGATCCGCTGTGGGACCACACGCTCAGCCAGTGGACGATCGACGTCGGCGTCCTGGTGCTGATGGGCATCCTCTGCGGCTTCGTCGTCATCCGGCTGCTGCGCCGGCATGAGCCGGAGATCATGCGCAAGTAAGCGCACCTCCGTACCGCACATTCGTACCCGCACATTCGTACCCGCCCAGGCGGACGCGACCGCGATACGGAACGGAAGGGCGGCTTCCCCTCATGGGGGGAGCCGCCCTTCCCCGTCAGCCCTCCTGCGCCGTTTCCGTCACCCCCTGAACCGGTGACGGTCGCGCGACCCGGCACCGCCCCTGCGCCCGCGCCCCTCCACCCTCCCGTCCCCACCCCCCGGCCTCCGCATCCGCCCCCGGCTTCCGTCCACAGTCCTAGGACCAAGGACCGCCCGACACCGGCCGTCGTCCGATCCGCCGCCACGGACCCGCCGGTACGGTGATCCGCATGGTCCCCCGCTCAGGGCTCGCCGCCGTCAGCGCCGCGCTGCTCGCCATGAACCGGCAACTGGAGGTGCGTGACGTCCTTCAGACGATCGTCGCCTCGGCCCGCGAACTGCTCGGCGCCGAGTACGCCGCCCTCGGCGTCCCGGACGACCACGGCGGCTTCGCCCAGTTCGTCGTCGCCGGCGTGAGCGAGGAGGAGTGGGAGGCCATCGGGCCGCTGCCGCGCCAGCACGGCATCCTCGCCGCGATGCTGCACGAGGCCACCCCGCAGCGCCTCGCCGATGTCCGCAAGGACCCGCGCTTCGGCGGCTGGCCCTCCGCGCATCCGAAGATGGCCGACTTCCTCGGAATGCCCATCGCCGACGGCGAGGAAGTCCTCGGCGCGCTCTTTCTCGCCAACAAACCCCGCTGCTCGGGCCGCCGACCCGCACACCAGGCCGAGGAACGGCCCGAAGGCGGGACCGCGGGCCCGGCTGCCGACGAGCGGCCCTGCGCCTTCACCGTCGCGGACGAGGAACTGCTGCGCCTGCTCGCCCAGCACGCCGCCATCGCACTGACCAACGCCCGCCTCTACGAGCGCAGCCGCGAGCTGACCATCGCCGGAGAGCGCGCCCGCATCGGACACGACTTGCACGACGCGGTCTCCCAGAAGCTCTTCTCCCTCCGCCTCACCGCCCAGGCCGCCGCCGCGCTCGTCGATCGCGACCCGGCCCGCGCCAAGGCGGAGCTGCACGAGGTGGCCCGCCTGTCGGCCGAGGCCGTGGACGAGCTGCGCGCCGCCGTCGTCGAGATGCGGCCCGCCGCACTGGACGAGGACGGCCTCGTGGCCACCTTGCGCACCCAGGCCCAGATCCTCGACCGGGCGCACACCGCGGAGGTCACCTTCGCGTGCGAGGGCGTACGGGCTCTGCCCTCGGCCCAGGAGGAGGCCCTGCTGCGCGTGGCACAAGAAGCACTGCACAACGCATTGCGGCACGCGGACGCGGCACACGTGCGGGTCACCCTCGTCCGCCGCGGCCCCGGCGCCGTCCTCACCGTCACCGACGACGGCGCCGGCTTCGACCCGGGCGCCGTACGCACCTCGGGCCGCCACCTCGGCCTCGTCTCCATGCGGGACAGGGCAGGCGGCGTAGGCGGCAGACTCACCGTCCTGTCGGAGCCCGGCAAGGGCACCGCTGTCGAGATGGAGGTGCCCGGTGGCTGACCCGATCCGTGTGCTGCTGGTCGACGACCACCAGGTCGTACGCCGCGGACTGCGTACCTTCCTGGAGGTGCAGGACGACATCGAGGTCGTGGGCGAAGCCTCCGACGGCGACGAGGGAGTGGCCCGCGCCGAGGAACTGCGCCCCGATGTGGTGCTGATGGACGTCAAAATGCCCGGCACCGACGGCATCGAGGCCCTGCGGCTGCTGCGCGAGCGCGGCAACCCGGCCCGCGTCCTCATCGTCACCAGCTTCACCGAACAGCGCACCGTCGTCCCCGCCCTGCGCGCGGGCGCCGCCGGATACGTCTACAAGGACGTCGATCCCGAGGCGCTCGCCGGCGCCATCCGCTCCGTGCACGCGGGCCATGTGCTCCTCCAGCCCGAGGTCGCCGGAGCGCTGCTCTCCGACGACCAGGGCGGCGGCAGCGGACGCGGCCCCTCACTGACCGAGCGGGAGCGCGAGGTACTCGGCCTGATAGCGGACGGCCGCTCCAACCGCGAGATCGCCCGCGCGCTCGTGCTCTCGGAGAAGACGGTCAAGACCCACGTCTCGAACATCCTGATGAAGCTCGACGTGTCCGACCGCACCCAGGCGGCGCTGTGGGCCGTCCGGCACGGGATGACGGGCTGACGAGCGAGGACCCTGGCGGACGGTTCCCGTCCGGCGTGAAATTCATACCGTCGTGTGGTCGTCATCTTTTCCGCGCATCCTCAATGGCGATGACCCGTTCTCCATGGCGCGCCGCGGCGTCAGGCCGCGGCACAGTTCGCTAGAAGGGTCAGCACAGTGAAGAACCTGAAGAAGGCCGCAGCCGTGACCATCGCGGCCGGTGGCATCCTCGCCGCGACAGCGGGCGCCGCCTCCGCGACCGGCGGCGCCGCCGCCCACGGTGGCGCGGCCCACTCGCCCGGCGTGGGATCCGGCAACCTGGTCCAGGTCCCGGTGGATGTCCCGGTGAACGCCACGGGCAACTCGGTCAACGTCGTCGGCGTGCTCAACCCCGTCTTCGGCAACCACGCGCGGAACATCTGACGCGGACGCCCGCAGCAGGGCATCCGGCGCAGAACCTCTGACGCGGAACCTCCGCTTGCCTCGGCGTCCGGGCACACCACAGCGGCGGGGCCCACGGACCACCAGTCCGTGGGCCCCGCCGCTGTCGCTCTGCCGCGCCGCTGCCGCACCGGCCCGCCCACCTCGCCCCGAGCGGTCAGGGCAGCCCTTCCTCCCGGCGCCGCTCCAACTCCTCCGCGTACGCGTTGTACGCCGCCACCTGGGCACGCCGAGCCGTACGCTCCACCGGCCGCAACGCCTCGGCGCGCGCCGCCATCTCAGCGGCGCTCACCGCCCCGCCGTGCGCCCTCCCGTCCCCGCCGTCCCCGTACGCGATGGACACCAGCGCGGCCACCCGCTGCGCCAGCTCCAGCACCCGCACGGCA
Organism: Streptomyces axinellae; assembly: GCF_039532135.1. Classification (NCBI taxonomy): domain Bacteria; kingdom Bacillati; phylum Actinomycetota; class Actinomycetes; order Kitasatosporales; family Streptomycetaceae; genus Streptomyces; species Streptomyces axinellae. The sequence continues at coordinate 167,939 of NZ_BAAARJ010000019.1, forward strand.
CGCGGCGGATACCCGGGCGCCAGCAGCTGCCGCCCCGCCGCCAGCCGGGCCCGGTACGCCTCCAGCGCCGCGTCGGCCACCGGACCCGAGCCCGCCACGTCCAGCCGCGTCAGCACCTCGGTGGCCTCCCGCATCGCCTCCGCCAGCTCCCGCTCCGCCTCCCCCAGCGAGGGAACGTCCGCCGGCGGTGCCTCCCGCACCGGCAGGCACTCCCACACCACCTCCGTGTGCACGTCCTGCGGCCCGGCCCCGCCGTCCGGCGGGCCCGACTCGTACACCGCCGGCACCAGCCCCAGCGCCGTCCCGTGCACCAGCACCGCCTCCTCGGCCGCCACGGCACGCGCGTTGAACTCCGGCGGCCCGCTCAGCCCCAGCGGATGCCCCGGCACCGGCAGCGCCACCCGCAATCCCGTGGCCCCCAGCGCCCGCAGCCGCCCCAGCGCCAGCGTCAGCCCCGCCTCACCCCCGTCCGGCTCCGGAAGCAGCATCCGGTGCCGCGCGTCCTCCTCCACGATCCGCTCGGCCGCCTCATCGGGCGAGACGAGACCGGCCAACAGCGCGTTTCCCCAGGCGGCCAACCGCCCCGAGCGAGGTTCCTTGAGCATGAACCAAGCCTAGGGAACGGAGCTCGTACACGGTGGCGTAGGTTTTCCCCTGGGGAATGTGCCCACAGGCACCTAAACGCGACTGCAATAGGAGACAACGCGCTCATGAGCGAAGTACTGGAGCTGGTGGACGTATCCGTGGTCCGCGACGGACGTGCTCTGGTGGAAGATGTCTCCTGGTCGGTCAAGGAGGGCGAACGCTGGGTCATCCTCGGCCCCAACGGCGCGGGCAAGACCACCCTGCTCAACCTCGCCTCCAGCTACCTCTTCCCGACCTCCGGCACCGCATCCGTCCTCGGCGAACGACTCGGCGCCGTCGATGTGTTCGAGCTGCGCCCGCGCGTGGGCATGGCCAGTATCGCCATGGCCGAAAAGCTGCCCCGCCGCCAGACCGTGCTGGAGACCGTGCTCACCGCCGCCTACGGCATGACGGCACACTGGCAGGAGAGCTACGAGAAGATCGACGAGCAGCGTGCGCTCGCCTTTCTCGACCGGCTCGGCATGTCCGACTACCTCGACCGCAGGTTCGGCACCCTCTCCGAGGGCGAGCGCAAGCGCACCATGATCGCCCGCGCCATGATGACCGACCCCGAACTGCTCCTCCTCGACGAGCCCGCCGCCGGCCTCGACCTGGGCGGCCGGGAGGATCTCGTGCGCCGCCTCGGACGGCTCGCGCGCGACTCGTACGCGCCCTCCATGCTCATGGTCACCCACCACGTCGAGGAGATCGCCCCCGGCTTCACCCACGTCCTGATGCTCCGCCAGGGACAGGTGCTGGCGGCGGGCCCGATCGAGACCGAACTGACCTCCCGGAACCTGTCCTTGTGCTTCGGGCTCCCGCTGGTCGTCGAGGAGAACAACGGCCGCTGGACGGCAAAGGGCCTGCCGCTTCGCTGACCGCGCGCCTACCATGGCCCTGTGGACGCATGGGTCTGGTGGCTCGTAGCCGCCGCAGCGCTGGGAATTCCGCTCGTCATCACCGCCATGCCCGAATTCGGGATGCTGGGGGTGGGCGCGGTCGCGGCGGCGGTGACGGCCGGAATCGGCGGAGGAGCGGTGGCGCAGGTCGTCATCTTCGCCCTCGTCTCCGTCGCGCTCATCCTCGTCGTACGCCCCCTCGCCCGCCGTATGCGCACCGAGGGGCCGGAGATGAGAAGCGGCATCGAGGCCCTCAAGGGCCGTCAGGCGCTGGTGCTGGAGAAGGTGGACGGCCAGGGCGGACGCATCAAGCTGGCCGGCGAGATCTGGTCGGCGCGCTCGCTGGACACGGGGCAGAGCTACGAGCCGGGAAGCCAGGTGGACGTGGTCGAGATCGACGGAGCGACCGCCGTCGTGATGTGATGGCGTGAACAACCGCACAGGAGCGGCAACTCTTTTACGCGGCAACCTTCTTGACGAATGCAGGGGGCGAGGCGATGGACGCCATCATCATTGTCCTGATCATCCTGGTGGTGCTTGTCTTCATCGCACTCATCAAGACGATCCAGGTCATCCCGCAGGCGAGTGCGGCAATCGTCGAACGCTTCGGACGCTACACCCGCACCCTCAACGCCGGCCTCAACATCGTCGTCCCCTTCATCGACACGGTGCGCAACCGGGTCGACCTGCGTGAACAGGTCGTGCCCTTCCCCCCGCAGCCGGTGATCACCCAGGACAACCTTGTGGTGAACATCGACACCGTCATCTACTACCAGGTGACCGATGCCCGTGCCGCGACCTACGAGGTCGCCAGCTACATCCAGGCGATCGAGCAGCTCACCGTCACCACGCTGCGCAACATCATCGGCGGCATGGACCTGGAGCGGACCCTGACCTCCCGCGAGGAGATCAACGCGGCCCTGCGCGGGGTCCTCGACGAGGCCACCGGCAAGTGGGGCATCCGCGTCAACCGCGTCGAGCTGAAGGCCATCGAACCGCCCACCTCCATCCAGGACTCGATGGAGAAGCAGATGCGCGCCGACCGTGACAAGCGCGCCGCGATCCTCCAGGCCGAAGGTGTCCGCCAGTCCCAGATCCTCACCGCGGAAGGCGAGAAGCAGTCCGCCATCCTCCGCGCCGAAGGTGAATCCCGCTCGGCCGCGCTGCGCGCCGAGGGCGAGGCCCAGGCCATCCGCACGGTCTTCGAGTCGATCCACGCGGGCGACCCGGACCAGAAGCTGCTGTCCTACCAGTACCTCCAGATGCTGCCGAAGATCGCCGAAGGCGACGCCAACAAGCTCTGGATCGTGCCCAGCGAGATCGGCGACGCCCTGAAGGGCCTCGGTGGCGCACTCGACGGCTTCCGCCCCGGTGGCGGTAACGGCGGCGGCGCCCCCAGCGCGCCGAGCGTCCCCAGCACCCCGCCCATCACCAAGCCCCCGCGTGAGCAGCCCCCGCTCGACTCCTGACCCGCGCCGGTAAGAGCGGCATACGGCCCGCCGTATGCCGCTCTTACCGTGCCGGGGACTTGCCGGGACCGCAGGGGCTGCCGGGACTGTTGGCGGCTGTCGCGAACCGAGGCCCCGGGTCAGGCTGCGCCCCCGCCCCTCGGGCATGATCAGTGGCACTGACACCGATCACCGATCACCGAGGGGCGACGCGTGAGCATCTGGGAGGCACTGGCGGTCTGTGCGGCGGGCATCGCGGCCGGTGGCATCAACACCGTCGTCGGCTCCGGGACGCTCATCACCTTCCCCGTGCTGCTGGCAGTGGGCCTCCCGCCCGTCACCGCGAACGTCTCCAACTCGCTGGGCATCGTGCCCGGTTCGGTCAGCGGAGCCATCGGCTACCGCAGGGAACTGCGCGGCCAGCGCACCCGCGTCCTGCGCCTGAGCGCCGCCGCCTTCCTCGGCGCGCTGGCCGGGGCGATCTTGCTGATCAACCTGCCGTCCAGCGCCTTCGACATGATCGTTCCGGCGCTCATCGCGATCGCCCTGGTCCTCGTCATCCTCCAGCCGAAGCTGGCCGACTCCGTCCGCCGCCGCCGAGAGCGCAACAACACCCAGGGCCACCCCCACGGGGGCCTCCCGCTCCAGGGCGGCATCCTGCTGGCCAGCGTCTACGGCGGCTACTTCGGCGCCGCCCAGGGCGTCATCTACCTCGCGCTGATGGGCCTGCTCATCAACGACGACCTCCAGCGCGCCAACGCCGTGAAGAACGTCCTCGGCGCCGTCGTGAACGGCACCGCCGCGGTCTTCTTCCTCTTCGTCGCCGACTTCAACTGGACCGCGGTCCTTCTCATCGCCGCCGGCTCAGCACTCGGGGGCCAGCTCGGCGCCCGGATCGGACGCAAGCTGGCCCCCGGAGTGCTCAGGGCCGTGATCGTGGCGGTCGGCGTCTGCGCCATCGCCCAGCTTCTCCTGCGCTGAACGAAAGCGGACCCCAAAGCGGAAGGGAGCACTCAGGCCGAGGCCGACAGCGCGGAGGGCTGCGGCAGCCACTCCGGCAGCGTCTCACCCTCTCTGAGGCCCAGCGCGAGCAGCAGCGCATCGGCAGGCGTCGGCTCGAACGGCTTGACCAGCAACGTCATCCCCGCCTGCCCCGGCGTACGGTCGGCCTTGCGATGGTTGTCCGCCGCACACGCCGCCACCGTGTTCAGCCACGTGTCCCCGCCTCCATGAGAGCGGGGGACCAGGTGATCGACCGTGGTCGCCCGGCGCCCGCAGTAGGCGCACCGGTGCCGGTCCCTGACCAGGACGCCACGCCGCGACCACGGAGCCCGTTGTCGGAAGGGCACGCGCACATACCGGCAGAGCCTGATCACCTGCGGTACCGGCAGCTCGACATTCGCCGCACGCACCCGCAGGCCGGGATGCGACTGCTCGACGACGGCCTTCTCCCGCATCACGAGCACCACCGCCCGCCGCAGCGACACCGTGGACAGCGGCTCGAAGCTCGCGTTGAGGACCAAGGTCTCCCGCATCCCGACCACCTCCCATATGCCCGCCCGCTCCGGCGGCGGGCTGGCACCACTGTGCCCCCGTCCCCCCAGGCCGACAACGCAATTTCCTTACGCTGTACGACAGATGAAGCGCGTCACAACGCGGGGGCGCGAAAGGCCGAAGACGAGCGGAACAAGCTGCCGACCGGCCGCGCGGAGAGCGGTAGAAGAAGGGCAGAGGCCGACAGAGGCGGATAAAAGCAACGGGCAAGCGAAGGACAAGAGGCAGCCGACGCGGTCACCCGACCCCCGGCCGGACTCCGGCAGACGACCGGCGCTGATTCGCGCCCGACCGCCCCCACCGCGGTTGATGTACCGCACGCGGTGCCGACTGCCCTCTCCATACGTTGCGCCGCGCGAAGGGCGCGGCGCAACGGAATTCTTCGGCAAGGATCAGCTTCAGGCCAGGAACAGGCACACGAGCTCACAAGCGATCACATCACCCGAGCAGGGCCCGCCTGCCCCGTTATGTTTTTCGCGGTTCCGCAATGGGGCCGCTGGCCTCCGGGCCCGGCATGACTTTTGCCCCCTGTCGAAGTCGATGACCTGGGGGGTGGTGTCACCGGGCCCGTGGGGTGCCGTGGGA
>NZ_BAAARJ010000020.1:0-163291 GCF_039532135.1 Streptomyces axinellae
CCGGAGTCGCAGGCGGTGGCTCCGGCGCCGACCGCGATGACGGCCAGCACGGCGGCGGTGCAGCGTACGGCGCGGTTGAGCTTGGCGGACATGGTTCCTCTTTTCCGGCGCCGGGCTCCCGTCCGGCGCTCCCCGTATCCCGTCGCGCCCGCTCGTATCGAGTCGTGGCGAGTGCGTCTTACGGAAGGTGAGATGGGCCCGGAGCCACGAATGTTCACGGGATCGGGGGAAAAGATTGTCCGGACCCTGTAACGGCCACCCGTCCCTTTCCCACAGCCCGACCGGCCGCCCCGCCGGGCCTCCCCGCGCCGGGTGGCCGCCGCGTTGCGGACCGGACCGGCGTCCCTGTACGCGCACGTGCGCAACAAAGCCGAACTGGACGAGCCGCTGATCAGCGAGGTGTGCGCCAGGGTGCCGGTGCCCGAGCCGGACCCCGCGCACCGGACCGGACAGATGCTTGAAATCTGCCGGGCGCTGCGCGACGAGTACCTGCGCTGCCCCGGGCTCTCACGGGCCGCGCCGGCCGCCGCCCCGAACAGCCTGGACGCGCTGCGACTGAGCGAAGGCATGCTGACGATCCTGCTGGCCGCAGGGGTGGAACCGCAGTCCGCCGCATGGGCGATCGACGCCGCGTTCCTCTACGTCTCCGCGTACTGCTTCGCAGTGTCCTTGCGGAACCACTCCGACAGCGGCGTCGATCAGAGGGAGCTGGACCGCGACGATCTCGTCGAGCGGTACCGGATGCTGCCCATCGACCACTTCCCGAACACGGTCGCGCATGTCCGGGAACTGACCTCCGGCAAGAGGCACGAGCGCTTCGAGTTCACGCTCACGGCACTGCTCGGCGGGCTCACCCCCCCCCGGCCGGCGTAGGCGGCCTCGCCGTGCGGCGGGGCCGCCGAGGCGGCCACCCGGTGCCGGCCGCCGAGGCGCCGCCCAGTTGCGGCCACGAGGCACCGCTCCGGCTTCGGCCACGAGGTGTCCGGGCCCGACGCCGGTCTTAAGAGGCAGGGCCCGGCCCCCGCAGCAGGGGTCCGGTGCCGCCCGGGGGCCGGACGCTGTCGGCGGTGCCGCCGCCCGGCGATGTGTCGATGACCTTCATCTGGGCGCGCACCAGCCGCATGTACGTGTTCCAGTCCCAGTGGGGCCCCGGGTCCTTGTGGTCGGCGCCGGGCACCTCGTCGTGGCCGATGATGTGCGCGCGGTCCGCGGGGATGCCGTAGCGGTGGCAGATACCGGCGGTCAGCCGGGCCGAGGCGCGGTACATCGCGTCCGTGAAGTCCTGGGGGCGGTGTATCCAGCCCTCGTGCTCGATGCCGACGCTGCGCTCGTTGTACTGGCGGTTGCCCGCGTGGTAGCCGATGTCCAGCTCGCGGATCATCTGGGTGAGCTGGCCGTTCCGGCTCACGATGTAGTGCGCTGCGGCGCGGTGTGCCGGATCCCTGAAGACCTTCACGGCGATGGCCGCGCTGCCCTGGACGACGTGGACGACGACCCGGTCGATGCCGTAGTCGGCGGGCCGGTTGGCGCGGCGCCAGTTCGCCTCGGAAGCGGCCACCCAGCGGGCCCGGGTGTCATCGACCGCGCCCTCTGTGCGGGGCTTCTCGTTGCCCGGCATCCGCCACCACCAGCGTTTGATCTCCTGCTGCGCGGCGACTCCCGCGACCCCGAGCCCGACGACGCCGACGCCCGTGAGCAGCAGCCGCCGCCGGGTCACCTGCCGTCGGTACGCCGCATCACCGTCATCGCCGTCATCGCCGCCACCGCCACGACCACCGCTGCCGCCGCCCGTGCCCCGGCCGTCGCCGTGCTCCCCGCCGCCGCCCGCCGGGCCCGCCCCCTCCGTCCCCTGCCCGCCCTCCGGCCCGTGTCCGCCCGGCTGCCCGCGCGCCTCCTCCCGCTCTTCGCGCGCCTCGTCCTGCCGTTGCTCGTTCGCCGCCTGTCCCATGCGCTTCCTAACGCGTTCGGGTCACCGGGTCGTTCCGTCTACCCTGGAGGGCGCTATGACTACTGCATCCTCGCGGGGGACAGCCTCCGCGCGCCCGTTGCGCGTCCTGGCCGCCATGTCCGGCGGCGTGGACTCCGCTGTGGCCGCCGCCCGCGCCGCCGAGGCCGGACACGAGGTCACAGGCGTACATCTGGCCCTGTCCGCCAACCCTAAGTCGTTCCGTACCGGCGCGCGCGGCTGCTGCACCATCGAGGACTCGAACGACGCGCGCCGCGCCGCCGACGTCATCGGTATCCCCTTCTACGTCTGGGACCTGGCCGAACGCTTCCGCGAGGACGTCGTGGAGGATTTCGTCGCCGAGTACGAGGCCGGCCGCACGCCCAATCCCTGCCTGCGCTGCAACGAGAAGATCAAGTTCGCCGCACTGCTGGACAAGGCGCTCGCGCTGGGCTTCGACGCCGTCTGCACCGGCCACTACGCCACGGTCGTCACCCGCGAGGACGGCGGCCGGGAACTGCACCGGGCGAGTGACGCGGCCAAGGACCAGAGCTATGTGCTCGGCGTCCTGGACGAGCGGCAGCTCGCCCACGCCATGTTCCCCCTCGGCGACACCCTCACCACCAAGGACGAGATCCGGGCCGAGGCCGAGCGGCGCGGACTCTCCGTCGCCAAGAAGCCCGACAGCCACGACATCTGCTTCATCGCCGACGGCGACACCCAGGGCTTCCTGGCCAACCGGCTGGGCCGGGCCGAGGGAGACATCGTCGATGAGTCCGGCGCCCGGCTGGGCACCCACGAGGGTGCCTACGGCTTCACCATCGGCCAGCGCAAGGGCCTGCGCCTGGGCCACCCCGCGCCCGACGGCAAGCCGCGCTACGTCCTGGACATCTCGCCGGTGGACAACACCGTCACCGTCGGCCCCGCCGCCTCTTTGGACGTCGGCTCGCTCACCGCGGTACGCCCCCGCTGGTGCGGCGCCCCGCCCGCCGACGGCCCCCGCACCTACACCGCCCAGCTGCGGGCGCACGGCGCGGAGACCGAGGTGGAGGCCGAGCTGGCCGACGGCGAGCTGCGCGTGCGCTTCTCTCGGCCGGAGCGGGGTGTGGCCCCCGGCCAGGCGATCGTCCTGTACGAGGGGCCGCGCGTGGTCGGCTCGGCGACGATCGCGACCACGGAGCGGGCGGTCCCGGCGGCCTGAGATCCGCCGCGCGGCCGGGGGCTCGTCAGCGGCCCCCGGCCCCGCTCAGGCGCCGAGCAGTTCCAGTGCTTGGAGGCCGTCGTCGGCGAAGGTGACCAGCTGGTCGAGGGGGATGGGCAGGAAGCCTTCGGCTTCCATGCGGGCCATCTGCTGCTGGAGTCCGTCGTAGAAGCCGGCCGTGTTCAAGATCACCACGGGCTTGGTGTGCATGCCGTGCTTGCGCAGCTCCAGGATCTCCGTGGCCTCGTCCAGCGTGCCCGTGCCGCCCACCATGACGACCACGGCGTCGGCGCGCGCCAGCAACTCCGCCTTGCGTTCGGCGAGATCGGCGGTGACGATCATCTCGTCGGCGTTCGGTCGCGCGACGTTGCGCAGGAACTCCACGGAGATGCCGATCAGGCGGCCTCCCGCTTCCTGCACGCCGTCCGCGACGACCTTCATCAGCCCGGAGTCGGAGCCGCCCCACACGAGGCTGTGACCCCGCTTGCCGATGAGCCCCGCGAATTCGCGGGCCGCGTCGGTGTACACGCCGTGCAGATCGGCGGCCGAACAGAAGACGCAGATGTTCATGGGAGTACGGGCGGCGGCGGGGGAGGATGCGGAAGCCATGGCCGACAGCCTAATAAGGGCGAACGCGCGGCGCGGACACATGGTGGTGTGCGGCGCCTCGCCCTCGCCGCGCGCGGGGGACCACGGCCCCGGGACCGCCGAGCGGTGCGGCCCGTTCCGCCGGTCCGGTGTCCGGTGTCCGGTGTCCGGCGGAACGGGCCGCGGCCCACGAGGGCGCTTCACGAGGACGCCTCACGACGGAGCCCCGCGAGGGTGTCTCACGGCGTCGCCCCGCGCTGTGGTGCCGCGCCGTGGCGCCGGCGTGAGGCGCTCTCGCTCAGCCCCCGGCGAGGGTGAAGCGGAAGATGCCCCAGGTGAGCCGGCGCTGTTCGCCGCCCTCCACCCAGTGGGTGAGCCCCTTCTTCATCTGGCCGAGATACTCGGAACTCACCTTCGCGGCAAGGCCCTCGGTCTCCTGGCGCTCGGTCTCCTCCAGGACGCGCCCGTAGTGGGTCACCAGTTGGGTGCGCAGGTCCTCGAAGCCGCTGTCCGCTCCCTCGCGGGGCGTGGGATCGAAGCCGAGGCGGGCCAGTTCGCGGGTGTAGAAGCCGGGGGAGCCCATGTCGTCGAGGTGGATGCGGTCCAAGATGGGCTGGATCGCCTTCACTTCGGTGCCGTCGGCGGCCATCGGGTCGGTGAAGACCAACTGCCCGCCCGGTTTGAGCACGCGCCGGACCTCCTCCAGCACGCGGATGCGGTCGCCGCTGTGCAAGAAGGCGTCCTGCGACCACACGACATCGACGCTGGAGTCGGGGAACGGAATGCTCTCGAACGAGCCGTCCACCACCTCGATGCGGTCGGTGAGACCCCGCACGGAGTTCAGCTCCCGGTGGCGCTGGTTCTCCACCTCGCTGAGGTTGAGCGCCTGGACGCGGCAGCCGAACGTCTCGGCGAGATAGCGCGCGGAGCCGCCGAAGCCGGAACCGAGGTCGAGGACCGTGGACTCCTTGGTGAGGCCGAGCCCGGAGGCCATCCGCTCGACGGTACGGCGGCTCGCGTCTGCAATGGGCTCCTGCGGGCCCTCGTAGATTCCGACGTGGATGTCCTCGCCGCCCCAGACGGAGGAATAGAAGGCATCCGCGTCGGGGGAGTTGTAGTAACTCCGCGCCGTATTCACGGCACTTCCGTAGGAGCCTTCCTCCTGATCCTCCATTCGGTATTCCTTCTCCGCGACATGGACGAAGAAGTCGGGCTGTTCCGCCCGATAGGTGTGCTGGAAGTCGCCGTAGGTCTCGATGCGCTGGAAACCCACTTCGGACATGAGGCGCCGCGTGTAGTCCTTGCGGAGCGGGAACATGTTGAGGTGGTATTCCGAACTGTCGGGGAAGCGGTACCGCATGCGGCACAGTCCCTCATCGACGTATTCGGGCTCCACCGCGACATCTTCGCCGCAGTAGTAGTACGTGTGCTTGCTGGAGAATCCCTCGTCCAGAATCGCGTCGTAGTTGCGCTGATCCAGGATGAGGATTCCGTCATGCTTCAGCATGGCGTAGAACTCGGCGAGCGCCTTGCGCCTGTCGCGTTCCGAGAAGAGGTGGGTGAACGAGTTCCCGAGGCACACGATGGCGTCGTACTCTCCGTGGACGTCCCGGTTGAGCCACCGCCAGTCGGCTTGGACGACCCGCAGGATGTGGTCGCCGTTCTTCATCCCGTTCTCGAACGCCATCGCGAGCATATCGGCGCTTCCGTCCGCGCTCACGGCCTCGAAGCCGGCTTCCAGGAGCCGTACCGAGTGAAACCCGGTTCCCGTCGCTACGTCCAGGACGCTTTTCACTCCCCGCTTCCGCAGCAGGTCGATGAAGAAATTTCCCTCGCTTTCCGCTCGTTTTTCCCAATCTATGAGGGAGTCCCACTTCTCGACGAAGCTGGGGACGTACTCCTCTGTGTAGTGTCCGGTTTCCCGGACCTCGACGGGGTTGTCTCCGAATTCCTGAGCCGGTCGCGCGGAAATGACGAAACCTCCAGTAGAAGAGACGGTGGCCCATGGCGCGGTCGCCGAGGGACGCACCAGGCTTCCGGGCTCGGTGAACCGCGCGTGGTCTCCGGTGCATAGCTATCCAGGCCCGAGAGATCTATGCCACCAACTCGCGCATCTGTACGTTAGATTGATGTAAAAACCAGCTCCGACCAGCGCCTTTTCGTTCCTAGATTTTCGGGGGATCTCAGACCCGGGGCCGCCGCAGCAAAGCGGACAGTTGGGTATGCTGCGGATGCCAGCACGACATTTCCGTACGACTAGTACACCCCGCACCGAACTTGGCGAGAACACATGGCGAAGCGCACTCCGTCCACCGCGGTCCGCAGCCGCGACATCGGCATAGATCTGGGCACGGCCAACACCCTGGTGTACGCGCGCGGGCGCGGCGTGGTGCTGGACGAACCCTCGGTCGTGGCCATCGATTCAAGGACCGGCAAGGTCCTGGCGGTCGGGGCCGAAGCGCGCCAGGCCGTGGGCCGCACCCCCGGCTCCATCACCGCCACCCGCCCTCTCAAGGGCGGCGTGATCACCGACTTCGAGGCGACCGAGGGCATGCTGCGCCACTTCATCCGCGCCGCGCGCGGCGGCCGTCGGGGCGGCAGGTCTCCGCGCGTGGTGGTGTGCGTGCCCAGCGGAGTGACCGGCGTCGAGCGCCGCGCCGTGCTCCAGACCGCCGACCGCGCCGGCGCCCGCTCGGTGCGGCTGATCGAGGAACCCATGGCAGCGGCGATCGGCGCCGGGCTCCCGGTGCACGAGGCGCGCGGCTCGATGGTCGTCGATATCGGCGGCGGCAGCACCGAGATCGCCGTCATCTCCCTGGGCGGCATGGTCGTCTCGCACTCGGCGCGGGTCGCGGGCGACGCGCTGGACGCGGCCATCGCGGCCTACGTGGAGCGGGAGTTCGCCATCGCCGTGGGGGAGCGGACCGCGGAGGACATCAAGATCTCCCTCGGCACCGGCGAACCTGTCCAGGTACGCGGTCGGGACAAGAACACCGGCATGCCCAAGTCCTTCTTCCTGCCGCCGGAGGAGATCCGCGAGGCGATGGAGCGCCCGGTACGGGCCATCGTCGCCGCCGTGCGCACCGCCTTCGACGACTGCCCGCCCGAGCTGTACGGCGACATCATGGAGCGCGGCATCGTCCTGACCGGCGGCGGCGCACTGCTGCACGGCCTCGACGAGCGCCTGGTGGAGGAGACGGGGATGCCCGTGGTGGTGGCCGACGAGCCGCTGGGCTGCGTCGCCCTGGGCACGGGCCGCTGTCTGGAGGAGTACGAGAAGATGGACTCCGTGTTCGCCGCGTAGCCCCGGCCCCGCGCGGGGCCGGCCACTCCGCCACGCGGCCCGCACCCCGTATGGCGCGGACCGTCCCCGCCGCGCGCGTCGGCCGCGCCCCCGCTGCGCGCCTACTGCCCCGTGGGCGACCATGGAGGCATGGCAACACATGTGATCACAGGCGGCGGCTCCGGTATCGGCGCCGAGGTGGCCCGGCGGCTGCTGGAGCGGGGCGACACGGTCTGTCTGCTGGCGCGCGACGCGGGGCGCGCCAAGGAGCTGGCCGAGGAGTTCGAGGGCGCCCACACCCTGGTGGGCGACCTCGCGGAGCCCGAGCGCCTCTCCTGGGCGTTCGGCCACCAGACCCTCCCCGACAGCGTCGATTCGCTGCTGCACATCGCCGGAGTCGTCGAACTGGGCCCCATCGGCGACTTCGGCCCCAAGCTGTGGAACGAGACGCTGGCCGCCAACCTGGTGGCACCCGCCGAGCTGACCCGGCTGTTCCTGCCCCAGCTGCGCACCGCGCGCGGTCACGTCGTCTTCGTCAACTCGGGCGCCGGGCTGCGTGCCAACCCCGAGTGGGGCGCCTACGCGGCGAGCAAGCACGGACTCAAGGCCCTCGCCGACGCGCTGCGCGGCGAGGAGGCGGACCACGGGGTCCGCGTCACCTCCGTCTATCCCGGACGCACCGCCACGCCCATGCAGGAGAAGGTCCACCGGCAGGAGGGCAAGGAGTACGACGCCGGCCGGTGGATCCCCGCCGAGGCCATCGCCACCACCGTGCTGACGGCCCTCGACCTGCCGCGCGGCGCCGAGGTCACCGACTTGTCCGTACGCCCCGGCGGCTGAGCCCCCGGCCCCGGGGCCGGGGGCCGGGCCCCGCGCGGGGCGGCCGTACCCTTCCCGGGTGAGCGAGAAGCGTAAGCAGACCCCCTGGGGCCCGGCGGCGGCCACCGGCCTCGGCTCGATGCCCGGCACCGACGCGCGGGAGGCGGCCAAGACCGTCACGGGCTCCCTGGAGACACCCGGACACCTGCCCTACCTCCCCGAGCTGCCCGCGCGGGGCCCCGGCGCCGACATGCTCGGCCGGACCGCCGGGATGCTGGCCGAGCTGTATGTGCACCTGGAGCCCAGCGGCTGGCGGATCAGCGACCGGCCCGGCCGCGACACCCGGCGCGCCCGCGCCTGGCTGGGCGAGGACCTGGACGCCATCGAGGAGTTCACCCAGGAGATGGCGGGCGTGGGCGGGGGCGGGGGAGAAGGCGGGGGCGCCTGCCTGAAGGTCTCCGCCGTCGGCCCCTGGACGCTCGCCGCGGGGCTGGAGCGCCGCAACGGCGAGGCGATGCTCGGCGACCCGGGAGCCTGCCGCGACCTGGCCGCCTCCCTCGCCGAGGGCCTGCGCGAACACCTGGCCGGGCTGCGGCGCCGGGTGCCGGGCGCCACGCTCGTCCTCCAGTTGGACGAGCCGTCGCTGACCGCCGTACTCCAGGGCAGCGTGCGCACCGCCAGCGGCTACCGCGCGCATCCGGCCGTGGACCGCGCGGTGGTCGAGGGCACGCTGCGCGAGGTGTTCGCGGTGCACGACGGACCGGTCGTGGTGCACTCCTGCGCCCCCGGGGTCCCGGTGGCTCTGCTGCGCCGCGCGGGCGCCGACGGGATCTCGCTGGACGCCGCGCTGCTCACCGAACGTGACGACGAGGTGATCGGTGAGGCCGTCGAGGGCGGCGTCACGCTCTTCGCGGGTGTCGTGCCGTCCACCGAGTCCGAGGGAGGGGCATTGTCAGACCCGGCCGGTAGCGTCGGGGGTGTCAGGTCGCTGTGGCGCAGGCTCGGGCTTTCTCCGGGTCTGCTGGCCGAGTCCGTCGTGGTCACCCCCACGTGCGGGCTCGCGGGCGCCTCGCCCGCGTACGCGCGTCGGGCGCTCGCCCACTGCGTCCAGGCGGCACGATCACTCGCTGACAACCCTCAGTGACGGGAGGACCCCAACGGTGGCTGGCGAACAGGACGTGACGGTTCCGGCTCAGGCGCGGGAGGAGCACGCACGCCTCGCGGAGCAGATCGAGGAGCACCGCTTCCGGTACTACGTGAAGGACGCCCCGGTCGTCAGCGACGCCGAGTTCGACAGGCTGCTGCGCGCGCTGGAGGCGCTGGAGGAGGAGCACCCCTCCCTGCGCGGCCCCGACTCGCCGACCCAGAAGGTCTCGGGACACTACGAGACGGAGTTCACCGAGGTCGCGCACCGCGAGCGCATGCTCTCGCTGGACAACGCCTTCGACGACGAGGAGCTGGGGGAGTGGGCCGAGCGTGTGGCCCGCGAACTGGAGGGCGTGCCCTACCACTTCCTGTGCGAGCTGAAGGTGGACGGCCTCGCGGTCAACCTCACCTACGAGCACGGCAGACTCACCCGCGCCGCCACCCGTGGCGACGGCCGCACCGGCGAGGACATCACCCCCAACGTCCGTACGATCGCCGACATCCCCGAGCGCCTCACCGGGGAACGCCTCCCGGAGCTGGTCGAGGTGCGCGGCGAGGTCTTCTTCCCCATGGAGCGCTTCGAGGAGCTGAACGCCCGCCTGGTGGAGGCCGGTGAGAAGCCCTTCGCCAACCCGCGCAACGCGGCGGCCGGCTCGCTGCGCCAGAAGGACCCGCGCGTCACCGCCACCCGGCCGCTGCACATGGTCGTGCACGGCATCGGCGCCCTGGAGGGCTTCGCGAAGGAGGACTTCAGCCGCCTCTCGCACGCCTACGACCTGCTGCGCGAGTGGGGCCTGCCGACCTCCTCGCACGCGAAGGTGGTGGACGGGCTGGAGGGCGTGCGGAAGTTCATCGGCTACTACGGCGAGCACCGCCACTCCGTCGAGCACGAGATCGACGGCGTCGTGGTGAAGTTGGACGAGATCCGCCTCCAGGGCCGGCTGGGCTCCACCTCCCGGGCTCCGCGCTGGGCCATCGCGTGGAAGTACGCGCCCGAGGAGGTCAACACCAAGCTGGCCGACATCCGCGTCGGCGTCGGGCGCACCGGCCGGGTGACGCCCTACGCGGTCGTCGAGCCCGTCACGGTCGCCGGCTCCGAGGTGGAGTTCGCCACGCTGCACAACCAGGAGGTCGTCAAGTCCAAGGGCGTCCTCATCGGTGACACGGTCGTCCTGCGCAAGGCGGGCGACGTCATCCCCGAGATCCTCGGCCCCGTCGCCGACCTGCGCGACGGCACCGAGCGGGAGTTCGTGATGCCCGCCGCCTGCCCCGAGTGCGGCTCGGCCCTCCAGCCCATGAAGGAAGGGGACATCGACCTGCGGTGTCCCAACGCCCGCTCCTGCCCCGCCCAGTTGCGCGAGCGGCTCTTCTACCTGGCCGGCCGCAAGTCGCTGGACATCGAGCACTTCGGCTACGTGGTGGCCAGCGCGCTCACCCAGCCGCTGGAGCCCGCCGAGCCGCCGCTGCGCGACGAGGCCGGCCTCTTCGACCTCACCGTCGAGGATCTGCTGCCCATCGTGGCCTATGTCGTCGACCAGGACACCGGGTTGCCCAAGCGTGACCCGGAGACCGGCGAGGACAAGACCGTCACCCTCTTCGCCAACAAGCAGGGCGAGCCCCGCAAGAACACCCTGGCCATGCTGGAGAACATTCAGGCGGCCAAGGACCGGCCGCTGGCCAGGATCATCACGGGCCTGTCCATCCGCCATGTGGGCCCGGTCGCCGCCGAGGCGCTCGCGCGCGAGTTCCGTTCGCTGGACCGGATCGCGGCGGCCGAGGAAGCGGAGCTGGCGGCTACCGAGGGCGTCGGGCCGACGATCGCTGCCTCGCTGAAGGCGTGGTTCGCCGAGGACTGGCACCGCGAGATCGTCGAGCGCTGGCGGGCGGCCGGGGTGCGGATGGAGGAGGAGGCGGCAGGCGAGGAGACGCCGCGCCCTCTGGAGGGGCTCACCGTCGTGGTCACCGGCACCCTGGCGACCTACACCCGGGACGGGGCGAAGGCCGCGTTGCAGGACCAGGGCGCCAAGGTGACCGGATCGGTTTCGAAGAAGACCGGGTTTGTCGTCGTAGGGGAGAATCCTGGCTCGAAATATGACAAGGCTGTCCAGCTGAAGGTGCCGATTCTGGACGACGACGGTCTCGCGGTCCTGCTGGCCCAGGGCCCCGACGCCGCCCGGGAGGCGGCGCTGCCGACAGCGGAGCCGGAGAAACCAGAAAAAACAGACGGCTGACCTCCCCGGGCGCGTCCGTGACAAGCCCCAGCAATCGCGGGGCACTTCCGTTCGCGCAGGAGCACCACCCGGCGACCCCGGCCCCCGCCTCACCGCCCGCGGGAAACCAGCCGTTCGCCCGCAACACCCGTATGGCGCGGGGAAGATGGGCACGATTCGTCGTAGGCGTAATCAGGCAACAGCGGCCGATCGCTGCCCCTACCACCGGTCGGCGGCCTACTGTTGAAACGTACGCCTGCGGCGGCGAGGCAGGCGCGGACGGCTGCGAGAGGGACCAGGATGCTGGAATTCTCCGGGGGAGCCAGGCCCCCGTTCGCCCGGCTGCCCTCGGACGGCACGCGCCGGGGGGCCCGGACGGCACGCGGTGCGGGAGCAGGTGCGGGCACCGGCGCGGGGCAGGCCGTCGGTCCGCCCGGCGGCCCTGGCACCCCCGGGACGCCAGGCGTCCCGGGCCCGCCCGGCAAGAACGGCTCCGGCGGCGCCACCGGCGGCGAGGAAGCCCCCCGGCTCCAGCGGCTGCTGGCCCTGCGCCCGGCGCCGCTGCCCGCACTGGTCCTCGCCCTCGCCCTCCTCGCCCTGGCCGGCGGCCTCCTTCGGGTCCTCGCCGCCGGTCACGCGCTCTTCCCCGGCGGCACCGCCGGCTGGTCGTTCGCCGTGCTGACGGGATGCGTCGTCGCCCACCTCGTCACCATGGGCCGCGACCGCTGGTGGGGCGGCACCGGCTCCGGCCCCGCACTGACCCTCGCCATCTTGCTGCTGTGCGGCTGGGTGCCCGCGCTGCTGGTCAGCCTCGCCGTCGTCGTCCTGGTCGGCGCGGCGCGCCGCCGCCGCTGGCGGCAGGCGTTCGTCCACGGCGCCATCGACATCCTCGGCATCGGCGCAGCCTCGCTCTCCCTCGCCCTGTGCGGAGTGCGCCCCTCCGTGGAGGACCCCTGGAAGCCCGCCGAATGGGAGATCTCGGCCGCGCCCCAGGTCGTGCTCGTCGCCGGGGTCTACCTGCTGGTCACCCGCACCCTCCAGTGGTACACCTCGGCCCCGCATGCCGGGGGCCTGCCCTCGGCGCTGCGCACCGCGCTCGTGCGCCAGAGCCTCGTCGGCGTCTCCCTGCTGGGGATCGCCCCGCTCATCGTCGTCGTCGCCGTCCACAAGCCGCTGCTGCTCCCGCTCTTCGCGATACCGCTGATAGCCCTCGACTCCACGCTCCGCATCGCCCGCGCCCGCGCCGAGGAACAACTGCGCGACCCGCTCACCGGATTGCCCAACCGGCTGTGGCTGCTGGAACGCGCCTGGGCCGCGCTCGACGAGGCCGAGCGCACCGGAGCCCGCTCCGCGCTGGTCCTCATCGACCTGGACCGGTTCCGCTCCGTCAACGACACCCTCGGCCACCTCGCCGGTGACCGTCTCCTGCTGCAGATCGCCCAGCGGCTGCGCGACGCCCTCCCGCGCGGCGCCGAGGCGGCCAGGCTCGGCGGGGACGAGTTCGCCGTACTCCTCCCGGTCGCCGACTCCATCACCAGCGCCCAGCGGGTCGCCCGCGGCCTCGTCTCCGCCCTCGGCTCCCCCCTCGACCTGGACGGACTGACCCTCGTACTGGAGGCCAGCGCCGGGGTCGCCGTCTTCCCCGACCACGCCACCGAGGCCGAGGGCCTGCTGCGGCGCGCCGATGTGGCGATGTACGAGGCCAAGCGGGACCGCACCGCCGTCGAGGTCTACGAAGCCACCCGGGACGGCAACACCCCCGACCGCCTCGGACTCCTCGCCGACCTCCGCCGCGCCCTGGACGCCTGCGAGGTCGAGCTGCACTACCAGCCCAAGGTCGGCTTCGACGGCACCGTCTCCGGCCTGGAGGCGCTGGTGCGCTGGGTGCACCCCGAGCGCGGGCGCGTCCCCCCGGACGAGTTCATCGCCATCGCAGAGACCTCCGGGCTGATGCCCCGGCTGACCGAATACGTGCTGGAGACCGCGCTGGCGCAGGTCGCCATCTGGCGCTCGTGCGGGCTGATGGTGCCGGTCGCCGTCAACGTCTCGCCCCGCGACGTCCATTCACCCGGCTTCGCCGGCTCCGTCGCCGCGCGACTGGCCCGGCACGGCGTACCGCCGGGCGCGCTCCAGCTGGAGATCACCGAGCACGTGCTGCTCGAAGACCCCCAGCAGGCGGCCGACACCCTGGCCGGACTCACCGGACACGGCGTCAAGATGTCCCTCGACGACTTCGGAACCGGCTACTCCTCCCTGGTCCACCTGCGGCGGCTGCCCGTGAGCGAACTGAAGATCGACCGCTCCTTCGTGGCCCGCCTGGCCGTGGACACCGAGGACGCGGAGATCGTGCGCTGCACGGTGGATCTGGCCCACTCGCTGGGACTCATGGTGGTCGCCGAGGGGGTGGAGGACGACGAGACGTGGGAGCGGTTGCGGGATCTCGGGTGCGACGCGGTGCAGGGGTGGCTTGTCGCCGCGGCGATGCCTCCGGGGGAGACCACGGCTTGGCTGCGGGCCCGCGAGGCCCCCGCGGCCCGAGCTCTCCCGGCCGCGCCGCCTGCCCCCTCGGCGCCGTCTGCCCCTTCGGCGCACTTGCCTTGAGACCCCCGGCCTCCGGCCGGGCGGTACCCCCGTACTCATCCCGCACCTGTAGGTTTCCGATCCTTTGAGCCCTCTTGCTCGATGAGCGGGCGTCCAATGGTTCAGATGTGGCGTTCAGGGAACATGGGGGCGAGCAAGGGTGCGGAGACCGGGGTTTCTAGGGGGCGGAGCCCCCGTAGGGGGAGCCGCCCATGGGGGTACCACCGGCCGGGGAGGCCAAGGGGGTTTGGGGGCGAAGCACCCGACAACGGCGCCGCGCACGAGTGCGAACCGATGGGGAGGGGGTCTTGCCGGGTCACAAGAGAGAAGCGCTTCGCGGGTGGGGGCGGGAGCCCCATAGGATTGGGGCGGACAATCCAACACTCACCCAAGAGGACCGCTGCATGCCTGGCATCTCGCGCGAGGAGGTCGCCCACCTCGCCAAGCTGGCGCGCCTGGAGCTGAAAGACGAAGAGCTAGATCACTTCGCCGGACAGCTCGACGACATCATCGGCGCGGTAGCCGCCGTCTCCGATGTCGCCGAAGAGGACGTACCGCCGACCTCCCACCCGCTCCCGCTCACCAACGTCATGCGACAGGACGAGGTCCGTCCGTCGCTGACCCCGCAGCAGGCGCTCTCCGGCGCCCCCGCGCAGGAGCAGCAGCGATTCAAGGTGCCGCAGATCCTGGGGGAGGAGGCATGAGCGCGATGGCCACTGAACTGATCAAGCTGTCGGCGGCTCAGCTCGCCGACAAGATCGCGAGCGGCGAGGTGACCGCGGTCGAGGTCACCGAGGCGCATCTGGCGCGTATCGAGGCCGTGGACGAGAAGGTGCACGCGTTCTTGCACGTGGACCGCGAGGGCGCGCTCGCCCAGGCGCGCGAGGTCGATGCCCGGCGGGAGCGCGGCGAGAAGCCGGGGCCGCTGGCCGGGGTGCCGCTGGCGCTGAAGGACATCTTCACCACCGAGGGCGTGCCGACGACCGTCGGGTCGAAGATCCTGGAGGGCTGGATTCCGCCCTATGACGCCACGGTGACCAAGCGCCTCAAGGAGGCCGGGGTCGTCATCCTCGGCAAGACCAACATGGACGAGTTCGCCATGGGGTCCTCCACCGAGAACAGCGCCTTCGGGCCGACGGGCAACCCCTGGGACCTGACCCGTATCCCGGGCGGTTCGGGCGGCGGCTCGGCCGCCTCGCTGGCCGCCTACGAGGCGCCGCTGGCGATCGGCACCGACACCGGCGGCTCGATCCGCCAGCCGGCGGCCGTGACGGGCACGGTCGGGGTGAAGCCGACCTACGGCGGCGTCTCGCGCTACGGCATGGTCGCCTTCTCCTCGTCGCTGGACCAGGGCGGGCCCTGCGCCCGCACGGTGCTGGACGCCGCGCTGCTGCACAGCGTGATCGCCGGGCACGACGCGCTGGATTCGACGTCCATCGCCCAGCCGGTGCCGGATGTCGTCGCCGCCGCGCGGGACGGCCAGGTGCGCGGGCTGCGTGTCGGCGTCGTCCAGGAGTTCCGCGGCGAGGGCTACCAGGCCGGGGTGATGCAGCGCTTCGACGAGTCGGTCGAGCTGCTGCGCGAGCTGGGCGCCGAGATCGTGGAGCTGTCCTGCCCGTCGTTCACCAAGGCGCTGGCGGCCTACTACCTGATCGCCCCGTCCGAGTGCTCCTCGAACCTGGCCCGCTTCGACGCCATGCGCTACGGCCTGCGTGTCGGTGACGACGGCACGCACTCCGCCGAGGAGGTCACCGCGCTCACCCGTGAGGCGGGCTTCGGTGACGAGGTCAAGCGCCGGGTCATGCTCGGTACCTACGCGCTCAGCTCGGGGTATTACGACGCGTATTACGGCTCGGCGCAGAAGGTGCGTACGCTGATCACCCGTGACTTCGAGAAGGCGTTCGAGCAGGTGGATGTGGTGATCTCGCCGACCACGCCCACCACGGCCTTCCCGATCGGTGAGCGCGCCGACGACCCCATGGCGATGTACCTCGCCGACCTGTGCACCATCCCGTCCAACCTGGCCGGCAACGCTGCCATGTCCCTGCCGTGCGGGCTCGCGCCGGAGGACGGGCTCCCGGTCGGGCTCCAGATCATCGCCCCCGCCATGGCCGATGACCGGCTCTACCGTGTCGGTGCGGCCGTAGAAGCCGCCTACCAGGCACGTTGGGGACACCCGCTGCTAGAGGAGGCACCGTCGCTGTGAGTGGAAAGCTGAGCAAGGCCAAGGACTTCAAGAAGTCGAAGCCCGGTACGTACCTGTCCATCGGCACCACGCTCTTCGGCGCCGTGAGCGTCGCCAAGCAGGCGAAGAAGGCGAAGCTGGAGGGCGACAAGCTCCAGCTGGTGGACGCGGTCGTCTCCGCCGCCGCCATCGCCACGGGCGTCGCGCTGCTGGTCCGTGAGCTGCGCCGGATGTCCTCCGACGACGTCCTCGCGGGCGACTGACGCGGCAGAGAAAGGTTAGTTTTCCGTGACCGTCACCGAACTGGTGTCGTACGACGAGGCACTCGCCACGTACGACCCCGTCATGGGCCTTGAGGTCCACGTCGAACTCGGCACCAGGACCAAGATGTTCTGCGGCTGTTCGACCGAGCTGGGCGGCGAGGCCAACAGCCAGGTCTGCCCGACCTGCCTCGGCCTGCCCGGCGCACTGCCCGTCGTCAACAAGACCGGCGTGGAGTCGGCGATCCGCATCGGTCTCGCGCTGCACTGCGACATCGCCGAATGGTGCCGCTTCGCCCGGAAGAACTACTTCTATCCGGACATGCCGAAGAACTTCCAGACCTCCCAGTACGACGAGCCGATCGCCTTCAACGGCTATCTGGACGTCCAGCTGGAGGACGGCGAGGTCTTCCGCGTGGAGATCGAACGCGCCCACATGGAGGAGGACACCGGCAAGTCCACGCACGTGGGCGGCGCGACGGGCCGTATCCACGGCGCCTCGCACTCCCTGCTGGACTACAACCGGGCCGGCATCCCGCTCATCGAGATCGTCACCAAGCCCATCGAGGGCGCGGGCGAGCGGGCACCGGAGGTCGCCAAGGCGTACGTCGCCGAACTGCGCGAGCTGATCAGGGCGCTGGGCGTCTCCGAGGCCCGGATGGAGCAGGGCCAGATGCGCTGCGACGTCAACCTCTCGCTGCGCCCCAAGGGGGTGGCGAAGTTCGGCACCCGCAGCGAGACCAAGAACGTCAACTCGCTGCGCAGCGTCGAGCGCGCCGCCCGGTTCGAGATCCAGCGGCACGCGGCCGTGCTCGACGCCGGCGGCACGATCGTGCAGGAGACCCGGCACTTCCACGAGGACGAGGGCTCCACCACCTCCGGCCGGATCAAGGAGGAGGCGGAGGACTACCGCTACTTCCCCGAGCCCGACCTGGTGCCCGTCGCGCCCTCGCGCGAGTGGGTCGAGGAGCTGCGCGCCACCCTGCCCGAGCTGCCGCGCGTGCGCCGCAACCGGCTGCGCGAGGAGTGGGGCATCAGCGAGCACGAGATGCAGTCCGTGCTCAACGCGGGCGCCGTCGAACTGATCGTCGCCACCGTCGAGGCGGGCGCCCCCGCCGACCAGGCCCGCAAGTGGTGGATGGGCGAGCTGGCCCGCCGCGCCAACGAGGACGGGGTGGAGCTGCGCTCGTTGCCCATCACCCCCGAGCAGGTCGCCCGGGTCTCGGCGCTGGTCGCCGAGGGCTCGCTCAACGACAAGCTGGCCCGGCAGGCCATCGAAGGCGTCCTCGCGGGCGAGGGCACCCCGGACGAGGTCGTGGACAAGCGCGGCCTCAAGATCGTCTCGGACGAGGGCGCGCTCGGCAAGGCCGTGGACGAGGCCATCGAGGGCAACCCCGGTGTGGCCGAGAAGATCCGCGGCGGCAAGGTCGCAGCGGCGGGCGCTCTCGTCGGCGCGGTCATGAAGGCCACCCGAGGCCAGGCCGACGCCGCTCGCGTGAAGGAGCTGATCCTGGAGAGGCTGGGCGTCGAGGGCTGATCGCCCGCGCCGCCCGTCCCGGCATCGGTCCGGGAACACCGAAGGGGGCGCTCCCGCCGAGGCGGGGGCGCCCCCTTCGTGGTCTGCCGGAGCGGGCCTGTGAAGCAGGCGGCAGCCGGCCGAGGGGTCAGCGGTTGCTGAAGATGTTGCCCTGGTTCTGGCCGTGGGCGCCCTGCTGGCCCATGCCGTACTGGGCGCGCAGGCCGCCGCCGATCTCGGCGCCCTGCGGGGGAAGCTGCTCGCTGGGTTGGACGAGGGCGTAGCCCTGGCCCAGGAAAGACAGCTCCCAGCCCTCGCCGGTGTTGCCTCGGCGGCGCCATACGCCCTGGGAGGAGGTCTGGGCCTGCATCTGGACGCGCAGTCCGCTGGACCAGGCGACGACGGCGTCCGCGTCGGCGTTGACATAGGTGTCCGGCGTGACGTTCAGCAGCAGCGGCTGGCCCGAGGTCATCAGGGCGACCTTGCCCTGCCCCGTGATGTTGAGGTTGTAGGCCCCGGTGCCGGAGATGCCGAACTGGCTGTCCACGGAGATGACTTCGTGGTGCAGCGTGGAGTCCATCGCCAGGACGTAGGAGGCATCGACGGTCAGCCCGTCCCGCTCGACGTCCACCACGTGCACGTACTGCGCGAGGTTGGCGAGGAAGACCGAGCCCTGGCCCGAGCAGCGCATCAGGGGCAGGTGCTCGCGGGCCGGGCCGCGCCGCTCGCCGCGCGCCTGGTACTCGGCGTCGAACTCCAGCAGGCCCTGGTAGGCGACCATGGCGCCCTTGCGGGCCAGCACATCGTCGTGACCGGTCAGCTGGACCCGCAGGAGCTGCGGGTTCTGCACGGCGTAGCGGTCCTGGCTCTGCACCTCGGCGTGTGCGAAGAGTGAACTCTGCACGGCGGTTCTCCTTCCCCCCTCAGCCCCGGACCCGGATACGGTCCGTGCTGTCCTCGCTCGGCTGTACGACCACGAAGCCCTGGCCGGAGAAGGCGATCTGGTATGCCTCGCCGCTGCCCCGGCCGATGAGCGCGCCGGCCTTCATGCTGCGCTTGCTCTTCATCTTCAGCCCGCTGGACCAGGCCACCAGCGCGTCGGGATCGACGTAGGTCTCGTCCTCGCCGCGTCCGCAGTCCACCACGACGGGTGCGCCGCGCGAGGTGAGCGCCACCCAGCCGGTGCCGCGCACGCCGACGTTGAACAGCCCCTGCCCGGCGAACTTGGCCATGCCCTTGACCCGCTCGACGCCCCACTGGAGGTGTGCGTCGAAGGCGAGGAGGTTGGTGCCGTTGACGGACAGCGACTCCTCGTTGAGGTTCACGCAGACGACGTCGGCGCCGTAGTCGGCGAGGTAGAGCAGCCCGTCGCCCCGGCAGAGCATCAGCGGGTTCTGCTCGCCCGAGAGCCACTGCGAGGCCATCTGCCGCACGGCCGGCGGGTTGGCCTCGTACTGCACGAAGCCCTCGTAGGCGACCATCGAGCCGGGCCTGGCGAACAGGTCCTGGCCGGATTGCATGGCCACCTTGACCATGTGCTGCCCGTGGTTTTGCATACGGGCGGCCACGGGGGCGGGCGCGAAGCCCGCGAGTGCTGCTGGCTGATTCACTTCGGGGCTCCCCTAGACCTCGTACGGCTGGACGACGATGAAGTTCCCGGGTGCGCCCCGGAACTGGAGGTTCACGGTCTCGCCGCTGTGTCCCGGGTAGGCGTTGCGGTGCAGCCGGACCTGGCTGGAGACGATGACCTGGGCGGCGGCCGACCAGGCGACGACGGCCTGCGCGTCCGCGAAGGTCGTGGGCGTCACCGGCAGCACGACAGGCGTGCCCTGCGTCTTGACGATGACGGTGCCCGTACCGGTGAACTGCATGGTGAACAGCGCACCGCCCGGGATGCCGTGCCCCTCGATGCGGCGCACCTCGTGCTGGAGCGACTCGTCGAAGGCCAGCACGTTCTCGGCGGACACGCAGATCGCGTCGCCCTGTAGCTCGACGGGGTGGACGTGGGCCGCGTTCTCCGCGAAGAAGACCTGGCCGCGCCCGCTGCACCGCATCAGCTGCATCTCCTGGCCCGTGGCGTTGCCGACCACGCGCCCGGTGAAACCGGCGCCCTTGTAGGAGAAGTCGACCTTCCCCTGGTAGAGCACCATGCTGCCCTGCTTGGCCAGGACGGACTGACCGTCGATGCCGAGGTCGGCGCGGACGAGCGACGGGTTCTGGAGTGTCCAGCGCTGCCCGGTCGGCACCTCGTGGAACTTGCCCAACGCCGCGCCCACTCCGGCGGCGGGGCCCTGCGGAATGTGCGGCGCCTGGGGAGCCTGCGGGGCCTGGGCGCCGAATCCGCCCTGCTGCGGCGCGAAGGGGTTGCTCAACTGCTGGGCGGGTGGCCCCTGTTGGGCGGATGGCGCCTGCTGGCCCGGGAACTGCGGCTGAGTGGGCTGCGGCGGCTGCGGGGGTTGGGGTGCGTACGGGTTGTCGGTGGGCGGCGCGTACTGCTGGGCCTGCGGTGGTGGCGGCGGCTGAGGTGGCCGCGGCTCGCCGCCGAAGGGCGCGGTGGGTACGGCCACGGTCGGCGCCCCGTGCACATCCGGCACCTGCGGCTGCGGCTGCGGTCGCCCGGAAGCGGGCTGCGGCTGCGGCGCGGACGGCTGCGGGGCCTGGGGTGCTTGGGGCGCCTGCGGGGCCTGGGGTGCCGGGGATGACTGCTGTGCCGCGGGACCCGGCGGCGGGGCGAAGCCCGGGGCGGGCTGCTGAGGTGCCCCGCCACCTGGCGGGGCGAAACCGGGCGCCCCCTGCGGGGCGGCCTGCGGCTCCTCCTCGGCGACCTCGCCCCCGAAGTTCTTCAGCAGCGCGTCGAGGCCGCCGTCGAAGCCCTGGCCGATCGCGGCGAACCGCCAGACGCCGTCCTTGCGGTAGAAGTCCCCCAGCATCACGGCCCGCTCGGTGGTGAACTCCGAGCCGTCGAAGGCGTAGCGCGCGACCTCCTCGCCGCCCGCGACGATGCGGATGTAGCCGGGCCCCGCCTGCGACATCTGGCCCGCGCCGTCGAGCGACGCGGTGAAGGACAGCCGGCTGACCTGCGCCGGGATCCGCTCCAGGGTCACCCGGAAGGACTCGGTGTCCCCGGCCTGCGCGCCGAGGAGCTGGAGGGACTCCTCGGGGGATGTGGGCTGATTGAAGAAGATGAAGTAGCGGTCGTCGGAGAGGAGTTCCCGCTCGTCCAGCCCGAAGCAGCTGATGTCGAAGGAGAGCCCGGGCCCGCTGACCTGTACGCCCACGTACAGATCGGTGCCCGCCGTCAGATCACTGATCTTGGCCTTGTGGCCGCGCTGCAATTCCCTGGGCATACGTAACGACCGTCCCCCATCCCGTGTGGTGCGTGCTGCGGCCTCGCGGCCTGCCGTTCCGTCCCGAACATGCGCCGGGCAGTTCCCACAGGCTAACGGTTGCCCGTGTCAGCCGCGCCGGGAGTGCCGGGTCGGGGAGCGCGACCCGGGAGGTACCCGTGCGAAGGGTGGCGAGTGCCGGACAAGCACACATCGGGCGCAGAATTCACGTACGCGGCGCGCTCCGCACGCCGCGTGTGCCCGGCGTGCTTCCCGTGGCTCCCCGGCGGGTCCACGCGGACAGGTGGTCCCGCCGGGTCCGGCGGCGGCGCGGGCCGCTGGCCGCCGGGCCGGCCGACCCGCGGCACCCACTCGACGCGGCCGGCCATCGGGTCGCCCCGCGCCGCCGCTCCCCGCCCCCACTATCCGAGGCTCGCCAGGAACGCCGTCCAACTGCGGTGCGGGATGCGCAGGACGGGGCCGGCGCCCCGGTGTTTGGTATCCCGCACGGGGACGCTGTGCGGGAGGTTCATGGCGGCTTCCAGGCAGTTGCCTTGACCGCCGCTGTAACTGCTCGTGCGCCACTCTATTTCCAGGGGGAGCGAGGCAGCCCGCTGTGTGTGCTTCATGATCTGTACTCCCTGGCGATGCGACGGATCAGCGCGAGCGACTCTGTCGGTGGCAACGCGGTCATTCGTGCGTCATCGAAGAGTGTGCGGTAGTAGGCGACTTCTGCCTCCCGCTCCATCCAGAGGTTCCCGGTCGGGGTCTCCGTCAGGACGAGATCCAGCGATGTCACCTGTGGAAAGCTCAGCAGTAGGTACGGGCCGAACATACCCGAGTGCGCGCCGCGCGAGAACGGCAATACCTGGACGGTGACGTTGGGGAGCTGCGCCATTTCTGCCATGTGTTCCAACTGGGCGTGCATGACGGCAGCTCCTCCGACCTGCTGGCGGAGGACGCCTTCCGCAAGGACGGCCCACAGCTCCATGGGCGCGTCGCCGATGAGTCTCTCCTGCCTGGCGAGGCGGACGCGGACGAACTGTTCGATCTCTTCCGGTGTCTTCCAGGCCCGTGACGCGACGGTCACCGCGCGGCCGTATTCCGCGGTCTGCAAGAGCCCCGGAACAAGCTGCACTTCATACGTCCGAACGCTGTCGCAGATCGATTCCAGTTCGATCTGATCGCGGTACGTGGCGTCCAACACGGTGCTGTACCGGTGCCACCAGCCGTCTCGGCGGCGCCTGTTCGCCCTCCGTGCCAAGGCGACAAGGCGCTCGTGCGTCTCGCGGTCCTCGATCCCGTAGGCGTTCATCAGGGCTGAGAGGTCCGGCCCGCGAACGGGGACATGCCCGTTCTCCATGCGGCTGATCTTGCCCTTGGTGCAGTCCAGCACCTCGGCGGCTTCGGCCATGGTGACGGCCGCCGCCTCGCGGAAACGCCTCAACTCATCGCCGAGTTGGCGACCGAGCACGGTGGATGACTTTACGGGTGGCATGGAGGACTGCCTACCAGAAGCGTCAGGTATCAACCCTTCAAGCCGCACGAAAGAGTGAACTAACAATTGCAAGCTCCATTCAACGTTGCACGAACATCGCTGACGGGACACGCTGAGGCCGACGGCAGTCAACTGCGCCCGCAAAGCGACGAGTTCAGCTCGCGCCCACCCCCTCAAGGAGTCCGCCATGCCTCAGCAGGACCAGTCCCGGGAGCCGTACGAGGCGAGCTGTCGCCTGCCCCGCAGCAAGGCGAGCGTGCCCCGGGCGCGGGACCTCGTACGGGCGGCGCTCACCGCGTGGGAGGTGCACGCGGGGGTGCGGGAGGACGCGGAGCTGGTGGTGTCGGAGCTGGTGACGAACGCCGTGCGGGCACCCGCGCCGAGCGACCGGCAGGTCGCCGTACGGGTAGGGCGGCCGGACGAGATGACCGTACGGCTGGAGGTCTGCGACGCGGGCGAGGGGCGTCCCGCGCCCAGGGTGCCGGCGCCCGGCGACGAGGGCGGGTACGGGCTGCTGCTCGTGGAGGCGATCGCCTACCGGTGGGGGACGGAACGCCGCCCGGGCGGCGTGGGCAAGACCGTCTGGGCCGAACTGCGCGGCTCCGCAGGTGAAGGTGAAGCAATGGTCTCGGCCGTCACCGTGTGCGCGGGTCACCGCGTCCGGGCCCACGGCGCATGGCGCACGGTGCGCCGCGTACGCGGCGAGCGCTTCGCAACGGGCGCGCTCGCCCTCGTTCTCACCTTGGACGAGGGCCCCGCCCTGCGCGTCCCGGCGACGGAGAAGCTGACGGTGTGGCGCGCGGCCCGGTGCTGAGCCGGTGGCGTCCGCCGTGCTTATCGCTGGTCAGGGCCGCAATCCGGTCGAAAGTACATGTGCCTGCTCCGCCGCCGCTGCCAGGCCGACACTGCCTTCACCGACCCCGCCCCTCTGGTGTGCGCCCATCGACAAGGGGCCTGGCGGATCCAGCACCGGCCCCCGCTCTCGTCGGCGGATGACTGGCCGGCACCGGACTCAGGGAGGACGGTCACCTACGCTGGCCGGCCTCCGGCACGTTCCCACTGGGCCTCGTCCCATTCCACGTATTCGATCTGGACGCCACCTGGCAGCTTCGCAGTCAGGTTCCTGCCAGTGGGAACGGCCTGCGGACCGCGCACGATCCGCGCTCCGGTCCGGTGGAGCAGCGCGCGGCACTCGTCGAGGTCATCGACGATGAGCGTGGCCACTGTCGCCCGGTAAGGCTCCAGCACCCGCTCATCGCCCGCCACCACCAGAACGCGGCCGACGGTGGCCAGCTCCAAGCCGTTCGGCATCGTGAAGCGGGTGCTGACCGGCTCGCCGGAAACCGCAGTGAGCGGTGCCAGCACCGCATCCAGGTCGTCGGCGCACGTGCGGGCGTAGGTACGGAAGATGCGCATGATCACCAACAAGGTGTCAAAGGAGGCAAGTATTCCTCCCCGACCTCCCCGACCTCCCCGCCATCGACGCCATGGACCCGGCCCGCGACGAGAGCGAGAAGCGCGTACGTGCCCTCCTCGGCGAGTCGCCGCCCGCCGCTTCGGAGGGGGCGGGCGTCCGGTCGCGTCCGGTACGCCCGTTCACGCGGTGTCCTGCCCGGAGGAGTCCGTCCAGACGGCATCGCGCAGCAGGCGCAGGCCGTTGAGGCCGACGACGACGGTGGAGCCCTCATGGCCGGCGACGCCGAGCGGCAGCGGGAGGGTGCCGATCAGGTCCCAGGCGACCAGTGCGGTGATGAAGGTCCCGGCGATGACCAGGTTCTGGATCACGAGCCGGCGGGCCTTGCGGGACAGGTCCACGACGGCGGGGATGGGGGCGAGTCCGCCGCGGACGACGACGGCGTCGGCGGTCTCCAGCGCGAGGTCGGAGCCGGCCTTGCCCATCGCGATGCCGGCGTGGGCCGCGGCCAGCGCGGGAGCGTCGTTGACTCCGTCGCCGACCACGAGCACCCGGCGTCCTTCGGCTTCCCACCGCTGGACGGCGGCGGCCTTGTCCTGCGGGAGGAGTCCGGCGCGGACGTCGGTGATGCCGGCCTCGGCGGCCAGGTGACGGGCGGCGCGCTCGTTGTCTCCCGTCAGGAGGACCGGTGGGCGGCCGGTGAGTCCGGCGAGGGCGGCCACGGTGGCCCTCGCGTCGGGGCGGAGTCGGTCGGAGACGCCCAGCGCTCCGGCCGGCGCCCCGTCGCGCAGGACCAGTACCGCGGTGCGGCCCCGCTCTTCGAGGGCCCGCACCGTACCGGCGGCCTCCGATCCGGCGGCGGAGGCCAGGCGGGCGGGGGAGCCGACCTGGACGACCCGGCCCTCGACGGTGGCGGTGACCCCGGCGCCGGGCGCGGAGGCGAAGCCGGCCGGTTCGACGAGGGCGAGGCCGCGCTCGCGGGCGGCATCGACGACGGCGCGGGCCAGGGGGTGCTCGCTGGGATGCTCGGCGGCTGCCGCCAGCGCCAGCAGGGCGTTCTCGTCCAGGCCGGAGCCGGGGGCGGGGCAGATGTCGGTGACGCGCGGCGTGCCCTCGGTGAGGGTGCCGGTCTTGTCCAGGGCGACGGCGTCGATCCGGCCCAGGCGCTCCATCACGACCGCGGATTTCGCGAGGACGCCGTGGCGGCCCGCGTTGGCGATCGCGGACAGCAGCGGCGGCATGGTGGACAGCACCACCGCGCACGGCGAGGCGACGATCATGAACGTCATCGCGCGGAGCAGAGCGGGCCGTAGTTCGCCGCCGAAGGCGAGTGGTACGGCGAAGACGCCGAGCGTGGCGATGACCATGCCGATCGAGTAGCGCTGCTCGATCTTCTCGATGAAGAGCTGGGTCGGAGCCTTGGTCTCCGACGCCTCCTCGACCATCTTCACGATCCGCGCGATCACCGAGTCCGACGGGTCCCGCTCGACGCGTACGCGCAGGGCGCCGGTGCCGTTGACGGTGCCGGCGAACACCTCGTCCCCGGCTTGCTTGGCGACGGGAAGGGGCTCGCCGGTGATGGTGGCCTGGTCGATGTCGGACGCCCCGTCGAGCACCTGGCCGTCCGCGCCGATCCGCTCGCCGGGCCGCACCCGGATGACGTCGCCGATGGCGAGCGACTCGGCGGGAACCGGCTCCTCCCCGCCGCCGGGCAGGAGCCGGGTCGCCGTCGTGGGGGCCAGGTCGAGCAGGCCACGCACGGAGTCGGCGGTCCGGGCGGTCGCGACGGCCTCCAGCGCGCCGGAGGTGGCGAAGATGACGATCAGCAGGGCCCCGTCGAGGACCTGGCCGATGGCGGCGGCGCCCAGCGCGGCGACGACCATCAGGAGATCCACGTCCAAGGTCTTGTCCTTGAGGGCCTTCAGGCCCTCCCACCCCGGCTCCCACCCGCCGGTGAGGTAGACGGCGGCATACAGCGGGACCCACGACCATGCCGGGGCTCCGAAGAGGTCCAGCGGGAGGGCGGTCAGGAACAGGACCAGCGAGGCCAGTGCCCATCGGGCCTCCGGCAGCGCCAGCGTCCGGGTGCGCCGCCGCGGGGGCGCAGGCACCGCCGGAGGCCCGGCTGCGGGCGGCGCGGGCCGCTGGTCGAGGAGTGAGGACATGGCAGGGAGACCCTTCGCGGGCGGGCTGGGGCAAGGTCTCCACCATACAGGAACATGTGAATAGGTCTTCAGGTGTCTTGAGTACAATGCCCGCATGGGCCACGGAACCGGCAGCGCCAGCAACGCCACCACGCGCGAGCGCCTGGACGCCGTGGGCACCGCCGACGTCGCCGCGACCCTCCAGGCCCTCGCCACCCCCTCGCGACTGCACATCCTGGCGCGGCTCCACGAAGGGCCCTGCTCGGTGAGCGACCTCGCCGAGGCCGTCGGCATGGAAGCCTCCGCCTGCTCCCACCAACTGCGCCTGCTGCGCAATCTCGGGTTGGTCACCGGAGAGCGTCACGGGCGCTCGATCATCTACGCGCTCCACGACAACCACGTCGCCGAACTCCTCGACCAGGCCCTGTACCACGTCGAGCACCTGCGCCTGGGTGTCCGTGACGCCTCCGCGGCTCCGCCCGAGCCCGCCGTCGCCGACTGACCGTCGGCTCAGAAGAACGCCTTGTCCGCCGCCGGCGTCGTGTGAACCCCCAGGTAGTACGCGTCGGCCGCAGTGAGGCAGCCCTGGCGCCTGAGCGGGGTCGGGTAGGTGTTCTCGCAGGTGCGGATCAGCTCGGTGCGGAAGCGGCCGTCGATCCAGTTCTTGGTCTCGCGGGTGGGGCTGAGCTTCAGCTCGTGGTTGCCGCCGTAGTTGCGGTACCCGAAGTCGTGCTGGGTGCAGGCGAGGTGGAAGACCTCGCGGTAGGGGGCGAAGGGGCCGGGGACGGAGCAGCCGTCGGTCGTCCAGTTGAACGGAGTGATGTGCGGGGTTCGCGCGAACTCCTCGTAGCCGAGGTTCATGATCTGGTCCGCCTGCTGCCGGACGGTGGCCTCCGGCGGTGCCACCGCCGAGGCGGCACCCGTGGTGAGCGCGCCGCCGGAGAGCGCCAGGGTGAGAACGGCCGTGGACAGGACGCGCCTGCGGGTGCGCTTGTGCATGGTTCTCCCAGGTCGGAGGGGGCTGCGCTGGTCGCGCGACCTGAGAACGAGGGGCTGGGGCAAAGGTGTTGGACGTGTGGACCACCGCCCGGGCCGCCACAGCCCACGGCGGGGGACGGCCGGACAGCGGGGAGGCCGGGCGGCCGGGACAGCCGGCCGATGCGGCGCCTTCAGATCACCGGTGCTTCCTCTTCGCGGTGTTCGCGGTGTTCGCCGTGTTCGCGACCGCTTCCTCGGTTGCGTTCCTGGCCGTGTCCGTGGCGGGGTCGCGCGGGCGTTTGGCCGGGCGTGCGGTGACGGCGGAGGAGCTGGGCCGGGCGGCGGTGGGCTGAAGGGCCGCTGCGGGTGTCGCGACGGGGTTCGACGAGGTTTTCAGCTGGTTGAAAGGGACCGGGATTCCTAGGTGATCGCTGAATTCCTTTGCAACTGCCTGTCCCCATTCCGCGATCTTCTCGGGATCTCTGTCCGTTTTCTTGGTTCTCACTCTTTTACTCATGTAGCGGCCCGACTTGTCGTTTATCCAGCCGGCGTTGCAGGCTGGATCGTATCGGAATTCTCCGCTCAGTGCTGCCTTTCCTGCCTTCGTCGCTCCATGAATTTTGAAATCCACCGCGATGGTCGTGTGGCCCAGTCCGCTGATGTTCTTCGCCAGGCCCTCCTGGGTCGGATAGGCGATCTCCTCCTCGGGGTTCGCCTTCTGCTCTTCGAGCGCGCCCTTGCGCAGCCCGCCCAGCACCTTGAGGAAGTCCATCCGGCTCATGACCGTGAGGAGTTCTTCGCTGCCCAGCATGACGCGCCAGCGCAGCACATCCGGGTTGTCCGGTTCTCCGCGCAGGACGGCCGAGAAATGCCAGACCGCGCCAGGTTTTCCGTCGAGGATCACCTCACGGGGGATCTCCTCAAGCGGCACCAGGAAAGGGTTGACCCGGATGTCGCCCTGATCGTCCAGTTCGTGATCCTTCGCCCGCTTGGGAAGTACCGACGTACCAAGCGGGCCATTATTGCGAGTGAGGCGCCTGTTGTTCCGCTCGTCCGCCTGCGATCGCCCGGGTGTTTCTGGCATTTCCTGCCCTTGTTTATTGCCACTTCGGCGTAATTTTTCAGATGCAGTAGTAAATTCGATGGCAGGGAAAATGTGTGGTTGCCCACAGGCGAATAAAAAGGGAATTCTAGGTGTACGGATGGTGGGACAGGCGGAACAGGTGGGTGCGGCTGCCCGGGTGCGGGGCGTCGGGGGAGTACGGTCGCACTATAGGCAAGTGCGCACTTGCCTATAGTGCGGCCATGGCCGACGACCCGTTCAAAGCCCTGGCCGATCCCACCCGCCGCACCATCCTCGACGAGCTGACCGAGCGCTCCGGGCAGACGCTGTTCGAGATCTGCGCGCGGCTGAGCGCGAAGCACCGGCTCGGCATCTCGCGCCAGGCGGTCTCCCAGCACCTCGCCGTGCTGGAGGCCGCCGGGCTCGTCGAAACGCGGCGGGAGGGCCGCTGCAAGTTCCACGATCTGAACACCGCCCCGCTGCGGCAGATCGCCGAGCGGTGGCCCGTGCCCGACCCCTCCGCACCGGAGGAGAGCGCCCCATGAAGATCCATCTGACCAGCGTCTGACCAGCGTCTTCGTCGACGACCAGGCCAAGGCCCCGCACTTCTACACCGAGGTCCTCGGCTTCGTGGAGAAGCACGACGTCCCGGTGGTCGGGGCCGACCGCTGGCTGACCGTCGTCTCCCCCGAGGACCCCGGCGGCACCGAACTGCTCCTGGAGCCCGCCGCCCATCCGGCTGCCAAGACCTATCGCGACACGCTCGTCCAGGACGGCATCCCGCTCGCCCAGTTCGCCGTCGAGGATGTGCACGCGGAGTACGAGCGGCTGCGCGGCCTCGGTGTCCGCTTCACGCGGGAGCCGTTGGAGGGGGGCCCGTCACCAGCGCCGTCCTCGACGACACCTGCGGCAACCTGATCCGGATCGCGACCCAGCCGCAGTAGGTGCGCGGGCGCCGGGCCGGACCCTTTTGCGGCCTCTGTGGTCAATGCCACAAAAACCGCAAAGGATCTCTTCGGAATGGCACTCTGCTCAGAACCGGAATACGTGGCGCCGCTTCTGCCGCCACCGTGTCCCGGCCGCCCCACATCCGCACCCCGACCCCCACATCTGCACACCCCACGCCCCCACAAGCCCGTCACGCGCACAGCACGGCCCGCTCCCGGCAGAGCTAGCGCACGACCCCGGGAAGCAGGCGACCGCCCGTGACAGCCCTTGCCCGCTGGTGTCTGAAGCGCCGCGTACTCGTTCTGCTGCTCTGGCTGGCCGCGCTCTGCGGCGCGGTGACGGCATACGCCCTCACCGGCAGCTCCTACTCCAACGACTACGAGGCGCCCGGCACCGAGTCGGGCACGGCGGCCCAGCGGCTGGAGTCGGCCTTCCCCGACCGGAGTGGTGACGACGACACCCTGGTGTGGCACACCGACAAGGGCAGCGTGCGCGCCTCGGCCGTCCAGGAGCGGATGACCCGCACCCTGCACGAGGTCGAGAAGCTGCCGGGCGTCGGCTCCGTGCACTCCCCCTACGACGCCGACAACGGTTCCGACGGCCACGGCGGAGCCGGCAGCGGCGGGCGGATCAGCCAGGACGGGCGCACCGCGTACGCGAGCCTCACCTTCAGCCGGCCGGTGGAGGAGATGGACGCGCAGCAGGTCCAGCGCGTCGTGGACACCGCCAAGAAGGCGGCGGGGCACGGGCTCCAGGTCGAGGCGGGCGGCTCGGGCATAGCCGTCACCGAGGCCCCCACCGCGCAGCTTGCCGAGATCATCGGGCTGGCCGCCGCGGCCGTCGTGCTCTTCCTGGCGTTCGGCTCGCTGGGGGCCACGCTCCTGCCGCTGATCACGGCCGTCGTGTCCGTCGGCACGGCAGCGGCGGGCATCGGAGTGCTCAGCCGGTTCATGACCGTCGCCGACTTCGCCCCCATGCTGGGCACGCTCATCGGCCTGGGCGTCGGCATCGACTACGCGCTGTTCATCGTGACCCGCCACCGCAGAGGGCTGCGCGCCGGGCTGTCCGTGCGCGAGGCGGCGCTGCGCGCGGTGACCACCTCCGGGCGGGCGGTGATCTTCGCGGGGGCCACCGTGTGCATCGCGCTGCTGGGCATGCTCATCCTGCGGCTCAGCTTCCTCAACGGGGTCGCCCTCGCGGCCTCTCTCACCGTCGTCCTCAGCGTCGCCGCCTCCGTCACGCTGCTGCCCGCGCTGCTCGGCATGCTCGGGATGCGGGCGCTGGGGCGGCGCGAGCGCAGGCGGCTGACGGAGAGCGGGCCGCGTCCGGACCGGCCCACCGGGTTCGCGATGCGCTGGGCGGCCTTCGTCGAGCGCCGGCCCAAGATGCTGGGTGCGGTGGCCGCCCTGCTCATGGCCGTCCTCGCACTGCCCACCCTCGGCCTCCACCTGGGCACCTCCGACCAGGGCAACAACCCCGCGACGACCACCACCCGCAAGGCGTACGACCTGCTGGCCGACGGCTTCGGGCCCGGCAGCAACGGGCCGCTGACCCTGGTGGGCGAACTGGACGGCGCCGGGGACAAGCTCGCCTTCGACCAGCTGCCCGACGCGCTGCGCGGCACTCCCGGGGTCGCCCAGGTCAGCGGGCCGGAGTTCAACGGCAGCGGGACCACCGGCGTGATCACCGTCGTGCCCGGCACCTCGCCCCAGTCCCAGGCCACCTCCGACCTGGTGGACACGCTGCGCGAGCGGGTGCTGCCCGCCGCCGAGGCGGGCTCCACGCTCCAGGTGCGGGTCGGCGGCGTCACGGCGGGCTACGACGACTTCGCGGACGTCATCATCGGCAAGCTCCCCCTCTTCGTCGGCGTCGTCATCGGCCTGGGCTGTGCGCTGCTCCTGCTCGCCTTCCGCAGCATCGGCATCCCGCTCAAGGCGGCGGCGATGAACGTCGCCGCGGTCGCCGCCGCGTTCGGCGTCGTCGTCGCCGTCTTCCAGTGGGGCTGGGGCAGCGAGGTGCTCGGCCTGGGCGGCGCGGGGCCGATCGAGCCCTTCCTGCCCGTGATCATGGTGTCGGTCCTGTTCGGGCTCTCGATGGACTACCAGGTCTTCCTCGTCAGCCGGATGTACGAGGAGTGGCGGCTGACCGGCGACAACCGGCGTGCGGTCCGGGTCGGACTGTCGGAGACCAGCCGGGTGATCAACTCCGCCGCCGTCATCATGATCGCCGTCTTCGGCGCCTTCGTCTTCAGCGGGGACCGAATCATTTCGATGTTCGGCATCGCGCTGGCCGCCGCCGTCGCGCTGGACGCGTTCGTACTGCGTACCCTGCTGGTGCCCGCGCTCATGCATCTGCTCGGCGGCGCCAACTGGTGGCTGCCCGGCTGGCTGGAGCGGCGGCTTCCGCGCATCGGCATCGAGGGACCAGCGGCCCCCTCCGCCCCCTCTGCCCCCTTGGTCTCCGCGACCTCGATGGCCCCGGATATCACTCTGTCCCCGCAGCGCACAGAATCTCTCATTGGTCTCTCAGAATCGGCACCTACGGTGACCGCTCATGGCTACCGAAAGCACGAAGACCACGACTGACAAGACCTCCGCGGCGGACGAGAGCGCACCGGAGGAGACCTCCGCCCCGGCGTCCGCGGCCGAGGACCGGGGCACCACCGGGACGCTGCGCAAGGGCGCGAAGACGGACAGCGCCGACGCGTCCGATGAGCCCGAGGACGCCGTCGGCCCGCGCGGCGAGAAGTCCGACCACTCCAACTACTCCGCCGACGGGGCCGACGACGACCTCGACGACGCGGACGCCGAGCGAGAGGCCGCACTTGACGCTGCCGAGCGCGAACGGGCCGCCGGCCGTGGCTGGGGCGCTGGCGCGGCGGCCGTGGTCAGCGCGGGCTTCGGCCTCGCCTCGCTCACCGGTACCTCCTTCGGTGAGATGCTCCGCGAGCGCAAGCAGCTGATCGGCCAGATCTCCAGCGGCGCGCAGGGCTCGGGGGGCTCGGCCACCGAGCAGGTCAACGCGCTGTACGGCGCGCCCTGGCACGCCGCTGCCGTGGTCAACGGGATCTTCGCGGTGCTCGCCGTCATCGTCGGCGGAATCCTGCTCGCGGTGCTCAACGGCCGTGCGGGCGCCCGTCCGTGGATGAAGGCGGTCGGCCTGGGCGGCCTCGTCCTCGGGGTCGTCGGTCTGATCGTCGCCGGGGGCATGTACTTCGACCTGTTCGCCGCACAGCCCCAGGTCCCCGCCACCGGCGGCGCGGGCGCCGGAGCCGGCGCCGGTCAGTAATCCGGCAGGGCAGCGCACCCTCACCGGCCCGGGGGCGTAAGGGGCACGGCGCGTACGGGATCCGGCGCGCAGGACTCGCAAGGCCCCGTGCCCGCGTCCGGATCCCCGGGCCGAGCCCGGGGGCCGCCGCGACCCGTCGGGCAGCCGAGGCCCGCCTCGTGGCAAGGCCGAGGCGGGCGCCGAGGCGTTTTCCCCTGGGGAGCCTGCGAGCCGGTGAGCTGGCGAGCCGGTGAGTCAGGCGCTCGCCGGGAGGGCCCACGGTCATGCGGTGGCGCGGGGGGTCCTTGAGTTTCCGTCTCGTGCGCTGCCCGCGAGCGTCGGCGGGCGAGCGTGACCGGTGTCCGTCTCGCCCCCGGATGATGCGCGGGTCCCCGGCCGCCCCGGCCATCCGCTTCCGGGGGACGCCCGCGGCGGCCGAGCCGACAGGCACACCCGCCCGCGCCCCGGCGGCGGCACCCGCGCCGCCCCGTCCGCACCTCCCGCCTCGTCCCTCTCCGGCCCGGCGACCGGCGGCACACCAGCGGCACGCAGCGCTGTTGGGCGGGGGACGCCACCGAGGTGTCGCCCCCCGCCCAACAGCCTTGTCACCAGGACGACTTCGTCACCCCCGGCAGGTGGCCGGCATGGGCCTCGGCGCGCATGCTCACCCGGGAGAGGCCGAACTTGCGCAGATGACCACGCGGGCGGCCGTCCACACTGTCGCGGTTGCGCACCCGGGTCGCGCTCGCGTCCCGGGGCTGGCGGCCAAGTTCCGCCCGCGCGGCGGTCTTCTCGTCGTCCGTGGCCCGCGGGGACGCCAGGACGGCCTTCAGCTCGGCGCGCCGTTGCGCGTAGCGGGCCACGATCTGCTTCCGCTTGCCGTTCTTTGCGATCTTGCTCTTCTTCGCCATCACACACGCTCCCCGCGGGCCCGGATCCGGGCGACGGCGGCCTCGATGCCGATGGTGTCCACGGTCTTGACGGCACGCGCGCTCAGCCGCAGTCGGATGTGGCGCCCCTCACCGGGCAGCCAGTAGCGCTTGTTCTGGATGTTGGGGTCGAAGCGGCGCGAGGTGCGCCGGTGCGAGTGGGAGATGTTCTTGCCGAAGACCGGCCGGGTGCCGGTCAGTTGACAGTGGGCGGACATGCGGGGCCCTGCCTTTCTCGCCAGTGGCTCACCAGTGGCCTATCGGTAATGGAAATCATTGTCGTATGCTACCTGTCATGGCCCGCAACGAGATACGCCCGATCATCAAGCTCCGCTCCACCGCCGCGACCGGCTACACGTACGTGACCCGGAAGAACCGCCGCAACGACCCGGACCGGCTGGTTCTGCGCAAGTACGACCCCGTGGCCGGGCGGCACGCCGAGTTCCGCGAGGAGCGCTGAGCACACCGGCCCCCCCGTCCGGTCCCCGCCCTCTCCGCCCACCAGCACCCGGGAAGCACACTCATGAAGCCTGGAATCCATCCCGCCTACCGCCCGGTCGTCTTCCGCGACAAGGCCGGTGACTTCGCCATCCTCACCCGCTCGACGATGACCGCCGACGAGACCGTCGAGTGGGAGGACGGCCACACCTACCCGGTGGTCGACGTCGAGATCTCCTCGGCGAGCCACCCCTTCTACACCGGCACCGCCCGCGTGCTGGACACCGCCGGCCGCGTCGAACGCTTCGAGCGCCGCTACGGACGCGACGGAGGCCGACGATGACCCCCGCCGAACCGATGCCCGTGGTGATCGTCGGCGGGCTGCACAGCGACGCCCGGCGCGAGACGGTCCGACAACTGCTGCGCGAGATGCCCGGCAGCATCGCCCTGCACCACGACCTGTCGGCGGGCCCGGCGGGCACCGTGCGCCGCAGTGTCCGCGACTCCACGGGCGAGACCAGCCGGAGCGAAACCCCCCTGGTCAACAACTGCGCCTGCTGCGCCCTGCGCGAGGACCTCGTGCCCGAACTGGAACGGCTGGCCGACAGCGGTCTCACCCGCCTGGCCATAGTGGAGCTGTGGGATTCGGTGGAACCCCGGGGCATGGCCGAGGTCATCGCCGCCCACGGCGGCGGCGCCTTCCAGCTCACCAACGTGCTGACCGCCGTGGACCCCGCCCTGGTCCTGCCCTGCCTGGCCAACGGCGACGACCTCGCGGAGACGGGGCTCGCCGCAGCCGCGACGGACCAGCGCACCGTCGGCGACACCTTCGCACGGCAGCTGGAATACGCCCCCGTCCTCGCCGTGGCCGACAGCCCCGCCACCGGGCTCGACGACCTGGCGCTGCTGCGGCAGTTGCACCCCACCGCGAGGCAGGCGCGCATCGGGTCCGGGGGGTTGGGCACGGCCGCCCTCGCCGGGTTCGACGTGGCCGCGGCGGCGGCAGCGGTGCACCCGGCCTGCGCCCGGCTCCCCCACGACTGTGAGGAGGAGGGCGTCAGCACGCTCGTCTGGCAGCGCCGCCGTCCCTTCCACGCCGGCCGGCTCTACGAGGCGCTGGAGGACCTGTGCTGCGCCGCGGCCCGGAGCCGGGGGAGGTTCTGGCTGGCGGACCGGCCCGACAGCCTGCTCGCCTGGGACGCCGCCGGGGGCGCTCTGTGCGTGGAGGACACCGGGCCGTGGATGGCGGCCCTGCCGGACGCCGCCTGGGAGATGATGCCCGCCGAGCGCCGCACCGCCGCAGCGCTGGACTGGCATCCCGGACACGGCGACCGCTGCCAGCACCTCGTCTTCACATCCCCCGGCCTGGACCGGGAGGGGCTGCTCGCACTGCTCGACTCCTGCCTGCTCACCGAGGACGAGCTGGCGTCCGGGCCCGACACCTGGCCGCGGCCCACCGGCTTCGACCGGCTGCTCGACCCTGTCGCCTGACCCGTCCGCCCTGCACCGAGGAAGCCTCCATGCCCCGTCCCGCCAAGTCAGCGCCCGCACGCGAGAACCGGCCCAATCCGCTCGATGCGGCCGGCATCACCTACATCGACTACAAAGACACCGACATGTTGCGGAAGTTCGTCTCCGACCGCGGCAAGATCCGCAGCCGCCGCGTCACCCGGGTCGGCCGGCGGCAGCAGCGCCAGATCGCCACAGCGGTCAAGAACGCCCGCGAGATGGCCCTGCTCCCTTATTCCAGCCGCTGATCTCCACCGCACCCACCCGCACCCACCCGCACCCACTGTCTCCCCGCTCCGGCGAAAGGACCGTCATGGCCGTCCCCAAGCGCAAGATGTCCCGCAGCAACACCCGCCACCGCCGCGCCCAGTGGCGGGCGAGCGCCCCGACCCTC
Source organism: Streptomyces axinellae (assembly GCF_039532135.1). Taxonomy (NCBI): domain Bacteria; kingdom Bacillati; phylum Actinomycetota; class Actinomycetes; order Kitasatosporales; family Streptomycetaceae; genus Streptomyces; species Streptomyces axinellae. The sequence goes on from NZ_BAAARJ010000020.1 coordinate 35,642, forward strand.
GTCCCCGTCACCGTCGAAGGAAGCACCTATCTGGTGCCCCAGCGCCTCCGGAAGGCGTACGAGCGCGGCCTCCTGCGTCCGGAGGGCTGAAGCGGCCGGCCGTATGACGGCCCCGGCCAAGCCGGGTGTCCCGGCCCGTGGCGAGGGCGCGGCCTTGGACGCCCGGCTGCGGCTGGTCAGCTCTCCCGCTGCTGGGGCGGACGAACGGTGACCCGTCCGGAGGCCAGGTCTATCGGGCCCTTGCCCGGGTCTCCGTCGGCCCCGTCGGCCCCGGCGTCGAAGCGGGTGTGCGCCAGCCGCTGCCGCTCGTCCTCGCTGTGCTTGCGGCCCGGCGAGAACAGTTCCTCTATCAGGTTGAACATCTGGCCACCTCAGCTCGCCGGCTCATCCGCGCCGGCGGATCATCAGCTCACCTTGAGCCGGAGGATGCGGTCATCCCCCTTCTTCGGCGATCCCCGCCCGTCCGTCTCACTGGTGACGAGCCACAGCCCGTCCCCGCCGCCGCTGGGGTCGGGTACGACCGTACGGAGGCGGCCGTACTTCCCCTTCAAGAACGCCTGGGGCCTGGCCGCGGGTTCCGCGCCCTTGAGCGGGATGCGCCACAGCCGCTCGCCGCGCAGCCCGGCCATCCAGACCGAGCCCTTGACGACAGCCACTCCGCTGGGCGAGGAGTCGGCGGGCTTCCACTGCTCGACGGGGTCCTGGAAGCCCTTCTTGTCGGCTTTGCCCTCGATGTCGGGCCAGCCGTAGTCCCTGCCCGGCTCGATCAGATTCAGCTCGTCCCAGGTGTCCTGGCCGAACTCGGAGGCCCACAGCCGCTTGTCCCGGTCCCAGGCCAGGCCCTGGACGTTGCGGTGGCCGTAGGAATAGACGACCGAGTCGGCCGCGGGGTTGCCCTGGCCGGGCGGGTCGCCGTCGGGTGTCATGCGCAGGATCTTGCCGCCGAGCGACTTCTTGTCCTGGGAGAGGTCCCCCTTCCCGGACTCGCCGGTGCCGGCGTAGAGCATCTTGTCCGGGCCGAACGCGATCCGGCCGCCGTTGTGGATGGTGCCCTTGGGGATGCCCTTGAGGAGCGTGTCCGGGGCGCCGAGCTGGTTGCCGGGCGCCTTCTTCTCGTCGTAGAGCATGCGCACGATGCGGTTGTCCGAGGCAGTGGTGAGATAGGCGTACACCATGCCGGGGCTGTCGGAGGGTACGGCCAGGCCCAGCAGCCCGCCCTCGCCGGCCGCCGTGACGCCGGGCACGGTGCCCACCTTCGTCTTCTTCCCGCTCGTGTCGTCCACCCGCACGATCTGTCCGCTGTCCCGCAGGGCCACCAGCAGGTCCCCGCCCGGGAGCGCGGCCACGCCCCAGGGGGACTTGAGGCCGGTGGTGAGGGTCTTGACCACCTTGACCGAGCCCTTGGCGGGCGCCGCCGAGGCGCTGGACTCCGCGCGTCCGTCCGCGGAGCGTTCGCCTCCGTCCGGCTTCCGGCCGCCGCCTTCGTCCTCGCCCCCGCCGGAGCATCCGGCGGCAAGCAGCAGCGCGCAGGCCAGGCCCACGCTCATACCCGTCGTTCGTCGCACGTTCCGCTCTCCCTCGCTCCTGGTGCCCCTCCCGGCAAGCTTTGCCCTGCCGCGCCGCCCGGCACGCGCGCTCGCGGCGTTGGCCGGAAGTCCTGGTAGCTCCTTCCCTAAGCTCTCAACTCCTCCCCCGGCCTTCGGCCGGGAGGGACCCCCAGAGCAGGGGAGACCCCGATCCAGGACTTCCGGCCGCCTTGCGCTCGCACGCTCGGCTCCGCTCGCGCGGACGGTGCCCCCACGACGACGCTCCTCGACGGGCAAACATCGCCGGTCACGGCACTCGGCGTCGCCCTCGGCTCGTCCCGGAAGGGCGTCTCCGGGGGAGGGGCCGCGTGCACATAGGGGACCACACCGGGCCGTCCGCGCGGGTCAGTCCCAGGAGCCGCGCGCCGCGGGCAAGGCGGCGATCTCCGCCAGGTCATCGGCGCTCAGCGCGAGGTCGGGGGCGCCCGCGTTCTCCAGGGCCCAGTGCGGCTGCTTCGTACCCGGTACGGGGATCACATGGCGCCCCTGGGCCAGCAGCCAGGCGAGGGCGACCTGGGCGGGTGTCGCGTTTCCGTGGCGGCGGGCCACCCGGCGCAGCCCGGCGACGATGGGCTGGTTGGCGGCCATCATCTCGGCGGTGAACCGGGGGTGCCGCGCGCGCAGATCGTCCGGCTCGAAGCCCCGCCCGGCGGTCAGCTCCCCGGTCAGATAGCCGTTGCCCAGCGGCATCGCGGCGAGGAAACCCACGCCGCGCGCGTCACACCACGGCAGCAGGGTCTCCAGCGCCTCCCGTGACCAGACGGACAGCTCGGCCTGCACCCCGCTCACGGGGAAGACCTGCTGCACGCGTTCGAGCTGCCGTATGGTCGCCTCGTGGATACGGGTCCCGGTGCGCCTGTCCGCGCGGGCTCCCACGGCGCAGAAGCCCAGCGCCCGCACCTTTCCCGCGGTCACCAACTCCGCCATCGCACCCCAGGTTTCCTCCACCGGAACTTCCGGATCGGCGCGGTGGAGCTGGTAGAGGTCGATCACGTCGGTCTGGAGGCGGCGCAGCGAGGCGTCGCAGGCGCGCTTCACATAGCTGGGGCGGCCGTTGGCCACGATGTGCTGCTCGCCCACCAGCAGCCCGCACTTGGTGGAGACGAAGGCGTCGGCGCGGCGCTCCTTGAGCACGCGCCCGAGCAGCAGTTCGTTGGTGAACGGGCCGTACATGTCGGCCGTGTCCAGCAGGGACATGCCCCGGTCCAAGGCGGTGTGCACGGTGCGCAGCGAGACCTCTCCGCGCTGCTGCGAGGTGGAGTAGGCCCAGTTCATCGGCATGCAGCCGAGGCCCACGGCGCCCACGCCGAGGGCTGCCGCACCGATCGTCCTGTGCTCCACCTGGCTCCTTGCTCCCTCCCGGGCGGCCCCCCAAACTAGCGGTTGCCTCCGGCGTCCCACACATATCTTCTCGTCACACGGGTCACGCCCCCGAACGGGCATTCCCCTGCCCTCCCGGCCGGGAGGGCGCTCCGCCTAGTCTCTCCCCATGGCTTCTGCGAGCGAGATCTGGCTTCCGCTTCCACCCGACTCCGTCGAGGGACTTCCGGACTCCTTGACGTACCGCTACTGGGACGGCGGGGAGGACTACCCCGCGGACCCGGCCGACTGCGCTTTCTACGTCGTCCCCTATTACAGGGGTGCGGAGGTCGCCGTACGGCCCCTCGGCCGGATGACGCAGGTGCGGGTCGTGCAGACCCTGACCGCGGGCATCGATCACATCCAGTCCGCCATCCCACGCCTCCCCACCGGAACCCGGGTGTGCAACGCCCGCGGAGTACACGACGCGAGCACTGCCGAACTCGCCCTGGCACTCACCCTCGCATCCCTGCGCCACCTCCCCGAATCCGTCCGTGCGCAAGATCACGGGGAGTGGCGGCCGGACTTCAGGCCGGCCCTCGCGGACCGCACCGTACTGATCGTCGGCTACGGCGCCATCGGCGAGGCCGTGGAGAAGCGGCTGCTGCCCTTCGAGGTGGCCGCGGTGCACCGGGTCGCACGCTCGGGCAGGGCCGCGCCGCTGGGGCCCGTGCATCCCCTCGGCGATCTCGCCCAACTCCTGCCGCTCGCCGACGTGGTGATCCTCACGACCCCGCTCACCGAGGAGACCCGCGGGCTCGCCGACGCGCGGTTCCTGGCCCGGATGAAGGACGGAGCGCTGCTGGTCAACGTCGCGCGCGGGGGAGTGGTGGACACCAAGGCGCTGCTGGCGGAAGTCGGCACTCCGGCATCCGTCCCCGGTGCGGAGGACGGCGTTCCGGGGCGGCTGCGCGCGGCACTCGATGTGACGGACCCCGAACCCCTGCCCCGGGACCACCCGCTGTGGCGGGCCCCCGGCGTGCTGATCACCCCGCACCTCGGAGGGATCACCTCCGCTTTCTACCCGCGTGCCAGGAGGCTGCTCGGTGAGCAGTTGAGGCGCTGGGAGGCCGGTGAGGAGTTGGAGAACACGGTGGCCGTGGCGTAGCCCCCGTAAACCCTCCGCGGCCGTCAGAAGCCACGCTACGGAGGCGTACGACTGCACCCTGTACCGGAACTCCCTCTTGTAGTTACCGTCTGTATTGGCACTATGTCCCTGAGTAACGAACCTGGTGTATCGTCCCGATCGGGGGGCGAAACCCGGACACGAGGGGGGCGACGGGCGAATGCACGATCAACGGACGAACTGCCGCGCACGGCACAGGGGCTGCGCAAGCCAACATCTCAACCGCCGTACGCGGCCCCCGCGTTCCGCGTCCGCGGCGGACCGCTGGACCGGGCGGCCGGGCACCGTCAAGAAGCCGCCGTCCCCGCGGGTGGTGACGCCATGACCACCCACGAAGCGGCCCCGGGGCGGGGCCGGTACTGGATGACCACCGCGACCGCGAACCCCATGGGTTCCGTGGGCTCCGGCCGGAGCCGCACCGTGACGCCGGAGCCGCGCGGAGGAGGCTCCGGCGCCGCGGGACGGACGGGCCTCGTACCACAGCTGGCACTCGCGGCCGTCTGCGCCGCCTACGCGCTCGGCGCGGCCCTCGGCTGGGGATCGCGGACCCTCTCCTTGTTCATGGGCGACTTCGGGCTCAGCGCGGGCGCGTTCCTCGCCGGTGGCTCCTGCCTGTGGTATGCGCGCACCCTGCGTGCGAGCGCGCGTCAGCGGTGCGGGGGGTCCGCAGAGGACGGGGCGGCGGAGAAGGCGAGGAAGGACCCGAAGGACCGTGACGGCGCGATGAGCGCGGCGGACCGGACGGCCAACGGCCCGGTGGGCCACGCGGGCCGGGCGGGCCAGAGCCGTACGGACGGCGGGCGAGGAGGGGCGGGGCAGCGCGACGACAGCTGGCCGGCCTGGCTCCTGTTCGGCATCTCCTCACTGATGGCCGGGCTCGGCAACGGCGTATGGGGCTGGTACGAACCGGTGCTCGGGGAGCTGATGCCCCGGCCCTCGATGGCCGACTTCTGCTTCCTGCTGTTCGCACCCCCGGCCATCGTCGGCCTGCTGGTGCTGGCCAAGCGCCCCGTCACCCGGGCCGGCTGGGCCTGCCTCGGCCTCGACGCCTGGCTGATCGGCGGCTCGCTGCTCACCTTGTCCTGGTCCCTCGCGCTCGCCCACACCGACTACTGGCAGGGGGACTCGGTGGCCCGGGCGGCACTCAACCTGGCCTACCCGCTGCTGGACATCGTGCTGGTCAGCATGGTGCTCGTGCTGCACTTCCGGCGGGCCTCGGCACACCGCAGCGCCATCAACACCGCCATCGGGGCGCTCGCGCTCACCGTGCTGTGCGACGCGCTGTTCACCTCACCGATGCTGCGCGAGCACTACGCCTCCGGGCAGCTGCTGGACGCGGGCTGGTTCGCAGGCTCCCTGCTGCTCGCCTACGCGCCCTGGGTCGCCCGGCACACCCCGCACAGCGGGCAGCAGCAGACCGAGCCGGAGCCGCTGGCCACCGCGCGGGAGGCCGAGGCGCGCGCCACCCACCCCAGCCGACCCCTCGCGGGCTCGCTGGCGGCGCTGGCGCCGTACCTGGCCGCCGCCGTGTGCACCCTGGGCATCCTCTACAACTCCCTGGACGGCCGCGAGATCGACCGGGTCGTGCTGTTCACCGGCTGCACCGTCGTCCTCGCGCTCGTCCTGCGCCAGGGCATCATGCTGCTGGACAACATCACCCTCACCCAGGAACTGGCGCAGAAGGAGAACCACTTCCGCTCCCTGGTGCAGGGCTCCAGCGACGTCATCATGATCGCCGCCTCCACCGGCATACTGCGCTACGTCTCACCCGCGGCGGCCGGGGTATACGGCCGCGAGGCCGACCAGCTCGTCGGCTCCGAACTGGCCTCGCTGGTACACCCGGAGGACCTCGGTCAGGTGCTGCACGAGCTGCGCCGCTTCCTTGCCTCCTCCTCCGAGCACGAGTCCTGCACGAGGATCGAGTGCCGCTTCCGGCACGGTGACGGCCACTGGCTGAACGTGGAGTCCACGGTCAACCGCTACCAGGGCGGCCTCATCTTCAACAGCCGCGATGTGACCGAACGGGTGCGGCTCCAGGCGCAGTTGCAGCACAACGCCTCCCACGACGCGCTCACCGACCTGCCCAACAGGGCCCTGTTCACCGAGCGGGTGCGCCAGGCCATCGGCGGGCGGCGCGGCGGGGACTGCGGCACCGCGGTGCTCTTCATCGACCTGGACGGCTTCAAGGCCGTCAACGACACCGTCGGCCACCAGGCCGGGGACGAACTGCTGGTACAGGCCGCCCGGCGGCTGCACGAGTCCGTGCGCTCGGGCGACACGGCGGCCCGGCTGGGCGGCGACGAGTTCGCCGTGCTCATCCGGGGCGACGGAGAGCCGGGCCAGGCGCCCGACGCCGAGCGCGAGCTGCGCATCCACGACATCGCCGACCGGCTCCGGCTCACTCTCTCCGACCCCTACCGGGTCGAGGGCACGGAGGTGCGGGTCGCTGCCTCCATCGGCATCGCCTTCGCCGAGCCCGGGATCACCCCCAGCGCCCTGATGCGCAACGCCGACCTGGCCATGTACCGCGCCAAGCAGGCGGGCAAGGCGCGCGTCGAGCTGTACGCGCCGCAGATGCAGGCCGAGGTCGTCAAGCGTGCCGAGCTGGCGGCCCGGCTGCGCAGCGCGCTGCACGACGGTGAGTTCGCGCTGCTGCACCAGCCGATCGTGGAGCTGGCCAGCGGCAAGATCACCGCGGTGGCCGCCGAGGCCCGCTGGCGCTCGGCCCAGGGCATCTTGTTCACCCCCGCGGAGTTCCTGCGCACCGAGGGCGCCTCGGCGCGTGAGGCGCGCGGCACCGGCGGCGAGCGTGCCGCCGAGGTGAGCCGCTGGCTGCTGGAGGAGGCCGTACAGCAGGCCGCGGCCCGCCAGCGCGCCGGATACGGGGCACCCGTGACGGTACGGCTGTCCGCGCGGCGGCTGACCGAGCCGGGGATGGAGCCGCGCAGCGTGGGCGCGCTGCTGGCCAGGCACGGGCTGGCAGCCGCACCGGGCCCGACCGGCGGCGCCGCGGCGCTCGGGGTGCCCGCCGGGTCCGCCGGGCTTCCCGGGGCGCCGGGTGCGCTGATTCTGGAGCTGTCCGACAGCGACCCCCGGATCCCGTTGGACGAGCTGGAGCGGCGGCTGACCGCGCTGCGGCGGCTGGGCGTGCTCATCGCGCTGGACGGCTTCGGCAGCGGGGCCTCGGGCGGCGCCTCGATCTCCGCGCTGCGCCGGCTGCCGGTGGACATACTGCGTCTGGACCGGGGGCTGACGGACGGCATCGTGGAGTCGTCGCGGCAGCGCAAGATCACCGCCGGGCTGCTCAGGATCGCCGGGGACCTGGGGCTGACCACCGTCGCGGAAGGGGTGGATCTGCCCGAGCAGGCCACACTGCTGCGCGAGATGGGCTGCACCCACGGACAGGGCGCCGTCTTCTCCGGTCCGCTGGACGAGCACCGGCTGCGCCGGGCACTGGCGCACGGCGTCTACGCGGTGCCCGAGTCCAGCCGCAGCGGGGGTGCCTCGGGACACGGTGAGGAGCACCCCGGCAGCCATCCGGGGACGCGTCCGGGTGGGCCTGCGGGGCCCGGGGCCCCCGGGGGCCGGGCTGTCGCGGTCGCGGGCGTGCTGCCCGTACGGCAGGGGGGTACGGCTGGGTCCGAGGCTGTGACCCGTCCCCCGCGGCGCTCGAATACTGAGACGCCTGTCCCACCCGCTTGACACCTGGGGCCTACGGGGAGAGGGTCGTCAACATGCGCACCCGAATTCTCGTACTTGGAAAGCGCGTCGGCTGACCGGGGTTCCCACCACCCCGCGACCACAGCGGCGCGCTCCCCTCGCTTGCCTCCCGGCACGAGGGGTTTTTTGTTGCACCAGCACCTGAGCACACACCGGCAGCACCTCCCCAAAACAGCCCAAAACGAGCGTCACCCCTCACTCTTCGAGAAGAGATAAGCCGATGACCGAGCAGGCCACCGGGGCCCCCAAGCCGCAGCCGCGGGCCCGAAACGGCGGACAGCAGCAGACTTCCGTGCCGGCCCAGGCCGCCCCCAGCATCACGGGCGCCCAGTCCCTCATCCGCTCCCTTGAGGAAGTCGGCGCCGACACGGTATTCGGTCTCCCCGGCGGCGCCATCCTGCCCGCCTACGACCCGATGATGGACTCCGCCAAGGTCCGCCACGTCCTGGTCCGCCACGAGCAGGGCGCGGGCCACGCGGCCACCGGCTACGCGCAGGCCACCGGCAAGGTCGGCGTCTGCATGGCCACCTCGGGCCCCGGCGCCACCAACCTGGTCACCCCCCTCGCCGACGCGCACATGGACTCGGTGCCGGTGGTCGCCATCACCGGACAGGTGGCCTCCGGCGCGATCGGCACGGACGCCTTCCAGGAAGCCGACATCTGCGGCATCTCCATGCCGGTCACCAAGCACAACTTCCTGGTCAGGGACCCCGACGACATCCCCAAGACGATCGCGGAGGCATTCCACATCGCCTCCACGGGGCGCCCGGGGCCCGTCGTCGTCGATATCGCCAAGGACGCGCTCCAGGGCCGGACCACCTTCCAGTGGCCGCCCGCCACCGACCTGCCCGGCTACCGCCCGGTCACCAAGCCGCACGGCAAGCAGATCCGCGAGGCGGCCAAGCTGATCGCCGAATCCCGGCGCCCGGTGCTCTACGTCGGCGGCGGCGTGCACCGCTCCGGCGCCACCGCGGAGCTGAAGGTGCTCGCCGAGCTGACCGGCGCCCCGGTGACCACCACCCTCATGGGCATCGGCGCCTTCCCCGACAGCCACCCCCAGCACCTGGGCATGCCCGGCATGCACGGCACCGTCGCCGCCGTCACCGCGCTCCAGAAGGCCGACCTGATCGTCGCCCTGGGCGCCCGCTTCGATGACCGCGTCACCGGCAAGCTGGACTCCTTCGCGCCGCACGCCAAGGTCGTCCACGCCGACATCGACCCCGCCGAGATCGGCAAGAACCGCGTCGCCGACGTGCCGATCGTCGGGGACGCCCGCGAGGTGCTGGCCGACCTGGTGGTCGCCCTCCAGTCCGAGGCGGCCGAGAGGCCCGGCGCCGGCTCCGGCGACCGCTACGCCGACTGGTGGGTCCAGCTGAACCGCTGGCGTGACGCCTACCCGCTGGGCTACGACCTGCCCGAGGACGGCTCCCTCGCCCCGCAGCAGGTCATCGAGCGCATCGGCCAACTGGCCCCCGAGGGCACGATCTTCGCGGCCGGCGTGGGCCAGCACCAGATGTGGGCCGCGCATTTCGTGGACTACGAGCAGCCCGCCACCTGGCTCAACTCCGGCGGCCTGGGCACCATGGGCTACGCCGTGCCCGCCGCGCTCGGCGCCAAGATCGGCATGCCGGATCGCACCGTGTGGGCCATCGACGGGGACGGCTGCTTCCAGATGACCAACCAGGAGTTGGTCACCGCGGCCCTCAACGGGGCGCCCGTCAAGGTCGCCATCATCAACAACGGCGCCCTGGGCATGGTCCGCCAGTGGCAGACCCTCTTCTACAACCAGCGCTACTCGAACACGGTGCTGCACAACGGCGAGGAGGGCGAGCCCAACCGGGGCACCCGCCTCCCCGACTTCGTCAAGCTGGCCGAGGCCATGGGCTGCGTCGGCATCCGCTGCGAGGACCCCGCACAGCTCGACGCGGTGATCGAGAAGGCCAACTCCATCAACGACCGCCCCGTCGTCGTCGACTTCATCGTCAGCGAGGACGCCATGGTCTGGCCGATGGTCGCGGCAGGCACCTCCAACGACGAGGTCATGGCGGCGCGCGGCGTGCGCCCCGACTTCGGCGACGGCGACGACTGATCCGGAACGGAAGGCACGAGCAGATGTCCACCAAGCACACCCTCTCCGTCCTGGTCGAGAACACCCCCGGCATCCTCGCCCGGATCGCCTCGCTCTTCTCCCGCCGGGGCTTCAACATCGACTCGCTCGCCGTCGGCGTGACCGAGCACCCCGACATCTCGCGGATCACCATTGTGGTGAACGTCGAGGACCTGCCACTGGAGCAGGTCACCAAGCAGCTCAACAAGCTGGTCAACGTTCTCAAGATCGTTGAACTGGAGCCGGCGTCCGCCGTCCAGCGTGAACTCGTCCTCGTGAAGGTCCGCGCCGACAACGACACCCGCTCCCAGATCGTGGAGATCGTCCAGCTCTTCCGCGCCAAGACCGTCGATGTCTCGCCGGAGGCCGTCACCATCGAGGCCACCGGCGGCGCCGACAAGCTGGAGGCGATGCTGAAGATGCTGGAGCCGTACGGCATCAAGGAACTGGTGCAGTCCGGCACGATCGCCATAGGGCGCGGCGCCCGCTCCATCACCGACCGGAGCCTGCGCGCACTCGAACGCTCTGCTTGACGGCGCACTTGCTGGTACAGCTTGAGTACCCCTCGCCGCCGCGGCTTTCGCCGCGGCGGCGGAGCAGAAACGGGGGGCCGCGTTTTCCGTCGTCCCCCGTCACCCCTTTCACGCACAAGGAGAATTCCCCAGTGGCCGAGCTGTTCTACGACGACGACGCCGACCTGTCCATCATCCAGGGCCGCAAGGTCGCGGTTCTGGGATACGGCAGCCAGGGCCACGCCCACGCGCTGTCCCTGCGCGACTCGGGCGTCGATGTCCGGGTCGGCCTGCACGAGGGCTCCAAGTCCCGCGCCAAGGCCGAGGAGCAGGGCCTGCGGGTGACCTCGCCGGCCGAGGCCGTCAAGGAAGCCAGCGTGATCATGGTGCTGGTCCCGGACCCGCTCCAGGCCAGGATCTACGAGGAGTCCATCGCCCCGAACCTGAAGGACGGCGACGCGCTGTTCTTCGGGCACGGACTCAACATCCGCTACGACTTCATCAAGCCCCCGGCCACGGTCGATGTGTGCATGGTCGCCCCCAAGGGCCCGGGCCACCTCGTGCGCCGGCAGTACGAGGAGGGCCGCGGCGTCCCGTGCATCGTGGCCGTCGAGCAGGACCCGAGCGGCAACGGGCTGGCGCTCGCCCTCTCCTACGCCAAGGGCATCGGCGGCACCCGGGCCGGTGTGATCAAGACCACCTTCACCGAGGAGACCGAGACCGACCTGTTCGGCGAGCAGGCCGTGCTCTGCGGCGGCACCTCGGCGCTGGTCAAGGCCGGTTTCGAGACCCTGGTCGAGGCCGGCTACCAGCCGGAGATCGCCTACTTCGAGTGCCTCCACGAGCTGAAGCTGATCGTGGACCTCATGTACGAGGGCGGCCTGGAGAAGATGCGCTGGTCGGTCTCGGAGACCGCCGAGTGGGGCGACTACGTCAGCGGCCCGCGCGTGGTCAACGACCAGACCAAGGCCGAGATGAAGAAGCTGCTCGCCGAGATCCAGGACGGCACCTTCGCCAACAACTGGATGGCCGAGTACAACGCGGGCCTGCCCAAGTACAACGAGTACAAGAAGGCCGACCAGGACCACCTCCTGGAGACCACGGGCAAGAAGCTGCGCTCCCTGATGAGCTGGGTGGACGAGGACAAGTAGGTCCCTCGTCCGGAAGGTTCCGGAGGGCCTCCGGGAGGGTTCCGCAGGCCCTCCCCGGACGCGGTCCGGCCGGCCCCCGCACCCGGCGACGACGGGATCCGGCCCCCACGGGCGCCGCCCCGTGGCCGCCGGGTGCGGCGGCGGTGCGGCTGCCCCCGGGGAACCCCCGGAACGTCTGCTGCCGCGACCTGCGCGCGGCTAGACTGCGTAGCACACAGGCTCACAGCGTCGTGCGTCTGCCCTGCGCCCGCGGGGATGACACCCCCCTCCTCCGTGCACGGCCGTCGGGACTCGGCCGGCCACCTGCCCCGCTGCCGCGCGGGGATGATCCGCCAGGACTTGGAGACCACGTGAGCAAGCCCGTAGTACTCATCGCCGAAGAGCTGTCGCCCGCCACCGTCGACGCGCTCGGTCCGGATTTCGAGATCCGGCAGTGCAACGGCGCCGACCGGTCCGAACTTCTCCCCGCTCTCGCCGATGTCGATGCCGTCCTCGTCCGCTCCGCCACCAAGATCGACGCCGAGGCCGTCGCGGCTGCGGGCAAGCTGAAGGTCGTGGCCCGTGCGGGCGTGGGCCTGGACAACGTCGATGTCCCCGCCGCCACCAAGGCCGGCGTGATGGTCGTCAACGCGCCGACGTCCAACATTGTCACCGCCGCCGAACTGGCCTGCGGACTGCTGATCGCGACGGCCCGCAACATCCCGCAGGCCAACGCCGCGCTCAAGAACGGCGAGTGGAAGCGCAGCAAGTACACCGGTGTCGAGCTGAGCGAGAAGACCCTCGGCGTCGTCGGTCTCGGCCGCATCGGCGTGCTGGTCGCCCAGCGCATGTCGGCCTTCGGCATGAAGGTCGTCGCCTACGACCCGTTCGTGCAGCCCGCGCGGGCCGCGCAGATGGGGGTGAAGCTGCTCTCGCTGGACGAGCTGCTGGAGGTCTCCGACTTCATCACCGTCCACCTCCCCAAGACCCCCGAGACCCTCGGGCTCATCGGTGAGGAGGCGCTGCGCAAGGTCAAGCCGGACGTGCGGATCGTCAATGCGGCGCGCGGCGGCATCGTGGACGAGGAGGCGCTGGCCGCCGCGATCAAGGAGGGCCGGGTCGCGGGCGCCGGCCTGGACGTCTACGCCTCCGAGCCGTGCACCGACTCCCCGCTGTTCGCCTTCGACCAGGTCGTGGCCACCCCGCACCTGGGCGCTTCGACGGGCGAGGCGCAGGAGAAGGCGGGCATCGCCGTCGCCAAGTCGGTACGGCTGGCGCTGGCGGGCGAACTGGTCCCGGACGCGGTCAACGTCCAAGGCGGCGTGATCGCCGAGGATGTGCGCCCCGCGTTGCCGCTGGCCGAGAAGCTGGGCCGGATCTTCACCGCGCTCGCGGGCGAGGTCGCCGTCCGGCTGGATGTCGAGGTCTACGGCGAGGTCACCCAGCACGACGTCAAGGTGCTGGAACTGTCCGCGCTCAAGGGCGTGTTCGAGGACGTGGTGGCCGAGACCGTCTCCTACGTCAACGCGCCGCTGTTCGCGCAGGAGCGCGGCGTCGAGGTGCGGCTGACCACCTCCAGCGAGTCGGCCGAGCACCGCAACGTGGTCACCGTGCGCGGCACCCTGGCCAACGGCGAGGAGATCTCAGCCTCCGGCACCCTGGCGGGCCCCAAGCACCTCCAGAAGATCGTGGCCATCAACGACCACGGGGTGGACCTCGCGCTCGCCGACCACATGGCCTTCCTGCGCTACAGCGACCGCCCCGGCGTCGTAGGCACCGTCGGACGCATCCTGGGCGAGGCGGGCATCAACATCGCCGGGATGCAGGTCTCCCGTGCGGAGGAGGGCGGCGAGGCGCTCGTCGCGCTGACCGTCGACGGCACGATCGACACCCCGGTGCTCGCGGAGATCGCCGGCGAGATCGGCGCCACCCGCGCCCAGGGCGTCAACCTGACGGACTGAGGCCGGGCCCGGAAGCAGGGACCGGACGATCCGATCCCCTGACACCAGGGACAGACGGAACGGGACCGCGCGGAGACCTCTCCGCGCGGTCCCGTCGCGTCCGGGCCCCGGCCCCGGGCTCCGGACCACTGGCGCGGCCCTGTCCCTCAGCGTCCCTCAGCGGCCGTCAGCGTCCGTCAGCGTCCGTCAGCCCCTCACAGTCGGGCCGCCTTGAGGGCCATGTGCAGCAGGAGGCGGTCCTCGCCCTCGTCGAGGTCCAGGCCGGTGAGGCGCTCCACCCGGGAGAGGCGGTAGTAGAGGGTCTGCCGGTGGACGCCGAGGGCCGCCGCCGTGCGGCCCGCCTGCCCCGCGCAGTCGAGGAACACCTCGGCGGTGCGGGCCAGTTCGCGGTGTGCCGGCCGCAGCAGCTCCCGTACCACAGGGTCGGGGGCCGCCGCCGCATGCGTGCCCGGCGCACCCCGGAGGCGGGCCAGCATGCGGTAGGGGCCGATGGCGTCCCACTCGGCGAGCGCGCCGGGCAGCGACTCGGCCCGTGCGGCACGCGCCGCCGCCAGGGCCTCGGCCCACGCCTCGGGCAGCCCGGCGACCCCGGTGCGCGGCGCGCTCAGCCCGGCGGTCGGCCCTGCGGCCGTGTCCGGTCCCGCTTCCGACCGCGCGTCCGGCCCGGGTCCAGGCCCCTGCGCAGGCCCCGGCCCCGGCCCTGATCCGCCCGTGTCCGTGCCGCCGCCTCCGCCACCGGAGGGGGAGACGGAGACGGGGGAGCGCAGCAGTCGCTCGGCCGCCGTGCGCGCGGGCTCCAGGCCGTGCGGGCCGCGCAGCCGTACGAGCACCGCCAGTGCGCCGTCCCGCGCGCACTGCGCGGCCAGCCGGGGGATCGCGGCGGGCACCGGGCCGCGACCGGGGCCGGGGGACTCGTCCTCGGGCCAGGGCGTGACGGCGACCAGCGCCAGCGGCCCCGAGGCGGTGGCGGAGCCCAGCGCGGTCCGCAGTCCGGCCAGCGCCTCGTCCCGCGCGCCGTCGCCGAGAGGGGCGAGCGCGGCACGCAGCAGCTCCCCGGTGCGGGTCTCGTCGCGGGTCCGGGCCGCCAACAGGGCGCCCGCGCGGTCGGCCACCGCCATCGCGGCGGTCAGCCGGGGATCGGTCAGCTCCAGGGCCCCGTCGTCCAGCAGCCAGATGTAGCCGTAGACCACGCCCCGCTCGCGCACCGGCAGGCAGATGCGGCCGTGCACCATCCCGGTCCCCTGGTCCGGGGGCGACGCACCGTTGGCGGCCTGCGGCGGGACGCGGACGGGGCCGGTGGCCCGGGTGATGCCGAAGCTCTCGAAGAAGGCGCGGACGGCGGGCGTGGAGCGGCGCTGGAGGATGGTGCGGGTGCGCACCGAATCGAGCGGGGGGATGCCTGCCTCGTCCTCGTCGCCCCCACTCTCGTGTGCGCCGAAGGCGATCAGCGCGAAGTCGCGGCCCTCCAGCGTGGCGGGCGTGCCCACCAGCTGGGAGACCTCGTCGATCAGCGCCTGATAGTCCTCGCGCATGCCGCCCGGGCCTCCGTCGTCGCTCGTTCCCTGCCCTGCCGCCCTGCGCTGTCCGCGCTTGTCGGCCGCTGCGCGGGAAGTGCTCCCCGGGCAGCTGTGCGGGGCCGTCCGTCCATTCTCATACATCTGTCTGAGATGCAGGGCACGGACGCGTGACAGGTGTCGATGGCCGCGAGGTGACGGGAACCTTACGTTCTGGGTGGCTCCCGCGCTCCCGCGCCGTCGAGCCCGGCACAAGAACAATCAGTGGAGGTGCCCAGTGCTGGGACCCGTGCTTCTCGCCGCCGCGCGCAGCGACAGCATCCGCCGCCTCGTCTCCGCCGCGCCGGTCACCCGCCCGATGGTGGACCGGTTCGTGGCGGGCGAGCAGCTCGATCAGGCGCTGGAGGGCATCACGTCGCTCACCTCGCGCGGTATGGAGGTCACCATTGACCATCTGGGCGAGGACATCACCGACCGCTCCGAGGCCCTGCGCAACCGCGATGCCTACCTCGCGCTGACCGAGGCACTGGCCGCCGCCGGGCTGGCGGACCGGGCCGAGATGTCGGTGAAGCTGTCCGCCTTCGGCCAGGCGCTGCCCGGCGGTCACGAGCTGGCCCACGCGAACGTGCTGCCCGTGGTGGAGGCCGCCGCCGCTGCCGGGACGACCGTGACCCTCGACATGGAGGACCACACCACCGTGGACTCCACGCTCGCGATACTCGGCGAGCTGCGCGAGCGCTTCCCCGCCACCGGCGCCGTCGTCCAGTCCTACCTGTTCAGGACCGAGGGGGACTGCCACGCGCTGGCCGGCGAGGGCTCCCGGGTCCGGCTGGTCAAGGGTGCCTACAACGAGCCCGCCGCGGTCGCCTTCCAGGACAAGCGCGAGGTCGACAAGGCGTATGTGCGCTGTCTGAAGATCCTCATGGCGGGCAAGGGATACCCGATGGTCGGCTCGCACGACCCCCGCATGGTGGCCATCGCCCAGGATCTGGCCACGCGTTACGGTCGTAAGCAGGACGAGTACGAGTTCCAGATGCTCTACGGCATCCGCGCCGCCGAGCAGGAGCGGCTGGTGGCCGAAGGCAACCGGATGCGCGTCTACGTCCCGTACGGCACCGAATGGTACGGCTACTTCATGCGGCGCCTCGCGGAGCGCCCCGCGAACCTGGCCTTCTTCTTGAGGTCACTCGTCAGCCGCGGCTGACCGGCCTCGCACAGACCGCTGCCCCCGGCCGGGGGTCCGGGGCCCGCGGCGGGACCGATGAGGAACCGCCGCCCCGGGAAGATGAACGTCACGACACAAGGAGCAACCCGTGGACGCTGTGACCCAGGTCCCCGCCCCGTACAACGAGCCGGTGCACACCTACGCGCCCGGCAGCGCCGAGCGTGCGCGCCTGGAGGCCAAGCTCAAGGAGCTGGCAGGCAACCCCGTCGAGCTGCCGATGACGATCGACGGCGTCAAGCGCATGGGCGGCGGCGCGCGCCACGACGTCGTACAGCCGCACAACCACAAGGCCGTCCTCGGTACCTACGCCGATGCCACCCGCCAGGACGCGCAGGACGCCATCGACGCGGCGCTCGCCGCGGCACCGGCCTGGCGTGCGCTGTCCTTCGACGACCGCGCCGCCATCATCCTCAAGGCCGCCGAGCTGCTGTCCGGCCCCTGGCGCGAGACCATCGCCGCCTCGACCATGCTGGGCCAGTCCAAGACCGCGCAGCAGGCCGAGATCGACGCGCCCTGTGAGCTGGTCGACTTCTGGCGCTTCAACGTGCACTTCGCGCGCGAGCTGATCACCGAGCAGCCGCTGGTGCAGCCGCACGGCGTGTGGAACCGCATGGACCACCGCCCGCTGGAGGGCTTCGTCTACGCGATCACCCCGTTCAACTTCACCGCCATCGCGGGCAACCTCCCCACCGCGCCCGCCCTCATGGGCAACGTCGTGGTCTGGAAGCCGTCCCCGACGCAGACCCACTCCGCGATCCTCCTCATGGAGCTGCTGGAGGAGGCGGGCCTGCCCAAGGGCGTCATCAACCTGGTGACGGGCGACGGCAAGGAGGTCTCCGAGGTCGCGATCCCGCACCCGGACCTGGCCGGCATCCACTTCACCGGCTCGACGGCCACCTTCCAGCACCTGTGGAAGTCCGTCGGGGAGAACATCTCCGGCTACAAGTCCTACCCGCGCATCGTCGGCGAGACCGGCGGCAAGGACTTCATCGTCGCGCACTCCAGCGCCGACCCGAAGATCCTCAAGACCGCCATCACCCGTGGCGCCTTCGAGTACCAGGGCCAGAAGTGCTCGGCCGCCTCCCGCGCCTACGTGCCGCGCTCCATCTGGGAGAGCGGCTTCAAGGACGAGCTGGTCACCGAGGTCGAGGGCCTGGCCATGGGTGATGTCACCGACTTGTCGAACTTCATCGGCGCCGTCATCGACGACCGCGCCTTCGCCAAGAACAAGGCCGCCATCGACCGGGCGAAGTCCGACCCGAGCTGCGAGATCGTCGCGGGCGGCACCTACGACGACAGCGTCGGCTACTTCATCACGCCGACGGTCATCGCCTGCTCCGACCCGGAGAACGAGGTCTTCAAGACCGAGTACTTCGGCCCGGTCATCGCCGTCCACGTCTACGAGGACGCCAACTGGGAGCCGATGCTGGACCAGATGGAGTCCGCCTCCGCCTACGCGCTGACCGGCGCCGTGCTGGCCCAGGACCGCGCCGTGCTGGCCGCCGCCTCGGAGAAGCTGCGCTTCGCCGCGGGCAACTTCTACCTGAACGACCGGCCCACCGGCTCCATCGTCGGCCAGCAGCCCTTCGGCGGTGCGCGGGCCTCGGGCACCAACGACAAGGCCGGCTCGAAGTTCAACCTGATCCGCTGGTCCTCGCCGCGGGCGATCAAGGAGACCCAGGTCGCCCCGACGGACTACCGGTACCCGCACATGGGCTGACCCCGCCGCGCCCCTGTGCGATGAGGGCCCGGCCCCTTCCTCCGCCTTTCCGGCCTCCGGCCGGGAGGTGTCCGAGGGGGCCGGGCCCGGCTGTTTGTGTGGGACTCGTCTCAGATAGTAGGAAGGCCAACTAGTTGGCGAGACATCACGGCTCCGGGCTCCTATCTTTGTAGGAGCCGAACGTCTCGCTCGATCGAGCGCATCGCGGACGTGACGCCGTGTGCCAGGCGCAGGTGACCCCTGCCGCACCGGCTGTCTCCGCCTCCGGCTGTCAGGCACATCTCCCCTCGCTCGCGCAGAAGGAGTTGCTTCCCATGGCCACGCCCACAGCCACCCACACCCACGCCCCCGCCTCCCGGCTCCGCCGCTCGCGTGCTGCGGCCCGCCGCCGCGAAGAAGAGCGCCGCGCCGCCGCCGAGGCGCTCCAGCGCGCTTTCGACCGCCGGGGCTGACCTCGACCGCCACGGCCGGAGCCCGGGCACGGGGCCTGGGCCCGGCTTACGCGGGCCGGACCACGAAGTGGTCGATACGGCGCCCCGACTCGGCCAGGGCCGTCACCACGAGTGACGGCCGCGCCCCCGGCCGGGACTGGACCGCCAGGAACGAGAAGCCGGTGTAGCGGACCCTCGACCACTCGACGTGGTCGCGGCTGCGCGTCCGGCCCTCGCCCCAGTGGAAGGCGGGCACGCTCTCGCGCTCGTCGGAATGCCCCTCGTAGCTGTCCGGCACCGGAAAGTCGTACAGCTTCCGCCCTCCGCCCCCGGCGGTCACGTACACGGTGCCGTCCCGGCCGGGCTCGGTCGCCCCGCCGGTCTCCAGCTTCCGCGTGGGCCTTCCGCCGCGCAGCGGATCGGTCCGCTCGTAGACGTGGTTGTGGCCGTTGATCACGAGGTCCACCCGGTGCGCGTCGAACAGCGTGACCCACTCCTCCCGCACCCCGCCGTCCGAGGCGTGTGTGCTGGTGGAGTACGCGCAGTGGTGGAAGAAGACGACGATGAAGTCGATCCCCTCGGCGGCCCGCAGCCGCTTCAGCTCGCGCGTGAGCCAGCGCGTCTGGGCGCCGTCGGTGTAGCCGCGGTTGGCGGGGATCTCGTGGGAGACGTCGTTGGCGTCGAGCGCGACCACGCCGACGTTCCCGTAGCGGAACGCGTAGACGCCGGGCGCCTTTTCCGGGTCGGGCCCGTTGTCCGGGAGGGACCAGCGCGCCGACTGCCCGGCGTAGCCGTGGGGGGAGTACCACGCCTCCATGTCGTGGTTGCCCGTGGTCACCATCCAGGGCACGCGTGCGGCGACCGACTCGGTCTGGGCGAGGAACTGGTCCCACACGCGCGCGTCGTAGACGTCCGACTCCTTGCCGTGCCCCGAGTCGTCGGCGTAGCACAGGTCGCCGGCGTGGAGGTGGAAGGCGGGGTTCTGGCCCAGCAGGAGCTGGTCGTTGGCGAGCGCGTGGTAGCTCACGCCCTGGTCGCCGAAGGCGGTGAAGACGAACCGCTCCCCGGTGCCGGCCGGCGCGGTGGTGAACGATCCGACGGTGCTCAGGCGTTCGGCCGAGGCCGGGTCGAAGCCCTCGTGACCCACGCCGTAGTAGTACGTCGTGCCGGGGCGCAGCCCGTCGAGCCCCGCATGCAGATACAGCTGCTCGACGGCGGGGATCTCGCGGGAGAGCGCGGGGGTGTGCAGTGGCCGGATCTCGGCCTCGGTGCGGCCTCCCAGGTCCCAGGGCTTGAGTCCGACGCGTACGTAGGGCCGTTTCACCGCGAACGGCACCTGCCAGGAGACCCGCATCTGGGTCTTCGGGTCGGCGCCGAAGGCCAGATGGCGGCCGAACGGTGCCACCCGCGAACCGTCCACCCGCACCGGCGAGGTCACCGGTCCGGGACCGGTGGCGGCGCCGGGCCCGCCGTCGAGCGTGGCCTGCGAAGCGCTGATCAGCCCGGTCGCCCCGGTGGCTCCCGCGACGATGAGCCCTCCGCCGCGCAGCACCCCGCGCCGTGACGGCCTCCGGGAGAGCTTCTCGCGCAGATAGGCGTGCTGCTCGGGCATGCTCATGCGCGCGGCGAGACGGGCGGGGATGCCGACCCGGGGCAGATCGTTGGCTGTCATGGGGAGCGGATTCCCCGTGGCGGACAACTCAGGGGGGACAGGCGGGAGTACACCCGGTGAACGGCGCCCGACCGGGCTTCCGTGCGCCCGAACGCGCTGTCGTCCGCCCGGGCGCGCTGTTATCCGCGCGGCTCCCCCTCCGTCCGCCCGGTCGGACGACAGTGCGGCCGGCAGCGGAAGGGGCAGGGAGGCTGTCCGCCATGTGGACCCGTGATGTCAGGGCGTGGGACGAGGAGTAGGGTCTGCGCATGTCTTCAGGAACGGCCTCCAGCACGGACCGCACCCTCAATCTCGCAGTGATCCCCGGCGACGGTATCGGCCCCGAGGTCGTCGCCCAGGGCCTGAAGGTCCTGGAAGCCGTCCTTCCGCAGGACGTGAAGCTGGAGACACACGAGTACGATCTCGGCGCCAGGCGCTGGCACGCCACGGGGGAGACCCTCCCGGACGCCGAGCTGGAGCGGCTCAAGGAGCACGACGCGATCTTGCTGGGCGCCATCGGCGACCCGGGTGTCCCCTCCGGGATCCTGGAGCGCGGCCTGCTGCTCAAGCTCCGCTTCGCCTTCGACCACTTCGTCAACCTGCGCCCCTCCAGGCTGTTCCCGAACACCGACTCGCCGCTGGCGGGCCGCCCGGACATCGACTTCGTCGTCGTCCGCGAGGGCACCGAGGGACCGTACGTCGGCAACGGCGGCAGCATCCGTACGGGCACCCCGCAGGAGGTCGCCAACGAGGTCAGTGTGAACACGGCCTTCGGTGTGGAGCGGGTCGTACGGGACGCCTACGAGCGGGCCCGGGCGCGTACGGCGAAGAAGCTGACCCTGGTCCACAAGAACAATGTGCTGGTGCACGCCGGCCACCTGTGGAAGAACACCTTCGACAGGGTCGGCCAGGAGTACCCCGAGGTCAGCACCGACTATCTGCACGTCGATGCCGCCACGATCTTCCTGGTCACCGACCCGGCGCGGTTCGATGTGATCGTCACCGACAACCTCTTCGGCGACATCATCACCGACCTCGCCGCCGCCGTCAGCGGCGGCATCGGGCTGGCGGCCTCCGGGAACATCAACCCGGACCGCGAGTTCCCCTCCATGTTCGAGCCGGTGCACGGCTCCGCGCCCGACATCGCGGGCTCCGGCAAGGCCGACCCCACCGCGACCGTGCTGTCCGTCGCGCTGCTGCTGCGCCACCTGGGCTTCGAGGCCGAGGCGGCGCGCATCGACGAGGCGGTCACCGCCGACCTCGCCGAGCGGGCCGGCACCACGCGCTCGACCCAGGAGACCGGCGACGCTCTCGCGGCACGAGTAGCCGGCTAGGGCCTGGATCCTCCGCTCACCAGCGGCCGGGCCCGGTGCCCGGCCGCTGTGCTGTGTGTAGCTGTACGTATCTGTGCTACCAGGCGGTCGGGTGTCACCATCTATCCCAGGACCGCCTCCCCACCCACGTGTGGCCGCTACACATGTCTCCCGCGCGATAATCGAACGTGAGGCCGCCACAGGTCGGGAAGCTCGGACGTCCTAGCACTGGTCCGCATCCGAAGCGAACCGGGGCGCGGTCCGTACCAACACAAGCGAAGGACGCGCTCTCATGACGACGCCCCGTATCGAATTCGAACTCAAGCCCGCCGCGCGGCCCCTGGCCGCCGCCGAACGCGAGGCGGTGCTGGCGAACCCCGGCTTCGGGCGGTATTTCACCGATCACATGGTCACCATCCAGTGGACCGAGGGCAGGGGCTGGCACGACGCCCAGCTCCAGCCGTACGCCCCGCTCCAGATGGACCCCGCGAACATGACGCTGCACTACGCGCAGTCGATCTTCGAGGGCCTCAAGGCGTACCGGCAGCCGGACGACTCCGTGGCGGTCTTCCGCCCGGACGCCAACGCGCGCCGCTTCCAGCGCAGCGCCCGCCGGCTGGCCATGCCCGAACTGCCGGTGGAGACCTTCATCGAGGCGTGCGACCTGCTGGTCCGGCAGGACAAGGAGTGGGTGCCCTCCGAGGGGGAGGCTTCGCTCTACCTGCGTCCCTTCATGTTCGCCAGCGAGGTGGGGCTGGGGGTCAGGCCGGCCGACCAGTACACGTTCATGGTCATCGCCTCCCCGGCCGGCTCCTACTTCACCGGCGGTGTGCAGCCGGTCTCGGTCTGGCTGTCCGAGGAGTACGTGCGAGCCTCGCCGGGCGGCACGGGCGAGGCGAAGTGCGCGGGCAACTACGCCGCCTCCCTGGTCGCCCAGGCCGAGGCCGCGGCCCAGGGCTGTGACCAGGTCGTCTGGCTGGATGCCGTGGAGCGCCGCTACATCGAGGAGATGGGCGGCATGAACCTCTACTTCGTCTACGGCGAGGGCGAGAACGCCCGCATCGTCACCCCCGAGCTGACGGGCACCCTGCTGCCGGGCATCACCCGGGACTCGCTGCTGCGGATCGCCGCGGACATGGGGTACGCCACCGAGGAGGCCCGGATCACCACCGACGAGTGGCGGCAGGGCAACGCGGACGGCTCGATCACCGAGGTCTTCGCGTGCGGGACGGCCGCCGTGATCACTCCGGTCGGCGAGGCGAAGTCGGCGCGGGGCGAGTGGCGGGTCGGCGACGGCGGCGCGGGGGAGATCACCATGAAGCTGCGCGAGGCGCTGCTGGCGGTCCAGACCGGCCAGGCGGAGGACGCACACGGCTGGATGCACCCGCTGGGCTCCTGATCCGGCCGTTGTCGGGCCACGGTCAGGTCGGCCGGACCACCGTCGGGCCGCTGTCCGGCCCGGGTCAGAGCCGACCGACAGTACATGTACCTGACATGTGACGGCCGTGCGGCCGTGACCGGCGGGATACCGGACCCCCCTGTGATAGCGGTGTCATCGACCGCCTCCCGGAGGGCCGACATCCACGATGCCGTACCAGGTGAACCAGCACGGCCAGGAAAGGCAGCAACAGGAGATCGAAAGAGCGGCGGCGGCACTCGGCCGCCGCCGCTTTCTGACCGTCACGAGCGCCGCCGCGGCGCTCGCCTTCGCCACCAACCTGCCCGGCAGCGCCCACGCGGCCGGGGCCGACGCGCGCAAGGCCGTCAGTGACGACCCCTTCACCCTCGGCGTCGCCTCCGGCGACCCGCTGCCCGGCTCCGTCGTCCTGTGGACCCGGCTGGCACCCAAGCCGTACGAGAGCGGCAGCGGGCTGCCGGACGCGCGGATCACCGTCCAGTGGGAGATCGCCCACGACAGCCGCTTCCGCAAGGTCGAACGGCGGGGCGAGACCAGCGCGCACCCCGAGCTGAACCACTCGGTGCACATCGAGGCCGAGGGCCTGGACGCCGACCGGGTGTACTACTACCGCTTCCGCACCGGGAAGTGGATCAGCCCCGTGGGCCGCACCCGCACCGCCCCGGCGCCCGGCGCCGGCCTGACCGACCTGCGGCTGGCCGCCATCTCGTGCCAGGCGTACCACGATGGCTACTACACCGCGCACCGCCACCTCGCCGAGGAGGACGTGGACCTGGTCTTCCACCTGGGCGACTACCTGTACGAATACGCCGTGAACGCGTCCGGCGGCGCCCGCCGCTACACCGACCGCACCCTCCCGGCCGTCTTCGACCGCGAGACCGTCACGCTGGAGGACTACCGGCTGCGCTACGCCCTCTACAAGTCCGACCCCGACCTGCGGGCCGCACACGCCGCACACCCCTTCCTCGTCACCTGGGACGACCACGAGACCGAGAACAACTACGCGGACGACATCCCGGAAGACAACAGCTCCTCCACGGACTTCCTGGTGCGCCGGGCCGCCGCCTATCGCGCCTACTGGGAGAACCAGCCGCTGCGCCGCCCCCAGCGGCCCTCGGGCCCCGACATGCGCCTCTACCGCAGGCTGCGCTTCGGCACGCTCGCGCAGTTCGACATCCTCGACACCCGCCAGTACCGCTCCGACCAGGCGTACGGCGACGGCGCACACGCGCCGGGGCCCGAGTCCGAGGACCCCCAGCGCACCATCACGGGGGCCGCGCAGGAGCGCTGGCTGATCGACGGCTGGCGGGCCTCGGACACCGTGTGGAACGTCGTACCCCAGCAGGTCACCTTCAGCGAACGCCGCACCAACAGCACGCCCGCCTACAAGCTGAGCATGGACGCCTGGGACGGCTACCCCGCCTCCCGCGAGCGGGTGCTGGCGGGCGCCGAGGCCGCCGGGGTGGAGAACCTGATGGTGCTCACCGGCGATGTGCACAAGGGCTACGCCTATGACATCAAGCGCCACTTCGGCGACCAGGACTCGCGCACGCTGGGCACCGAGATCGTGGCGACCTCCATCACCAGCGGCAAGGACGGCGAGGACAAGCCCGCCGACTGGGCCGACTACACCGGCGCCAACCCGCACATGAAGTTCTACAACGGCAGGCGCGGCTATGTGACCGTCCGCCTCACCCCCGGGGAGGCGCGCGCCGACTTCCGCACGGTCTCCGCCGTCACCACCCCCGGCGCGCCGGTCAGGACGGCCGCCTCCTTCGTCACGGAGGCCGGCGACCAGGGGCTGCGCGAGGTCTGAGCCCGGGGCCGAACCGGACCCGTGCCCGGTGGGCGGGCGGAGCTTCCGCATCGTGAGACGCCCAGGGGCGCGGGGGTGGTTGTGTGCCAAACTGCCCCCGTGCCCTCGTTCGTCATGATTATTGGCAGCAGGCGCGCCGGTCCGCAGTGACCGACTGCCGCAGGAAGACCTGTGCGGCAGCGGCCACCGTGCCCCAGACCCGCGCGCAGACCTCTCGCACCCGCGAGGGGTTTTTTCGTTTTCCGGCCGACCATGCCGGGACCGGACGGCGCGAGGGATGATGGGGGCAAGTGGAGCGCATAATTCCGCAACCCACTGATCCAGCCAGGAGTCACCAGCCATGACCACCGAAGCCACCGGGCGACCCGGCGCCCCCAGCGACGCCTTCCACGTCTTCGACACCACCTTGCGGGACGGGGCGCAGCGCGAGGGCATCAGCCTGACCGTCGCCGACAAGCTCACCATCGCCCGTCACCTCGACGAGTACGGCGTCGGCTTCATCGAGGGCGGCTGGCCCGGCGCCAACCCGCGCGACACCGAGTTCTTCGCCCGCGCCCTCCAGGAGATCGACTTCCGGCACGCCCAGCTCGTGGCCTTCGGCTCCACCCGCAGGGCGGGCGTACCCGCGCAGATCGATCCGCAGGTCAAGGCGCTCCTCGACTCCCGGGCCCCGGTCGTCACCCTGGTCGCCAAGGCGCACGACCGGCACGTCGAGCTGGCCTTGCGCACCACGCTCGAAGAAAACCTCGCGATGATCCGCGACACCGTCTCCTACCTGCGCGAACAGGGCCGCCGCGTCTTCGTGGACTGCGAGCACTTCTTCGACGGCTACCACGCCGATCCCGGCTACGCGAAGCAGGTCGTGCACACCGCGCACGAGGCCGGCGCCGAGGTCGTCGTGCTGTGCGACACCAACGGCGGTATGATCCCCGCGCAGATCCAGGCCGTCGTACGCACCGTCGCCGCCGACACCGGCGCCCGGCTGGGCATCCACGCGCAGGACGACACCGGATGCGCCGTCGCCAACACCCTCGCGGCCGTGGACGGCGGCGCCACACACGTCCAGTGCACCGCCAACGGCTACGGCGAACGGGTCGGCAACGCCAACCTCTTCCCCGTGGTGGCCGCACTGGAGCTGAAGTACGGCAAGCGGGTACTGCCCGAGGGCGCGCTGGCCGAGACGACCCGGATCTCACACGCCATCGCCGAGGTCGTCAACCTCACCCCCTCCACCCACCAGCCCTACGTCGGCACCTCGGCCTTTGCCCACAAGGGCGGCCTGCACGCCTCCGCGATCAAGATCGACCCCGACCTGTACCAGCACATCGACCCCGAACTCGTCGGCAACACCATGCGGATGCTCGTCTCCGACATGGCCGGACGCGCCTCGGTCGAGCTGAAGGGCAAGGAGCTTGGCTACGACCTGGGCGGCGATCGCGAACTGGTGGGCCGCGTGGTCGAGCGGGTCAAGGAGCAGGAGCTGAAGGGGTATACGTATGAGGCTGCTGACGCCTCTTTCGAACTGCTGCTGCGCGACGAGGTGCACGGCGGCGCCACCGGCACCGCCCCCCGCTTCTTCCGCGCGGAGTCCTGGCGCACCATCGTCGAGCAGCGCCCCGACGGCGTACAGGTCAACGAGGCGACGGTCCGGCTGTGGGCCAAGGGGGAGCGGGCCGTCGTCACCGGCGAGGGCAACGGCCCCGTCGATGCGCTGGATCGCGCACTGCGCGCCGGACTGGAGCGCCTGCACCCGGAGCTGGCCCGGCTGGCGCTGGTGGACTACAAAGTCCGCATCCTGGAAGGCGCCCAAGGCACCTCCTCCACCACCCGGGTACTGCTGTCGATGAGCGACGGCGGCGCGGGGTGGACCACGGTGGGGGTCGGCCACAACGTCATCGCCGCCTCCTGGCAGGCACTCGACGACGGCTACACCTACGGGCTGCTGCGGGCCGGCGTCCAGCCGCACGACTGACCGGGTGCCGGAGCGACGGCGCTACACTCCGGTGTGCGCTGTGGCAGCGCGTGACCCGCTCGGGCGCGGAGGCACCCCGCCGCCGTCGGGTGGCTGTGCGGACCCCACAACCCCTGACGCTCTTGATGAGAGAAACCACTGCTTGGCGTCGGCGGGGGTGTCGGGTTCTGTCCAGCGCGGCCATGATTCGGGCGTGGAGACTGTACGAATCTGACGACGTCAATCGACCCGTGTGTTTCGTAGGGTCTATACATGACCGATCTGTCCCAGCCGTCACCCCGGACGACGGAGGCCGCGCCCTCCACCGCCCCCGCGCAGGATGCGCGCGGACGCGTCGCCGAACTGCACGCGATCCGGGCCGAGGCGTACCGGGGCCCCAGTGAGCGGGCCACCGAGGCCCAGCACGCCAAGGGGAAGCTGACCGCGCGCGAGCGTATCGAACTGCTGCTGGACGAGGGCAGCTTCCGGGAGGTCGAGCCGCTGCGCAGGCACCGCGCCACGGGCTTCGGCCTCGAAGCCAAGAAGCCCTACACGGACGGAGTGATCACCGGCTGGGGCACCGTGCACGGCCGGACGGTCTTCGTCTACGCGCACGACTTCCGCATCTTCGGCGGCGCGCTCGGCGAGGCGCACGCCGCCAAGATCCACAAGATCATGGACAAGGCGATCGCCGCGGGCGCGCCCCTGGTCTCCCTCAACGACGGTGCCGGTGCCCGGATCCAGGAGGGCGTCTCCGCGCTCGCCGGATACGGGGGGATCTTCCAGCGCAACACCAAGGCGTCCGGTGTCATCCCGCAGATCTCCGTGATGCTCGGCCCCTGCGCCGGCGGCGCCGCCTACAGCCCGGCGCTGACGGACTTCGTCTTCATGGTGCGGGAGACCTCGCAGATGTTCATCACCGGACCCGATGTGGTCCAGGCGGTGACCGGCGCCGAGGTGACGCAGAACGGGCTCGGCGGTGCCGATGTGCACGCGGCCACCTCCGGTGTCGCGCACTTCGCCTACGACGACGAGGAGACCTGCCTCGAAGAGGTCCGCTACCTCCTCTCGCTGCTGCCGCAGAACAACCGCGAGAACCCGCCGGCGGAGCCCACCGAGGACCCGGCGGACCGGCGCTCGGATGCCCTGCTGGACCTGGTGCCCGCCGACGGCAACCGGCCCTACGACATGCGCAAGGTCCTCGAAGAGCTGGTGGACGACGGCGACTTCCTGGAGGTCCACGAGCGCTGGGCGACCAACATCATCTGCGCCCTGGCGCGGATGGACGGCGAGGTCGTCGGTATCGTCGCCAACCAGCCGCAGTCCCTGGCCGGGGTGCTGGACATCGAGGCCAGCGAGAAGGCCGCCCGCTTCGTGCAGATGTGCGACGCCTTCAACATCCCGATCCTCACCCTGCTGGACGTCCCCGGCTTCCTTCCCGGCGTCGACCAGGAGCACGGCGGCATCATCCGGCACGGCGCCAAGCTGCTGTACGCCTACTGCAACGCCACCGTGCCGCGCATCTCCGTCGTCCTGCGCAAGGCGTACGGCGGCGCCTACATCGTGATGGACAGCCAGTCCGTCGGCGCCGACCTGACCTTCGCCTGGCCCACCAACGAGATCGCGGTGATGGGTGCCGAGGGCGCGGCCAACGTCGTCTTCCGCCGGCAGATCGCCGCGGCCGACGACCCCGAGGCCATGCGGGTCCGCATGGTCAAGGAGTACAAGTCCGAGCTGATGCACCCCTACTACGCCGCCGAGCGCGGTCTGGTCGATGATGTCATCGACCCGGCCGAGACCCGCGAGGTCCTCATCCGCTCCCTCGCGATGCTCCGCAACAAGCACGCCGACCTGCCGTCCCGCAAGCACGGCAATCCTCCGCAGTGATGGGAGTACCGATGAGCAACACCCCCCAGGAGCCTGGCAGTACGGGCTCGCCGAGCACCGAAGACGGCGGCGCCGCGCGCGTCGGCAGCCTCGTCCGGGTGGAGAAGGGCGAGGCCAACGCCGAGGAGCTGGCAGCCGTCACCGCGCTGCTCCTCGCCCGTGCCGCCGCCACCTCGCAGCACGCCCAGGTGCCCGCGCGCCGCGGCCGGACGACGAAGGCGGGCTGGCGCCGCCTGGAGCGCCAGCACGGATTCCGCGCGCCGCACAGCTGGCAGGGCTAGACCCTCCGGGCGTCGGACGCAACAGCTCCGGACGCAACAGCGCTCAACGACGACAGCGCGTGCGGGAGTCCTCTTCGGACTTCCCGCACGCGCTGTCGTGTGTGCGGCTTTCCGGCGCTCTGCCGCTTGTCGCTGTCCCCGCGCGGGGCGCCGGTGTGTGGCCCCTGGGGGTGCGGGCCGCCTGCGGCGGGAGCGCGGGCCTCCGGCTCAGTCCGCCGGGGCGTCCACCAGCACGGTGCGGCGGGGGTTGGCGGTGCTCCGGGGGAGCTCGGCCGCGGCGTCGGCCTCGGGAAGCCCCGCGGACTCGCGTGCTTCGTCCGCCTCGGCCGCGGCGACGGCCCGGGTCGTCAGCTCATCCGCGTCCTTGAGGTGCGCCAGAGTGGTGCGACGCGGGTTGGCTATGTTGTGCATGGTCAAGGTGGACTTCACTGTGCCCTTACCTCGTTCGGCTTGCTCGGCTTGTCACTTCAGTACGTTGTGTAAAGGCTGAGAGTAGGCGCGCTATTCCCACTTGAGACGTGACGTAGGCAACGTGCGTACTGTGAGTTTGCTCACGAACCCGTTACCAAAAGCGACATAAGGAATCGTTGAATCCGGCTCCTTAATCGGACAGAGCGGGCTTATGGCGCAATACGCGTCCACTGCTTGCTAGTTGGGCACTGCGTGCCGCTGGGTTTCGCGTAGGTAAAAATCCGGAATTTCGGACCCCTCTTCTACTCCCCGTGAGACGTGGTGAGCGATCGGTGACGGATCTCCACCAGTTATCCACAGCCCTTGTTGGAGATCCGGCACTGTGCTGGAATTCCACGGACCGCCGCAGGACGACACAGACCGGCGCGCGTTTGGCGCAGTGCGGCGCCGCGCGACGGTGATGAGGGGACGCGCCGGTCATCACGACCGCCAGGGGGGCCTTGGAACCCCCACGACTCGATACCGTCCCGCCGTCCAAGCGGGGGGACGCCTGGTCCAGAGGTTGCGACGCTAGTGCAGGGACGTTTCAAGAGGGATGGCAGCGCCGAGGGGGACCCGGAGGCGCGCGGCTCGGCCGACCGAGGGTCGCAGCCCCAGCGCGCCCAGGAGGGTGCGCCCGGCGCGCCTTCCCAGGGTGCGAACGGCCCGTCCGCCGAACTTCAGGGCCCGGGAGGCGGAGTCGCGGGCAAGCAGGCCAAGCAGACGAAGCAGGGCAAGGCCGGAGAGGGCAAGTCCGGGAAGCCGGGCAAGGCGGCCAAGTCCGAGAAGAGCGGCAAGGCAGGTAAGGCGGGCAAGTCCGCCAAGGGTAGTGCCCCTCCCGCCGCCAACGCCCTCCCCGATGTCGGCTCGCGCGCGGCCCTGCGCAACTGGCGCATCAGCACCCGCCTCGTCTCCCTGCTGACCCTCCCGGTCATCGCCGCCACCACGCTCGGCGGCATGCGCATCTCCAGCTCGCTCAGCAACATCGATCAGCTCGACAACATGAAGCGGCTGACCGAGATGACGGAGCAGGCCACCGAGCTTGCCGCCGCCCTCCAGGAGGAGCGCGACCGCTCCGCCGGCCCCCTGGTCAGCACGGGGAACGAGAAGGACGACCTGGTCGTCGCGCCCCGCGAGCAGACCGACAAGGCTTTCCAGTCCTTCAAGGAAGCCTCCGGCGACATCGACGGCAGCGACAAGGTGATGGCGGGCGTCCAGTCGACCGTCTTGGACATCACCCGTCAGCTCAACGACATCAACACCATCCGCGAGCGCGCCTACAAGAACCAGAACTACGTCTCGCAGACGGTCAACAGCTACAACCAGCTCATCGAGTCGCTGCTGTCCCTCTCCCAGGACATGGCGCAGGCGACGAGCAACTCGGAGATGATCCAGAGCACCCGTGCCCTGGCCGCCTTCTCCAGCGCCAAGGAGTTCGCCTCCATCCAGCGCGCGATCATCTCCGCCGGTCTGGCGCACCAGCCCAACCCGCAGCTCTCCGAGAGCGACCGCCTCTACGCCAGGACCGCCACCGACAGTGAGAGCGCCGAGCTGAACAGCTTCGGCCAGATCTACGGCGAGGAGAAGTACAACTCCCTCGCCAAGGCGCTCGACGGCGGCGACGTCAACATCGAGATGGCGGACAAGTACCGCGACCGGATGCTGCACAGCCCGGACGCGATCAAGAAGCAGAAGCGCACCTTCGTCGACTGGATGGACCAGGACGCGTCCAAGATCGACGCCATGGGCAAGATCGAGCGCACCCTGCTGTCCAAGATGGAGCAGCAGGCCCGCGAACTGCGCGCCGAGGCCCAGCGCGAGGCGCTCATCAGCGGCGCGCTCATCCTCCTCGTCCTCGGCATCTCCCTGGTCGGCGCTTTCGTCGTCGCCCGCTCCATGGTCCGCTCGCTGCGCCGCCTCCAGGACACGGCGCAGGACGTCGCCCGCAGGCGCCTGCCCGAGCTGGTCAAGCAGATGTCCGAGGCCGAGCCGCAGGATGTGGACACCTCCGTCGAGTCCGTCGGCGTGCACAGCCGGGACGAGATCGGCAAGGTCGCCGCGGCGTTCGACGACGTGCACCGCGAGGCGGTCCGGCTGGCGGGCGAACAGGCGCTGCTGCGGGGGAACGTCAACGCGATGTTCACCAACCTCTCGCGCCGCAGCCAGGGCCTGATCCAGCGTCAGCTCTCGCTCATCTCCGAACTGGAGTCCCGCGAGGCCGATCCCGACCAGCTCTCCTCGCTCTTCAAGCTCGACCACCTCGCCACCCGCATGCGCCGCAACGGCGAGAACCTGCTGGTCCTCGCCGGCGAGGAGCCCGGCCGCCGCTGGACGCGCCCCGTCCCGCTGGTGGACGTCCTGCGTGCCGCCGCCTCCGAGGTGGAGCAGTACGAGCGCATCGAGCTGAACTCGGTGCCCGCCACCGAGGTCGCCGGCCGCGTCGTCAACGACCTCGTGCACCTGCTCGCCGAGCTGCTGGAGAACGCCACCTCCTTCTCCTCGCCGCAGACCAAGGTCAAGGTCACCGGTCACGCCCTGCCCGACGGCCGGGTGCTCATCGAGATCCACGACACCGGCATCGGCCTCTCGCCCGAGGACCTGTCCGCGATCAACGAGCGGCTGGCCAACCCGCCGACGGTGGACGTCTCCGTCTCCCGCCGCATGGGCCTGTTCGTGGTCGGCCGCCTCTCCCTGCGGCACGGCATCCGCATCCAGCTGCGCCCCTCCGACTCCGGCGGCACGACCGCGCTGGTCATGCTCCCCGTCGATGTCGCCCAGGGCGGAGCGCAGGGTCCCAAGGGCAGGCCCGGCGCCGCCGGCGGCCCCGGCAGCGCGCCCCCGCCGCGCGCACAGAAGGGCGGCAACCTCGCGGCGGCCCTCCAGCGCGGCCCGCAGGGCGGCCCCGGTGCTCCGGGCCTCGGTGCGGGCGCGGGTGCGGGCACCGGCACCGGCTCGACCTCCCGGCTGGGCTCCGTGCCGCCGCGCGGTCAGGTCTCCGGCAGTTCGCAGCGCCCCGCCCTGCCCGGAAGCGGCGAAGCCCCCGGCGGTCAGGGCGGCCCGGGCAGCCAGGGCGGCGCGGCGGAAAGCGGCGTCAACTTCTTCGGTGCCCCGCCCTCCCCGCCCGGCCCCGGCCAGGCACCCGGCAGCCCCAGCAACCCCCCGCTCGCCGGTCGCGGCGGCCCGGCGGCCGAGCTGCCCGGCGGCCCCTCGCAGACCGGTCAGGGCGGTCCGGGCGATACGAGTCAGTTCCCCCAGGTCAGCCCGGACGGGCCTGGCCAGTCGGGTCAGTACCCGCAGCCGGGTGGCCCGGACGGTGCCGGGCAGTCGGGTCAGTTCCAGCAGCCGCGTCCGGACGGCCCGGGTCATACGGGCCAGTTCGCTCTGCCGCAGGCGGGCGGGCCGTCGGAGACGGGGGAGTACGCCCGCCCGGGCGGTCCCCCGCAGGGCGGTCCGGGCGATACGAGCCAGTTCCCCCGGATCACCTCCGAAGGCCCCGGCGACACCAGCCAGTTCCCGCGCGTCACGCCCGACGGCCCCGACAGCACCGGCCAGTACCCGCAGCCGCAGTCGCAGCGGGGCGCCACCGAAGGCCCCGGCAGCACCGGGCAGTTCCCCCAGGTGAGCCCCGAAGGCCCCGACAGAACCGGGCAGCACGCACAGCCGCCGTCGCAGCGGGGCGGCCCCGACGGGCCGGAGCGGACAGGCCAGTTCGTGCGACCCCAGCAGCCCGCACAGCCGACGGCACAGGGGCGCTCCTCGGAGACCGGTGAGTACGCCCAGCCCGAAGGTCCCGGCACCACCGGCCAGTTCGCGCGCCCGTCGTACTCGGACCTCGGCGTCCCCGGCAGCGCCGCCGGACGCCCGGGCGGCCCCTCCGGCACCGGCCCCTCCGGCACCGGGCCGAACGAGCCCGAGCAGGGCCGCCCCAGCTGGGCCAGGGCCGAGCAGAGCCCTGGAGACGAGGACGCGCCGCGCGGACACGACGAGCCCGACACCACGGGCGAGCACGCCAGGCCCGGCTACACGAGCCCCGGTGGCCTCCCCGACGGGGGCCAAGGCACCTTCGGCGGCCCGGCCGGACCCTCGTACGCGCCCGACGGCATACCTTCCGGCCCGCCGGCTCCGGCCGACGCGCCGACGCCGATCTTCGCGTCGATGGAATCCAACTGGTTCCGGGACGCGGACCGCACACAGCCCCCGCAGGACGCGGCCGCCGACCCGGCCCAGGGCCAGCAGTGGCAGGGAGAGCCGGAGTCGCGGGAGCTGACGGGGCAGCAACAGCCGCCGCGTCAGCAGCCGGAGCCGTACCAGCAACTGCCGTCCCCGCAGCCCGCGCAGCAGGGCCCGGGCCCGCAGCCGCAGGGGTCCGCCCCGCGTCCGGCCGGGCCCGCAGCGGCGGCCGTCCCCCCGATGCCCCAGCGCCAGACGGCGCGCGGCATCCCGGAAGGCGGCGCCCAAGGCCGGCCCGGTACCCCGGACGGGCCGGGCATCCCGGGCCAGGTCGCCAACACGGCCGACAGCGGCGCCAATTGGGGTGCCGCGCCCAACGACGAGCGCTGGCGCCGGGCCGAACAGGTCCGGCAGCCGGCCGCGGGCGGAGTCACCACGTCGGGTCTGCCGCGCCGCGTACCCCGCGCCAACCTGGTCGCGGGCACCGCACAGCAGCAGTCCTCCGCACAGTCCGGCCCGCAGGTCTCGCGCTCGCCCGACGATGTGCGCGGCAGGCTGACAAATCTGCGCCGCGGTATCCAGCAGGGCCGCCAGGCCGGTACGGACGGCCGTGGCATTGGCCCCACTTACGAGCAGGAGCGTTAGTTGAGTCCGATGAGCCAGGCGGCGCAGAATCTGAACTGGTTGATCACCAACTTCGTGGAGAGCACCCCAGGGGTGTCGCACACGGTGGTGGTCTCCGCCGACGGACTTCTGCTCGCGATGTCCGAGGGCTTCCCGCGGGATCGTGCTGATCAGTTGGCGGCGGTGGCCTCGGGGCTGACCTCGCTCACCGCGGGCGCCTCCCGCATCTTCGAGGGCGGTTCGGTCAATCAGACCGTGGTGGAGATGGAGCGTGGCTTCCTGTTCATCATGAACATCTCGGACGGCTCCTCCCTCGCTGTCCTCGCCCACCCCGAAGCGGACATCGGCCTGATCGGCTACGAGATGGCCCTGCTGGTGGACCGGGCCGGAGCGGTACTGACCCCGGATGTCCGCGCGGAGCTCCAGGGGAGCATCCTCAACTGACCAGCAAGCTCCCCCCACTTGAGCACCACAGTCCGCCAGCCGACCACATGCCTCGCTCGGAGGAGCCATGACCCCGCCGCCCGCCTCGCCCGACCCGTACGGCGTGCCCAATCCCCACGCGTCGTACGGAGGTGAGGGCGACCAGCCACTGGTGCGCCCCTACGCCATGACGGGTGGGCGTACCCGGCCGCGTTACCAGCTCGCCATCGAGGCCCTGGTCAGCACCAGCGCGGATCCGATGCAGCTACAGGGGCTGTTGCCCGAGCACCAGCGGATATGCCACCTGTGCCGGGAGGTGAAGTCGGTCGCGGAGGTCTCCGCGCTGCTCGCCATACCGCTCGGTGTGGCCCGGATCCTCGTCGCCGACCTCGCCGAGGCCGGAATGGTGGCCATCCATCAGCCCGGCAGCAGCTCGGAGCCCGGCGGTGCCCCCGATGTGACCTTGCTGGAAAGGGTGCTCAGTGGACTTCGCAAGCTCTAGCCCGCAGATGGACCCGACCGGACGTCGGCCGGCCCCGCCGGTGGGCCCCATGGGCTCCATGGGGCAGGCGAGCCAGCAGGGTTACGGCATGCCCGCGGCGGGGCGCTCCACGACCTCCGCGAAGATCGTGGTGGCCGGTGGCTTCGGCGTGGGCAAGACGACCTTCGTCGGCGCGGTCTCGGAGATCAACCCGCTGCGTACCGAGGCCGTCATGACCTCCGCCTCGGCGGGTATCGACGACCTGACCCACACGGCGGGCAAGACGACCACGACCGTGGCCATGGACTTCGGCCGTATCACGCTCGATGACGATCTGATTCTGTATCTCTTCGGTACGCCGGGTCAGGATCGTTTCTGGTTCATGTGGGACGACCTGGTGCGTGGTGCGATCGGCGCGGTTGTGCTGGTGGATACCCGCCGCCTGGCGGATTGTTTCCCGGCGGTGGACTATTTCGAGAACAGCGGACTGCCCTTCGTCATCGCGCTCAACGGATTCGACGGGCATCAGCCCTACTCTCCGGAGGAGGTCCGGGAGGCTTTGCAGATCGGTCCGGACGCCCCGATCATCACCACCGACGCCCGCCACCGTGCCGAGGCGAAGAGCGGACTGATCACCCTCGTGGAGCACGCGCTGCTCGCCCGCCTCAAGTAGGCGGGCCCAGCGGGGCCAGAGAGCCCAGCGGCCTCGGAGGGCCCAGCGGGCCGATGGTGGCCCGGGGCCGGCCGGTAGTGCCGGAGCCCTGGGGGCGCGGGCCCCGCGCCCCGTGTACCGGCGCCCACGGCGCACCCCTCCCGGCGCGTCCCGGACGGCTCGCTCCCGGCGCCGGACCCGGGGCGCCAGGGGCCGTTCGCGGCCCGCGCACACAGCCGGACGGGAAACCGCCCGGTCACCGACGCCGACACGCCGGTGTCCCGGGCGGTGGAATGCCGCCTTCCGTGGCTGTGTTATTCGCCATGTCCGGCTTCGCCTTCATAACGTTTCGACAGGCAATTGCGACCGTGTGAACACAACAGGCGAGCGGAACGTCTCGCTCTGCGCATGAAATCGAGGCCATTTGGCGTGCGACGGCCCCAATGCCCGTTTTTCCGTACCCGCCTTCCATCTCCCTGCGTATTCGTCAAGTGTTTTGAGTGAACGGCCCTGACGTGCTGGAATTCCCGGACTCAGCAGTAGTCCAGAGCGCAAGCTGACCAGGGGGCGCCGAGCGCCGAGAGGTGAGAAGTCGAGTGAGGCGATCCAGGAAGGGAACGCCGGGCCCACGAGACGGGGGCCCTGACGGGTCGAGGGGGAACTTCACCCCGCCGTCACGCGCCGCGGCGCCGCAGGGGCCCCATGCGACGATGCCCCCGGCAGCGCAGCCCAGCAGCGGCGGCAGACTGTCGGTGCGCAACTGGCGCGTGCCCACCCGGCTGAACGCCATCTTGCTCATCCCCGTCCTGGTCGCCCTCGTCTTCGGCGGCTTCAAGGTCGAATCGGACTTCGCCAGATGGCAGGACGCGAAAGAGGCCCAGCGCACCGCCGAACTCGTCCAGGCAGCCGCCGACTACGGCAACGCCCTCATCGACGAGCGCGACCGCACCGCCGAACCCCTCCTCAAGGGCGACCGGAAGGACCCCGAGGTGCGCAGCGCCCGGGCAGCGACCGACCGGGCGGCCAAGAAGTTCAAGAGCGCCGTCTCCCAGCTGCCCGACAACCCCGGTCTCAAGCGCCGTCTCAGGGGCTTCGAGAAGGTCGAGCCCCGGCTGCCGGTGCTGCGCGAGAGCGCGTACACCAAGGATATGAGCGGGGCGGAGACGGAAGAGGGCTACGTCACCATCCAGCACCCGCTCATGGAGTTCGCCAATGAGCTGGGTCTGGGTACGGGCAACATCACCTCCTACGGCCGCACCGTCTACGCCATCTCCCTGGCGAAGGCCGCCGAGTCCCTCCAGCGCTCCATCGGCGTCCACCTGCTGGTCGAGCCGGGATCGGGCAAGAACAAGAAGCAACTGCTCACCGCGCTGGCCTCGTATCACTATCTGGAGCGCATCGCGCAGGGCGAGTACACCTCCGGGGGGCGCCCGGAGGATGTCCAGCTGCTCAAGGACGAGACGGCCAAGGCCAAGGACGCGGGCCGCAAGCGGGTCCAGGACGCCAGGGACGAGGCCACCAGCAACGGCAGACACTTCGTCGCCCCGCCCTCCCTGGACAAGATGACCGAGACCATCGGCAGCGACCCGGGCCGGGGAGAGCTGCGCTCGGCGGGCATCACCACCCAGAGCTGGTTCACCGCCTCCACCGGTACCTTCGACGCCTACCGCGCCGTCGAGAAGCAGCTGACGCGGCACGCGGTGGACGAAGCCCGGCAGATCGCCTCCGACGCCCGGCGCAACGCGATCATCAACTCCTCGGTCGTGCTGGTCGCGCTGCTGTTCGCGTTCGTCATCGCCGGCCGGATGGCCCGCTCGATGAGCCGCAGCATGCGCAGCCTGCGCACCGCCGCCTTCGACGTCGCCGAGCAGCGGCTCCCGGCGCTGGTCGATCAGCTCTCCCGCACCGATCCCGGCCGGGTGGACACCCGTGTCCAGCCCATCCCGCTCACCAGCCGGGACGAGATCGGCGAGGTGGCACGCGCCTTCGACCAGGTGCACCGCGAGGCCGTGCGGCTCGCCGCCGAACAGGCGCTGCTGCGCGGCAACGTCAACGCGATCTTCACCAACCTCTCGCGCCGCAACCAGGGCCTCATCGAGCGCCAGCTGGGCCTCGTCTCCGAGATGGAGAGCGGCGAGGCCGACCCGGAGCAGCTCCAAAAGCTCTTCCGGATGGACCACATCGCCACGCGCATGCGCCGCAACGGCGAGAACCTGCTGGTCCTCGCGGGCGAGGAGCCCGGCCGCCGCTGGAGCGAGCCCGTCCCGCTGGTGGACATCCTGCGCGCCGCCGCCTCCGAGGTGGAGCACTACGAGCGCATCGAGATCTCCGGGGTTCCCGAGACCGACATCCACGCCCAGGTCGTCAACGACCTCGTGCACCTGCTGGCCGAGCTGCTGGAGAACGCCACCTCCTTCTCCTCGCCGCAGACCAGGGTGCGGGTGACCGCGACACGGCTGCCCGACGGCCGGATGATGATCGAGATCCACGACAAGGGAATCGGCCTGACCGCCGAGGACTTCGCGGACATCAATCACAAGCTGGCCAACCCGCCCACCGTGGACGCCACGATCTCCCAGCGCATGGGCCTGTTCGTGGTCGGCCGCCTCGCCGACCGGCACAGCATCCGCGTCCAGCTGCGCCCCTCCGGGGAACAGGCCGGCACCACCTCGCTGGTGATGCTCCCCGACGACATCACACACGGCGGCGGCGGTGAGGACGGCCCCGAGGAGGAGTTCTCGGTCTCGCGGATCGTGCCCGAACAGCCGGGCAGCCGGCCCGCTGGCCCGTCGCCTGTCGGATCCTCTCCATCGGCAGCCGAACTCGGCTTCGACGACTCGCGCTACGGCGCCTCCGACGATCTCTCCTCGCTGGGCCCGGTGGGCCGCTCCCGGCGGCGGGAGGAGCGCCGTGCGGCGCTGGGGGCCCAGCAGCGCGGCGAGTCCCCGCAGCTCCCGTCGGGCGGCGAGGGCGGCGAAGCCGCCGGCGGGTCGTACGGACAGCCCTACGGCGCCGGCGGCCAGCACCACCCGCAACAGCCGTACGCCCAGCCCCCACAGCCCCAGCCTCGGTTCCAGCAGTCGCCGTCGGAGCTGGCCGACCCCTACGGGCAGCGGCAGGCCCCGTCGCCCTATGGCGGACAGCCCGCGCGGACGCCCTACGGGCAGCCCGCGGACACGCCGTACGGACAGCGGCCCGCGCAGGCGCCGTACGAGCAGCCGTACGAAGCGGGTGCCGCGTGGCACGAGCAGTCCGCCGCTGCGCCCCCTGAGCAGCCCTCCACGACGCCCTACGGGCTGCCCGCCGGGCAGCCCGCGCTGGGCCCGGTCGCTCCCCAACAGGGCCTGTACGGGGGCCAGTACGCTGCGCAGCAGTCAGAAGCGGAATCTGCTCCCGGCATTCCCGAGGGGGAGCAGGACCGCGTAGGCTTCGACCGTCCGGGTCCCCTCCCGAGCAGCTACCGCTCCACTACCGATGCTGGTCTTCCACGTCGTGAGCCGGGGCGACCGCAGCAGGAAGGGGCTCAGACAGCGCAACACCAGGCCCGTCCCGACGGCTTGGGCAACTCGCCCGAGCAGGCCGTACAGCCCTCGTCGCAGGAGGAAACCGGAACCCACCGGCGGTCCCCCAACGACGAACGCTGGGACAGGGCCGGACAGTTGCGTGCTCCCCAGGCCGGCGGCGTCACCTCGTCCGGCCTGCCGCGGCGGGTGCCCAGGGCCAACCTGGTCGAGGGCGCCGCGGAAGAGAGCCCGCAGGGCGGACCCTCGGTCTCCCGCGCACCCGAGGACGTGCGCGGAAGACTGAGCAACCTGCACCGTGGCGTCCGCCGAGGGCGCACAGCGGGCGACGCCAACCAGAATGACCGACAGGGCTTCGGCCCCGGCAGCACCTACGATCAGGAGCGTTAGTGTGAGCCCGATGAGCCAGGCGGCGCAGAACCTGAACTGGTTGATCACCAACTTCGTGGAGAGCACCCCAGGGGTGTCGCACACGGTGGTGGTCTCCGCCGACGGACTTCTGCTCGCGATGTCCGAGGGCTTCCCGCGGGATCGCGCCGACCAGTTGGCGGCGGTCGCCTCGGGGCTGACCTCGCTCACCGCGGGCGCCTCCCGCATCTTCGAGGGCGGTTCGGTCAACCAGACCGTGGTGGAGATGGAGCGTGGCTTCCTGTTCATCATGTCCATCTCGGACGGCTCCTCCCTCGCCGTCCTCGCCCACCCGGAGGCCGATATCGGTCTTGTCGGATACGAGATGGCGCTGCTCGTGGACCGCGCCGGAAACGTCCTCACCCCGGACCTGCGCGCCGAACTGCAGGGCAGTCTTCTCAACTAGGACTCAACCGCCGGACGGCAGTGCACATCACGTCCGGGCACCATAAAGTGCGGGGACGCGGTGCCGAGCACGAGCGTTGAGAGAGCAGGGACAGCCCCGAACCAGACGCAGCGGCCCGTATGTCCGTGAGCCGGAGGAGGAAACGTGGCAACGCCCCCAGGAGGTCCGTCGTCGTACGACAGCGGCCCACAGCAGCCGCAGGACGCCCAGTCCGCCGCCGCGGGCGGGGACGTGCCTTTCCTGAACCGCTTCAACTTCCCCTCCGCGCCCAGCGAGTCCGTGCAGACCTCCTCCTCGCCCCAGCCGCCCGCCCAGCCCCGGCCGCCGCAGCGCACGCGGCCGTCGCAGCGGCTCCAGCAGCCGCAGTACCCGCACGCGGGACAGCACGGCCTGCCGGGGCAGCCGGGGCAGTCAGGCCACATGGGACAGCCGGGGCCCGGGGAACAGTGGATGCGGCAGGAGCAGAGCCAGTACCCGCAGCCCCAGTACGGCGGCGGGCACGGCGCTCAGTCTGAATCCCACCAGCCGCACCCTTCGCACGAGCCTCAGCCGTACCAGCCAGAGGCCCACCCCCACCAGCCGCAGCCCCCCCGCATCCAGCCGGTGGAGCCCACGCCCGGTGAGACATCCGGCACCGCCGACCACGGTGACCCGTATTCGGTACCGCCGCAGCAGCCACTGGTGCGGCCGTACGCCATGACGGGCGGCCGGACCCGTCCCCGCTACCAGCTCGCCATCGAGGCACTGGTGCACACCACGGCCGAAGCCGCACAGCTCCAGGGTCAGCTCCCGGAGCACCAGCGCATCTGCCGCCTGTGCTACGAGATCAAGTCGGTCGCCGAGATCTCCGCACTGTTGACCATCCCGCTCGGCGTCGCCCGGATCCTCGTCGCCGACTTGGCCGAGGCCGGACTCGTCGCCATCCACCAGCCCGGCGGCGAGACGACCAGCGCCGACGGCCAACCAGACGTGACACTGCTCGAAAGGGTGCTCAGTGGACTTCGGAAGCTCTAGCGGCGGGCCCGTCGGGGGTACGACAGCCCGCTCCACGACCTCCGCGAAGATCGTGGTGGCCGGTGGCTTCGGCGTGGGCAAGACGACCTTCGTCGGCGCGGTCTCGGAGATCAACCCGCTGCGTACCGAGGCCGTCATGACCTCCGCCTCGGCGGGTATCGACGACCTGACCCACACCGCGGACAAGACCACCACCACGGTGGCCATGGACTTCGGCCGTATCACCCTGGACCAGGACCTGATCCTGTACCTGTTCGGTACGCCGGGTCAGGACCGGTTCTGGTTCATGTGGGACGACCTGGTGCGTGGTGCGATCGGCGCGGTTGTGCTGGTGGATACCCGCCGCCTGGCGGACTGCTTCCCGGCGGTGGACTATTTCGAGAACAGCGGACTGCCCTTCGTCATCGCGCTCAACGGATTCGACGGGCATCAGCCCTACTCCCCGGAGGAGGTCCGCGAAGCCCTCCAGATCGGTCCGGACGCCCCGATCATCACCACCGACGCCCGCCACCGCGCGGACGCGAAGAGCGCGTTGATCACCCTGGTCGAGCACGCCCTGATGGCCCGGCTCCGCTGACGAGCGCCCCCACCGGGGCACCGGCCGGCGGCCGGGGGAGTGGGGGCAGCGGGGGACAGCGCGGGCCGGGCCAGGCGGAAGGGGAAGACGGGGGTCCTCGGCCGGAGGCTGGAGGTGGGGGAAGGGCGGCAAAGCCCAGCGCCCGCCCCCGCGGCGAGTGGAATACGCTGGGGCGTCAGCCCGAAGAGCACTCCCAGCGAAGGACACAGCCTCCGTGCGCATCGCCAGATTCTCACTAGACGGAACCGTAGGGTTCGGTGTCGTGGAGGGGGACGCCACCACAGACGGCGGCCCCGTCCTGGACATCATCAAGGGCCACCCCTTCGCGGACTTCGAGCGCTCGGGCCAGAAACTCCCCCTGAACAAGGTCCGCCTCCTGCCGCCCGTGCTCCCCAACAAGGTCGTCGCCATCGGCAGGAACTACGCCGAGCACGCCAAGGAGCTGGGCAACGAGGTCCCGGACACCCCCGTCGTCTTCTTCAAGCCCTCCACCTCGGTCATCGGCCCGGGGGACCCGATTGTGTACCCGTCCTTCTCGTCCGAGGTGCACTACGAGGCCGAGCTGGCCGTCGTCATCGGCCGCCTGTGCAAGGACGTGCCCCGCGAGCGCGTCAAGGACGTCATCCTGGGCTACACCTGCGCCAACGACGTCACCGCGCGCGACATCCAGCGCAGCGAGAACCAGTGGGCCCGCGCCAAGGGCTTCGACAGCTCCTGCCCGCTGGGCCCCTGGACCGAGACGGAGCTGGACGCGGCGGACCTCGGCATCATGTGCACCGT
Organism: Streptomyces axinellae; assembly: GCF_039532135.1. Lineage (NCBI taxonomy): Bacteria > Bacillati > Actinomycetota > Actinomycetes > Kitasatosporales > Streptomycetaceae > Streptomyces > Streptomyces axinellae. The sequence continues at coordinate 77,855 of NZ_BAAARJ010000020.1, forward strand.
CAACGGCGAGCAGCGCCAGCTCGGCCGCACCAGCGAGCTGGTGAGGTCCATCGAGGACCTCGTCGTGCACCTTACCGAGGCGATGACCCTCCTGCCGGGCGACGTCATCCTCACCGGCACCCCCGCGGGTGTCGGCCCCCTGAACGTCGGCGACGAGGTCGCCGTCACCATCGAAGGCATCGGCACTCTCACCAACAAGGTGATCAAGCGTGACTACTGAGTTCTCCGGGGGCAACGCCGCCGGCGGCGCGACGGGCGCGGACGTCCGCGTGCGTTTTTGCCCCTCCCCGACCGGCAACCCCCACGTGGGCCTGGTGCGCACCGCCCTGTTCAACTGGGCCTACGCCCGGCACACCGGTGGCACCCTGGTCTTCCGCATCGAGGACACCGACGCGGCGCGCGACTCGGAGGAGTCGTACGAACAGCTGCTGGACTCGCTGCGCTGGCTCGGCCTCGACTGGGACGAGGGACCGGAGGTGTCCGACGGCGACTTCGTCGCGGGCGGCGGCCCGCACGGCCCCTACCGCCAGTCCCAGCGGATGGAGATCTACGCGGACATCGCGCGCAGGCTGCTGGACGGCGGCTACGCCTACCCCTGCTACTGCACGGCCGAGGAGCTGGAGCAGCGCCGCGAGGCCGCCCGCAAGGAAGGCCGCCCCTCCGGCTACGACGGCCGCTGCCGCGAGCTGACCGGCGAGCAGATCGCCGCGTACGAGACCGAGGGCCGCAGCCACGTCGTCCGCTTCCGGATGCCGGACGAGCCGCTCACCTTCACCGACCTGGTACGCGGCGAGATCACCTTCCAGCCGGAGAACGTGACCGACTACGGCATCCTGCGCACCAACGGCGCCCCGCTCTACACGCTCGTCAACCCGGTGGACGACGCGCTGATGGACATCACACACGTGCTGCGCGGCGAGGACCTGCTCTCCTCCACCCCCCGCCAGATCGCGCTCTACAAGGCGCTCATGGAACTGGGCGTCGCCAAGCGGGTCCCGGAGTTCGGACACCTTCCCTACGTCATGGGTGAGGGCAACAAGAAGCTGTCCAAGCGCGACCCGCAGTCTTCTCTCAACCTCTACCGCGAGCGCGGGTTCCTGCCCTCGGGGCTGCTCAACTACCTTTCCCTGCTGGGCTGGTCGATCTCCGAGGACCGCGACATCTTCTCCATGGACGAGATGGTCGCCGCCTTCGACATCCACGACGTCAACGCCAACCCGGCCCGCTTCGACCTGAAGAAGTGCGAGGCGATCAACGCCACGCACCTGCGCGAGCTGCCGGAGAAGGACTTCGTCGCGGCCTGCGAGCCGTGGCTGAAGGCCCCGTACGCGCCCTGGCCCGAGGAGAGCTTCTCCCAGCGGGCGTTCGAGGAACTGGCGCCGCTGGCCCAGACCCGCCTCACGGTGCTGTCCGACATCACCGCCAATGTGGACTTCCTGTTCCTGGACGAGCCTGTCGAGGACGAGAAGTCCTGGCAGAAGGCGATGAAGGAGGGCTCGGCCGACCTGCTGCGCACTGCCCGCGCCAAGCTGGACATCGCCGACTGGACCTCGCCCGACTCCCTCAAGGAGGCCGTCCTGGGCGCCGGTGAGGAACACGGCCTCAAGCTCGGCAAGGCGCAGGCCCCGGTCCGCGTCGCCGTGACCGGGCGCACGGTCGGCCTGCCCCTCTTCGAGTCCCTCCAGGTCCTGGGCAAGGACCGCACCCTGGAGCGGATCGACGCGGCACTGACGAAGCTGGCCGACGGCGCCTGAGAGCGCGCTGTGCGCGAGGGGCTCCGAAGTGACCTCGGAGCAGTCCCGGAGCCCTTCGCGCGAGGCCCGTCAGGCGGCGGAACCCGTTTTGGAGCACCGTCCCCCATCGGGTAATGTTCTTCCTGTCGCCGAACGGGGCAGGCCACACCGGCCGAACCGAAGGCGGTAAACCAAACAAAATCCCCGTCCGGGGTTGCGTTTTGGTGGGCTATGGTGTAATTGGCAGCACGACTGATTCTGGTTCAGTTAGTCTAGGTTCGAGTCCTGGTAGCCCAGCGCGATCTGCATTCTGCAAGATCGAGGCCCCCGTTGTGTAGCGGCCTAGCACGCCGCCCTCTCAAGGCGGTAGCGCCGGTTCGAATCCGGTCGGGGGTACGGATTCTGGGTCAGGAAGATCAGGATCAGCTAGGGCCCCCGTTGTGTAGCGGCCTAGCACGCCGCCCTCTCAAGGCGGTAGCGCCGGTTCGAATCCGGTCGGGGGTACTCGATCAAGGAAGGCCCCGCACCTGATGGTGCGGGGCCTTCGTCGTGCCGCGCCCAGGCCCCGCAGGGTGGGCGCGGCAGCTCGTCAGCCGGGTCGGCGCAGGGACTCGCTCAGGCGGGCCGCCGCGTCCACGATGGCCTGGGCGTGCATACGGCCTGGGTGGCGAGTCAGACGCTCGATGGGGCCGGAGACCGAGACAGCGGCCACCACGCGGTTGGAGGGGCCCCGCACGGGTGCGGAGACGGAGGCGACGCCCGGCTCGCGCTCGCCGATGGACTGGGCCCAGCCCCTGCGCCGCACGCCCGAGAGCGCGGTCGCGGTGAAGCGGGCGCCCTGGAGGCCGCGGTGCAGCCGCTCGGGCTCCTCCCAGGCCATGAGGATCTGCGCGGCCGAGCCCGCCTTCATCGGCAGCGTCGAGCCGACCGGAACGGTGTCGCGCAGCCCCGAGAGCCGCTCGGCGGCGGCCACGCAGATGCGCTGGTCGCCCTGGCGCCGGTAGAGCTGGGCGCTCTCGCCCGTCACATCCCGCAGGTGGGTGAGTACCGGGCCGGCCGAGGCCAGGAGCCGGTCCTCGCCTGCCGCAGCCGCCAGTTCCCCGAGCCGGGGGCCGAGTATGAAACGGCCCTGCATGTCGCGGGCCACCATGCGGTGGTGTTCGAGGGCCACCGCGAGCCGGTGCGCCGTGGGGCGCGCGAGACCGGTCGCTCCGACCAGCCCGGCGAGGGTGGCCGGACCGGACTCCAGAGCGCTCAGTACCAGAGCCGCCTTGTCGAGAACGCCGACGCCACTAGAGTTGTCCATGCGTCGATACTCGCGTCTCATAGTGTGAAACGCAAGTTCAATTTTCCCGGCGACCCGCCAACCTGGAGATACGGCCGCCGCTCTCGGGGGTCCCCCCGGCCGAAGGCTGGGGGAGGAACGGATCTCGACATGTGGTCGGCAGCGTTGCCGGCCGGAGGGAAAGTGATGGGACGCACACTCGCGGAGAAAGTCTGGGACGACCATGTCGTCAGGCGCGCGGAAGGCGAGCCGGATCTTCTCTTCATCGACCTGCACCTGGTCCACGAGGTGACCAGCCCCCAGGCGTTCGACGGGCTCCGGAAGGCGGGGCGGCCCGTGCGGCGTACGGATCTCACCATCGCGACCGAGGACCACAACACCCCCACCCTCGACATCGACAAGCCCGTCGCCGACCCGGTCTCACGAGCCCAGTTGGAGACCCTGCGCAAGAACTGCGCGGACTTCGGAGTGCGGCTGCACCCGCTGGGCGACGACGAACAGGGCATCGTGCACGTCGTGGGGCCGCAGCTCGGGCTGACCCAGCCGGGCACGACCGTGGTGTGCGGCGACAGTCACACCTCCACGCACGGTGCCTTCGGCGCGCTGGCGTTCGGCATCGGCACCTCCCAGGTCGAGCACGTGCTGGCCACCCAGACGCTGTCCATGTCCCCGTTCAAGACCATGGCGGTGACCGTCAACGGCGAACTGCCCGAGGACGTGACGGCCAAGGACCTGATCCTCGCGGTCATCGCCAAGATCGGCACCGGCGGCGGCCAGGGCTATGTGATCGAGTACCGGGGTGAGGCCGTCGAGAAGCTCTCGATGGAAGCCCGGATGACGATCTGCAACATGTCCATCGAGGCCGGCGCCCGCGCCGGGATGATCGCCCCGGACGAGACGACGTTCGCCTACGTCGAGGGCCGTCAGCACGCTCCCAAGGGCGCGGACTGGGACGAGGCCGTGGCCTACTGGAAGACGCTGCGCAGCGACGAGGACGCGGTCTTCGACCACGAGGTCGTCATCGAAGCCGCCGAACTGGCTCCCTTCGTGACCTGGGGCACCAACCCCGGCCAGGGAGCGCCGCTGTCCGCCTCGGTCCCCGACCCCGCTTCCTTCACGGACGAGGGCGCCCGCTACTCCGCCGAGAAGGCGCTGGAGTACATGGATCTGAGTGCCGGTCAGCCGCTGCGCGAGATCACCGTGGACACCGTCTTCCTCGGCTCCTGCACCAACGGCCGTATCGAAGACCTGCGTTCGGCCGCGGCGGTGCTGGAGGGCCGCCAGGTGGCCGAGGATGTCCGCATGCTGGTGGTGCCCGGCTCCGTACGCGTCGCGCTCCAGGCCGTCGCCGAGGGACTGGACAAGGTGTTCACCGCCGCCGGAGCCGAATGGCGGCACGCCGGATGCTCGATGTGCCTGGGCATGAACCCTGACCAGCTCCAGCCGGGTGAGCGCGCCGCCTCCACCTCCAACCGCAACTTCGAGGGCAGGCAGGGCAAGGGCGGGCGCACTCATCTGGTCTCGCCGCAGGTCGCCGCCGCCACGGCGGTGCTGGGGCATCTGGCCTCGCCTGCCGACCTGTCCGACGTACGCGAGCCCGCCGGAGTCTGAGGACCGAGGGACGAGAGGGAGACTGACATGGAAGCCTTCACCACACACACCGGCCGGGCGGCCCCGCTGCGCCGCAGCAACGTCGACACCGACCAGATCATCCCGGCGCACTGGCTGAAGAAGGTCACCCGCGACGGCTTCGAGGACGGGCTCTTCGAGGCGTGGCGCAAGGATCCGGCCTTTGTGCTGAACAACCCCGACCACCGGGACGCGACCGTGCTGATCGCCGGGCCCGACTTCGGTACGGGCTCCTCCCGCGAGCACGCGGTCTGGGCGCTGCAGAACTACGGCTTCAAGACCGTGATCTCCAGCCGCTTCGCCGACATCTTCCGGGGCAACTCGCTGAAGAACGGCCTGCTCACGGTCGTTCTGCCGCAGGAGACGGTCGAGAAGCTGTGGAAGCTGACCGAGGACGACCCGGCCGCCGAGGTGACCGTCGATCTGGTCGGGCGCAAGGTTCTCGCGCCGGGCGTCGAAGCTGACTTCGAGCTGGACGAGAACGCCCGCTGGCGGCTGCTGGAGGGGCTGGACGACATCAGCATCACATTGAAGAACGAGGACACCATCGTCGATTTCGAGGCGTCCCGCGCGGCGTTCAAGCCCCGCACACTCCCGGCCTGAGTACCCCTCAGAATCTCATCTCGCGCCCCCGCCGCTCCGGCGGGGGCGCGCTGCTGTGTGCGCACACGCGTGCGTTAACGATTGACGTGAATTAGTCTTGAGCACCGGTTCCTTTCGTACTAGGGAGCGGTGCCGCTCGCGACCCGGTCGCAGGCGACGCGCAGGAGCGCCAACTACGGCCGCTGCCAGCGGTGTTGGTGCCGCTCCTGCTACTCCACCGCCATATGAAGACCTGCTGGAAGCGACAACTCATCCCAGATGGCACAATCACCGCATGGAACGCGACGGTCAACTGGAGCTCTACGACCGACTCGCCGCCCGGATCAAGGAAGCGCATACCCGGGTGCGGGCCTCGCAAGTCCCGGAGGGCGCACGGGTCGCGCTGACCCGGAAGCTGCTCGTCATCACCGCGGCTTCGAAGCACGATCTCGCCGATGCGGAACGGCGCCTGGAGCGCCTGATGACCGACATCGACGAGGGACGATTCCTTCCGGGGCACAGGGACGTGCGCGTTGACGGAACTCCGTGAAGGTCGAGTTCGTTGCGGCACAAGGGTGATTCGCCCGTTTCGTGTTTGATTTGCGGTATATATCTGCCTAACGTGCGAAAAAGCTTGAACACATTCGTTCCAGCAATGTCTCCGAAGGGGAAGACGTGAACAAGGCGCAGCTCGTTGAAGCAATCCAAGACCAGCTCGGTGGACGTCAGCAGGCCGCGGACGCGGTGGACGTCGTTCTGGACGCCATCGTCCGCGCGGTCGTATCCGGTGAGCGTGTTTCGGTCACCGGCTTCGGCTCTTTCGAGAAGGTCGACCGCCCGGCCCGCTACGCCCGCAACCCGCAGACGGGCGAACGGGTGCGGGTCAAGAAGACCTCCGTTCCGCGCTTCCGCGCGGGCGCGGGTTTCAAGGACCTGGTGAGCGGGGCGAAGAAGCTCCCCAAGAACGACGTGGCCGTCAAGAAGGCCCCCAAGGGCAGCCTCTCCGGCGGCACCGCCACCAAGAAGGCCACGGCGAAGAAGGCGTCGGCGAAGAAGGCGGCGGCCAAGAAGACCACCGCGAAGAAGGCCGCCCCGGCGAAGAAGGCGGCGGCCAAGAAGACCACCGCGAAGAAGGCCGCCCCGGCGAAGAAGGCGGCGGCCAAGAAGAGCAGCGCCGCCAAGAAGACCACCGGTGCCAAGACCGCGGCGGCCAAGAAGACTACGGCGAAGAAGGCCCCCGCCCGCAAGAGCACCGCCAAGAAGGCCCCCGCGCGCAAGACCGCGGCACGCAAGACCACTGCCAAGAAGGCCACCTCCCGCAGGCGATAAGGACCGGGCGGGCCGAAGGTCGGGGCGACTGGCAGGACTGGCAAAGGCGCCAGGGCCGACGGCGGGAAGGCCGGTACGGCCGCGGCGCCCGGGCCGGGTGCGGAAGCCGGAATCGCCGGGCACCAACGGCGAACACCGGAACGCGCCGGGACAGCACGGAAAAGAAAGGCCGCCCACCTCGGGCGGCCCGCGAGAACGCGGCACCACGCCGCACGCGGCAGCGCCGGGCCGGGCTCCCTCGGGGGAGCCCGGCCCGCGGCCGTTTCAGGGCCTTGTCACCTTCGAGGCCGTCATCTTCGGGGCCGTTGCCTTCAAGGGGCCGTTGCCTTCAACGGGCCGTCGCCCCGCCCGTGCGGCCGTCACATTGTCTGGAGCGTCACGAACGTGACACGGCGGGAGTCGCCCTCGCCGTCGGTCTCCACGCGCACCCGCTGGCCGGGCCGCAGGAGCCGCAGACCGCCCGCGTCGAAGGCGGCGGCGTCGAAGGGGAGCGGGGTTCCGTCATCCAGCAGGACACTGCCGGAGCGGGACGCTTGGTCGTAGGTGTATGCCGTGGCCTGCATGCCTGGCAGCCTAACCGGCCTCAGCCCGGTACCGGCCCGGCCAGCAGCGCCGAAGTGAAGGCGCCCACGCCCAGCGCGAGAGCGGCACGCAGATCGTCCGGCGTATCCACGTCCTGACGTACGCCGGGCACCTCGGAAATATCCAGCTCCACGGCTCCCGATGCCCGGTGCCTGGAGCGGGAAGGGCCGCCGAATGCCGGGGAGAGCGGGGCCGGAGGCAGCGCGGAGAGGAGCGTTGTGCCGATTTCCGCCGCATCAGGGAGAAAAGCACGGGGGAATCGCGCCGCGGTATTCAGAACCCGCGCCAATTCCTCCGGGCGCAGCGCCGGAAGGTCCGCGTTCAGCGCCGCGACGGCGGCGGAAGGATCACGGGAGCGCACCACGCGTGTACCGTGCGTGAGCGCCGCGTTGAGTCCGGCGGCCGGTGCGTCCGGCACGGCACGTGCTCCCAGCCCCGTCAGCTCCCCCGCGGCCAGCGCGTCGTCCGTGACAACCACCACATGTCGCACCGCCGGACACGCGAGCGCCGCGCTGACCGTGTCCTGCGCGAACGCCAGCGCCAGGTCCGGCAGAGAAGTGCCGGTCGCCGCGCCGGCAAGCCTGCTCTTGGCCCGTTCCAGAGGCTTCAGCGGCACCACGAGGGTCCAGGCCGCGGGCGTCACATGTGGCTGCATCGACCCCATTCTTGCCTGCTGCCCGCACGGAGCGGATGCGGTGGGGTTACGGTGTGCACGACAGTGGGGGGCGGACAGTGTGCTCGACACAGAGGCACTACGCAGCGACACTTGTGCGGTTGTCGATTCGCCCCCAGAGGAGATGGTGTCCGGGTGTCCCGCCATGTTGCGTCTGCTCCGGTAACAACCACCGGCCCGCCGGCCGGGAAAGCAGACCAAAAGGGGGCGAGCAATGCGGGGCAGTGACCAGAAACCCAGGAAGATCGGCTTCTGGTACCGCTTGGCAGCGGTATTGGCGAAACCACCACTTGTGCTGCTCTTCAAGCGGGACTGGCGCGGAATGGAACATATTCCGGCCGACGGCGGGTTTATCACCGTCGTCAATCACAACTCGTATCTCGACCCGCTCTCCTATGCGCACTACCAGTACAACACCGGCCGGGTGCCCCGCTTCCTGGCCAAGGTGGGGCTGTTCAAAGGCGGCTTTGTGGGCGCCGTGATGCGCGGTACCGGACAGATTCCCGTCTACCGCGAGTCCACCGACGCCGTGGGCGCCTTCCGCGCCGCCGTCGAGGCCATCGAGAAGGGGGAGTGCGTGGCCTTCTATCCCGAGGGCACCCTCACCCGCGATCCAGCGATGTGGCCGATGCCGGGCAAGACCGGTGCGGCCCGTGTCGCGCTGCTGACCAGGGCCCCGGTCATCCCCGTCGCCCAGTGGGGCGCCAACCTCGCGATGCCGCCCTACGCCAAGGAGAAGAGGCTGCGGCTCTTCCCCCGCAAGACCCTGACCGTGCAGGCCGGTCCCGCCGTCGATCTGTCGGACTTCTACGACCGCGAACCCACCGCCGACGTCCTCCGCCAGGTCACCGACGTCATGATGGACGCCGTCACCGAGCAGCTCGCCGGTATCCGCGGGGAGCCCGTACCGGCCGAGCGCTACGACCCGCGCCAGGCCGCGCTCCACAGACGTGAGCGCGCCGGCGCCACCCGGCGCGACGAGCGCGCCACGCGGCCCGCGCGGCCACAGCGCCAGCACACGCAGCAGCACCAGCACACGCAGCCCGACCAGGCACCGGCCGGGGCCGAGGCGGCGGAGGGAGAGAAGAACGCGTGAGGAAAGCCGCCGTATTCGGCACCGGCTCCTGGGGCACCGCCTTCGCGATGGTGCTCGCCGACGCCGGCTGTGAGGTGACTTTGTGGGGGCGCCGGGCCGAAGTCGTCGAGGCGGTCAACACCACGCGCCGCAACCCCGCCTACCACCCCGACACCGAACTCCCCGAGGCCGTACGCGCCACCACGGACCCCGCCGAGGCCGCGCGGGACGCGGAGTTCACCGTCTTGTCCGTCCCCTCCCAGACGCTGCGCGGCAACCTGGAGGAGTGGGCACCCCTGCTGCACCCGGGCACCGTGCTGGTCTCACTGATGAAGGGGGTGGAACTGGGCACGGCCAAGCGCATGAGCGAGGTCATCGAAGAGGTCGCCCGGATCCCCTCCGGCGCCGGGGCGCCCGCCGCGGCCGGGAAGGTCGCCGTGCTGACGGGGCCCAACCTCGCCCGCGAGATCGCCGCCCGGCAGCCGGCCGCCGCCGTCGCGGCCTGCGCCGACGAGGATGCGGCGCGCGCCTTGCAGAGCGCCTGCCACACCCCGTACTTCCGGCCCTACACCAGCACCGATGTGGTCGGCTGTGAGCTGGGCGGCGCCGTCAAGAACGTCATCGCGCTCGCCGTGGGCATCGCCGACGGGATGGGCCTGGGCGACAACTCCAAGGCGTCGCTGATCACCCGGGGCCTTGCCGAGACCACCCGGCTCGGTCTCGCCATGGGGGCCGAGGCCCACACCTTCGCGGGGCTGGCCGGGATGGGCGACCTGGTCGCCACCTGCTCCTCGCCGCTGTCGCGCAACCACACCTTCGGCACCAACCTGGGCCGTGGCATGACGCTTCAGGAGACGATCGCGGTCACGAAGCAGACGGCCGAGGGCGTCAAGTCCTGCGAGTCCGTGCTGGACCTGGCGCGCAGGCACGGCGTGGAGATGCCCATCACCGAGACCGTCGTCGGCATCGTCCACGACGGCAAGCCGCCGCATGTCGCGCTCAAGGAACTCATGTCGCGCAGCGCCAAGCCCGAGCGGGCCTGAGCGTTCGAACGAGTCCGGCCGTCCCGGCGGGCCTGAGCGTTCGAACGGGCCGGACCCGAGGTCCGAACGGGCGCGGCTGTCCGGGAACCTGAGCGTCCGACCTGGCCGGACCGTTCGAGGGCATCGTTATCGGCATGGAACCGGCACGGCCCGCAGTCCCTCGGCTCCCCGCCGACAGGACCCGGATCAGCCTGAAGTCCGAATAATGCCGCACGTGGCGTGTATCTCCGTGATGTCCGGATTGACCGGTACAGTCCGAGCGTTATGAGCAGCCACAGCCCCACTCCGAAGCCCCGGGTCGCCGTCGTCTTCGGCGGACGCAACTCGGAGCACGCGATCTCCGTCCTCACCGCGGGCTCCGTGCTCGGTGCCATCGACCGCGCCAAGTACGAGGTGTTGCCCATCGGCATCACGGCGGACGGCCGCTGGGCGCTGGCGGTCGATGATCCGGCCCGGATGGCGATCGAGGATCGCAGGCTGCCGAGCGTGGAGGACCTGTCCGAGTCCGACACCGGGGGGGTGCTGCTGCCCGTCTCGCCCGAGAGCCGGGAGGTCGTGCACACCGAACCGGGCCAGGTGCCGAAGGCGCTCGGCGAGGTCGATGTCGTCTTCCCCGTGCTGCACGGCCCCTTCGGCGAGGACGGCACGATCCAGGGCCTGCTGGAGATGTCCGGGGTCCCCTACGTCGGCGCGGGCGTGCTGGCCTCGGCCGTCGGCATGGACAAGGAGTACATGAAGCGGATCCTGACCTCCTTCGGCCTGCCCGTCGGCCCCTATCTCACCGTCCGCCCCCGCGAGTGGGAGGTGGATCCCTCGGCGGTCCGCAAGAAGGTCGTGGACTTCGGGGGCGAGCACGGCTGGCCCGTCTTCGTGAAGCCCGCGCGCGCCGGCTCCTCCGTGGGCATCTCCAAGGTCGCGGGCATCGGCGGGATCGACGAGGCGTTCGAGAAGGCCCGGCGGTACGATCCGAAGGTCATCGTCGAAGCACTGCTGCGCGGCCGGGAGATCGAGTGCGGGGTGCTGGAGTTCGAGGAGGGGCCGCGCGCGAGCGTGCCCGCCGAGATCCCGCCGGCCGGCGAACACGGCTTCTACGACTTCGAGACCAAGTACATCGACTCGGCCTCCGGTCTCGTCCCCGCCCCGCTCACCGAGGAGCAGACGGCGCGGGTGCGCGAGCTTTCCGTACGCGCCTTCGAGGCGGCCTCCTGCGAGGGACTCGTCCGGGCCGATTTCTTCCTGTGCGGGGACGGCGAGTTCGTCATCAACGAGATCAACACGATGCCGGGCTTCACTCCCATCTCGATGTATCCGCGCATGTGGCAGGAGAGCGGCGTCAGCTATCCCGAACTCGTCGACCGCCTCATCCAGGCGGCGCTGAACCGGCGGACAGGGCTGCGCTGAGCGCCTCGCCGCAGGACCGGTTCTCCCCCCGCACGCGCCGTGGCCGGTGGTGCGGACTCGCGCACCGACGGGCCCGGCTCGCTCCGGGCTCCGTCGTCCGGCCCCCGGGTCAGCCCTCGTTCCGCTTCGGCACCGCACGCTTGACGGCGCCGCTGAGATCCGTGAGCGGATTGACCTCCGGCGCGTAGTCGTCGGGCACGGTCACCTCCACGTACGCGACCCGGTCGGTGGTGGTGAAGCGGTAGCCGCCCTCGCGCTGTTCGGTCAGCCAGGAAACCCCGTTGACCTCCGCCGCGTCGGACGTGGGGTTGTACTCTTCGTTCCCGGGAGTGAGCTTGGCGGGCTTGGCGACCCCGCAGCGCAGTTCGATGGCCGGATCGCCCCACACGGCGGTGTAGTCGGACTCGGGCTCCGTGGCCCCGGACCGCCGGCCGTCCACCCGCTTCGGCAGCGCGTCGTGGAGCGCCCGGCACACCTTGGCCGCCCTGCCCGAGGGGCTGGGAACCGCGGGGCCCGCGCTGTCGCCCGTGAAGGAGCAGGACGCTGTCGCCAGCAGCGCCAAGAGAGCGGACACGACGACGGTAACGGCGGGTACAGGGGGATCGGTACGAGTGGAGGACCGGCGTCGAATGCTCACCGGGCGAGCATACGGGGGGCTCAGAGATGGACGATGGGGCAGGTCAGAGTGCGGGTGATGCCGTCCACTTGCTGGACTTTGGCGACCACCATGCGACCGAGGTCATCCATCGTGTCCGCCTGGGCCCGCACGATCACATCGTATGGACCCGTTACATCCTCGGCCTGGATCACGCCGGGGATCTTGGAGACGATCTCGGCAACGGTCGAAGCCTTGCCGACCTCTGTCTGGATCAAGACGTACGCCTGTACCACGGAACCTCCCAGGGGGTCACGAGGATCATGCGGGGCGAGAAGAGACGCCACCGTACCGCGTCCCCCTGCCCGCCGGGAGTCCCGCAGGGCGGCGAGCCCGGCGGGAAGAACGGGGGAGCGTCGCGGGGCGTACCGGGGACGGTGCGGGGGCGAGTGACGCATGACGAGCGAAGTGACTGAAGTGAACGAAGGGGCAGAGCAAATGCGGGATCTGAAGGGCGGCACCGCGTCCGAGTCACCGGGCGCGGAGGTCCCTCACGGGCACGCCCAGGGGCGGGGGAGGGGCACCGTGGGGGAGCTGGGCGAGTTCGGCCTGATCCGGGAGCTGACCTCCCGGCTCACCACCACTCCCGCGGTGCGCGTGGGACCCGGCGACGACGCGGCCGTGGTCGCGGCCCCCGACCGGCGGGTCGTCGCCAGCACCGACATCCTCCTCGAAGGACGCCATTTCCGCCGGGACTGGTCCACCGCCTACGACGTGGGCCGCAAGGCCGCCGCGCAGAACCTCGCCGACATCGCCGCCATGGGCGCCGTGCCCACCGCGCTGCTGCTCGGCCTCATCGTGCCCGCCGAACTGCCCGCGAACTGGCCCACCGAACTGATGGACGGGATCCGCGACGAGGCCCAGGTCGCTGCGGCGGCCGTGGTCGGCGGCGACGTGGTGCGCGGCGACAGCATCGCCGTCTCCATCACCGCGCTCGGCGACCTGCGCAACAAGGAACCGGTCACCCGCGCCGGCGCCGGCGCCGGGGACCTGGTCGCGGTCACCGGCTGGCTCGGCTGGTCGGCCGCCGGGCACGCGGTGCTCACGCGCGGCTTCCGCTCGCCCCGCGCCTTCGTCGAGGCACACCGCCGCCCCGAACCCCCGTACCACGCGGGCCCCGCGGCGGCCGGACTCGGCGCCACGGCGATGACCGACGTCAGCGACGGGCTCGTGGCAGACCTCGGTCACATCGCCGAGGCCAGCAAGGTGCGCATCAACATCCGCTCCGCCGACCTCGATGTGCCCGCGCAGATGTCCGACATCGGGCAGGCCGTCGGCATCGACCCGCTCCAGTGGGTGCTCACCGGGGGAGAGGACCACGCGATCGTGGCCACCTTCCCCGCGGACCAGAAGCTCCCCGCGCGCTGGCGCGTCATCGGCGAGGTGCTCGCGCCCTCGGCCCTGCCGCAGGTCACCGTGGACGGCGTCACCTGGGACAAGGCGAGCGGCTGGGACCACTTCTCGGACGACCCCGAAGGCTGAATACCGCCGGGGCGTACCGTCGAGGCCATGGACGCACCGCACATCCGCCCCGGCCGACCGCCCCTCGTGCTGACCGTCGCCGGATCCGACTCCGGCGGCGGCGCCGGTATCCAGGCCGACCTCAAGACGATGCTGGCCCTGGGCACCCACGGTATGAGCGTGATCGCCGCGGTGACGGCGCAGAACTCCCTGGGCGTCCAGGGCTATTGGGAACTGCCCGCCGAGGCGGTCCGGGCGCAGTACCGCAGTGTGGTGGACGACATCGGGGTGCAGGCCGTCAAGACCGGAATGCTCGCTTCCTCCGAACTCGTCGAGACCGTCGCCGAACTGCTCGGCACGACTCCGGCACCCGTGGTGGTCGATCCCGTCGGGGTCTCCAAGCACGGGGACGCACTGCTCGCCGCCGAGGCCGTGGACGCGGTGCGCTCCAAGCTGCTGCCGGTCGCCACCGTCGCCACCCCCAATCTGGACGAGGTGGCCCAGCTGACCGGCGTCCACGCGCGGGACGAGGCGGGGCTGCGCCAGGCGGCGGACGCCGTGCTCTCCTACGGGCCGCGCTGGGCGCTGATCAAGGGGGGCCACCTGCCGGGCGAGGCCGTGGACCTGCTCACGGACGGTACGGAGGAGCACTGGCTGCGCGCCCCGCGCCACGACAACCGCCACACCCACGGCACCGGCTGCACGCTGGCGAGCGCACTGGCCTCACACCTGGCCAAGGGGCTGCCGGTGCCGGAGGCCGCGCGGGCGGCCAAGGAGTACACCACCGGAGCCATCGCCGCCGGATTCCCGCTGGGCGCCGGGCTGGGGCCCGTGGATCACGGGTGGCGGCTGCGCTGAGGGTCCGGGCCGGCCAACGGGGGAGGGCGCAAGCCAAAGGGTGCGGGCCGGCCAACGGGGGAGGGCGCAAGCCAAAGGGTGCGGGCGAGCCAAAGGGCGCGGTCAAAAGACGCGGGCATGAAAAAACCGGCCCGCGGGTGGCGGGCCGGTTTTCCGTCCGGCGGTCGGCGAGGTGGCCGCGCTGCGATACGTCGATGACGTCAGCGCGAGACCTTGCCGGCCTTGATGCACGAGGTGCAGGCGTTGAGGCGCTTCGGCGTCCCGCCGACCACGGCACGCACGCGCTGGATGTTCGGGTTCCAGCGACGGCGGGTGCGGCGGTGCGAGTGGGAGATGTTGTTGCCGAACTCCGGCCCCTTGCCGCAGACGTCGCAGTTCGCAGCCACGGGTCACTCCAAAGACTTCAGATGCACGTACGGTGAATCCCGGCGACGCAGGATCAAGAGATGACCGGCACTGCCAGGGGGATTGTCACCTTCCGGACCCTCGGGAGGGATACCGGATCAGGCAACCGGAGCAGCATACAACGGACGGTCTCGAACAGCGAAACCAGGCCCCGTCACCCCGCCCCCGACCTGGGCTTCCCTCCCCTTCGGGACTAGCCTTCCCGCATCGCCGCCGCCCGGAGGAGGTCCCGCACGTGCCGCAACCGCTCGACGCCGCCGCGGTACGCAGATGGTGCGCACTGGGCAGGGAGGCGCTCCTGGCCGAGTGTGCCCGAATGGACGCGATCAACGTCTTCCCCGTCGCGGACGGCGACACCGGAACGAACCTCTCCCTCACCTTCGAAGCCGCTGCCCGGGCGGCGGGCGCCGGGGCGGAGGGCGCGGCCGGTCCGGAGGCAGAAGGCGGTGCGGGGCGGGCGGCCGGAGTCGCCGCACCCGCCGGGACCACCGAAGCCTCCCGGGTGCTGCGTGCGATGGCGCGGGCCGCGCTGCTGGAGGCGCGGGGCAACTCCGGGACGATCCTCGCCGAATACCTGCGCGGCATGGCGCGGGGGCTGGCGGAGACATCCCCGACCTCCCCGACTTCGGAGACGTCCCCGAAGTCGCCGTCGCCGGGGACGCCGGCAGGGGAAGAGCCCGTGCGGGCGCGTCTCCTGGCTCGCGCGCTGCGGCGGGGCGCGGAGGCCGCGTACGCCGCCGTCGCGCGCCCCGTCGAGGGAACGATGCTCACGGTGGCGGCGGCAGCGGCCGAGGCGGCCGAGGCGGACCGCGACCCGGCGGCAGCGGCCCGCGAGGCACTGGCCGCCACCCCCGCGCAGCTCGCCCCGCTTTCGCGCGCGGGGGTCGTGGACGCGGGCGCGCTCGGCCTGACGGCCTTGCTGGCCGCGCTCACAGAGGCACTCGGGGCGCCCGCCGGGGGGCCGGTCCCGGACGCGGGAGCCCGCCGGGATCCGGGCACGGCCGTGGAGTGCGCGGCCGAAGAGGGCCCTGAGTTCGAGGTGATGTATCTCATCGAGACCGAGGACGCCGCGAGCATCGACGCGCTCCGCGAACGGCTCGACGCGCTCGGTGACTCCCTGGTGATCGGCGGGGGCGAGGGGCTGTGGAGCGTCCACGTCCATGTCACCGACGCGGGCGCCGCGGTGGAGGCGGGCCTTGCGGCAGGGCGCCCGTACCGGATCCGGATCGCGCACCTGCCCTGCACGGGAGAGCGCGGGACGGAGGAGAGCGGTCCGGCGGGTGAGCGCGCCGCGGCCCGCGAGGCGGGCGGGGCCGCACGCGGGGCATCGGAGCCCTCTGGCGCGCGGGCCGTTGTGGCCGTCGTACCGGGGGAGGGGCTGGCCGGGCTGTGCCAGGAGGCGGGCGCGGCCGTGGTCCCCGCCGCCGATGCCACCCGGGGCGACGAGCTGCTCGACGCGGTACGGGCGACGGGCGCCGCCGAGGCTGTCCTGCTGCCCAACGGCACCGAGTTCCAGGCAGCGGCGGCGCGCGCGGCGGACGCCGCCCGTGCCCGCGGCGTGCGCGCCACCGTCATCCCCACCCGGTCCGCCGTCCAGGGCCTGGCGGCGCTGGCCGTGCACGAGCCGGAGCGCCGCTTCGACGAGGACGTGGTGGCCATGACCTCCGCGGCCGGAGCCACCCGCTACGGCGAAGTGACCGTCGCGGCACGCGAGTCGTGGACGACGGCGGGGATCTGCCAGGCCGGGGACGTGCTCGGACTGGTGGAGGGCGATGTCGCCGTGATCGGCACCGATGTCGGGCAGGTGGCCATGGACGTGCTCGTCCGGATGCTCGCCGCCGGCGGGGAACTGGTCACCCTCGTACTGGGAGAGGACGCTCCGCGGGGGCTGGCCGCCGGGCTGGAGGCGTACGTGCGCGGCTCGCATCTGGCCGTGGACACACTCGTCTACGAGGGACGGCAGCAGACCTCCCCCCTGCTCGTCGGTGTCGAATAGACCGACCGCCCTGGATACGGGACTTCCGGAGGGTCGCCCCATATCGCGCCGCCGGTGTCAGAGGCGTCCGGCAGGATGGTGCCGTGCCCTCGCCAGAAATCACGCGTACCGAACCCCTCCAGGAGCCGCTGAAGGCGCTGCTCGGCGGCAACACGGCCAAGGTGATGTCCGAACACCTCGGCCTGCGCACGGTCGGCGACCTGCTGCATCACTACCCGCGCAGGTATGCCGAGCGCGGCGAGCTGACGCGGCTGGCCGAGCTGCCGCTGGACGAGCACGTCACGGTCGTCGCGCGGATCGCCGACGCCCGCGTGCACAAGTTCAACCGGGGCAAGGGCCAGCGCCTGGAGGTCACCCTCACCGACGGCAGCGGTCGCCTCCAGATCGTCTTCTTCGGCCGTTCCGTGCACTACCACCAGCGTGAACTGCTGCCCGGCAGGCGGGGGATGTTCGCCGGCAAGGTCGGCGTATTCAACCGCAAGCTCCAGCTGTCCCACCCGGACTACAAGCTGCTCGACGAGGAGAGCGGCGCGGATACGGTCGAGCAGTTCGCCGCCGAACTGCTGCCGCTGTATCCGGCGTGCAAACAGCTCTCGTCCTGGAGCATCGAGCAGTCCGTCGCCACGGTCTTGAACGCGCTCCAGGCCACCGGATGGCGCGGCCTCGCCGACCCGCTGCCCATCGCGCTGCGCGAGGAGCGTGCCCTCATCCCGCTCCCCGAGGCGTTCGAGAAGATCCACCGGCCGCGCACCAAGGCGGACATCGCCCAGGCGCGCGCCCGCCTCAAGTGGGACGAGGCGTTCGTCCTCCAGGTCGCGCTCGCCCGGCGCCGCGCCAAGGAGACGGAACTGCCCGCCGCACCCCGTCTCCCCGTGCCCGGCGGGCTGCTGGACGCCTTCGACGAGCGGCTGCCCTTCACGCTCACCGACGGGCAGCGCGAGGTCAGCCGCGAGATCTTCGCCGACCTGGCCACCGAACACCCCATGCACCGCCTGCTCCAGGGCGAGGTCGGCTCGGGCAAGACGCTGGTGGCGCTGCGCGCGATGCTGGCCACCGTTGACGCGGGCGGCCAGGCCGCGATGCTCGCGCCCACCGAGGTGCTGGCCCAGCAGCACCACCGTTCCATCACGGAGATGATGGGGGAGCTGGCCGGTCATCACAGCGACGCGAAGCGTCTCGAACGAAGGGCGGTGGTGGGTGACGGGCGGGCGCTGGGCGGGGCCGAGCAGGGCACCAAGGTCGTGCTGCTCACCGGTTCGATGAGCACGGCCCAGCGCCGTCAGGCCCTGCTGGACCTGGTGACGGGGGAGGCCGGCATCGTCGTGGGCACCCACGCCCTGATCGAGGACAAGGTGAAGTTCCACGACCTGGGCCTCGTCGTCGTCGACGAACAGCACCGCTTCGGGGTCGAGCAGCGCGACGCGCTGCGCTCCAAAGGCGCGCAGCCGCCCCACCTGCTGGTGATGACCGCGACCCCGATTCCCAGGACGGTCGCCATGACCGTCTTCGGCGATCTGGAGACCTCGGTGCTCGACCAGCTCCCGGCCGGCCGCTCTCCCATCTCCACCCACGTGGTGCCCGCGAAGGACAAGCCGCACTTCCTGGCCCGCACCTGGGAACGCGTACGGGAGGAGGCCGAGGCCGGACACCAGGCGTACGTCGTGTGCCCGCGCATCGGCGACGAGGAGGAGCAGCCTGCGAAGAGCGCGAAGAGGCCGTCCTCCCGCGCTCCGGAGGAGGCGGGCGGGGCAGGCGGGGGGAGCGGCGAGGACGAGGGCGGCGGGGCCGACGCGGAGGAGAAGCGTCCGCCGCTGGCCGTCCTCGACATCGCCCAGCAGCTCACGGCCGGGCCGCTCGGCGGCCTGCGAGTCGAACCGCTGCACGGCCGGATGCACCCCGACGCCAAGGACGAGGTGATGCGCCGCTTCGCCGCGGGCGAGGTGGATGTGCTCGTGGCGACGACGGTGATCGAAGTCGGCGTCAACGTCCCCAACGCCACCGGCATGGTCATCATGGACGCCGACCGCTTCGGCGTCTCCCAGCTGCACCAGCTGCGCGGACGTGTCGGCCGCGGCTCGGCCCCCGGCCTGTGCCTGCTGGTGACGGAGATGCCCGAGGCGAGCCCCGCACGGGCCCGCCTGGAGGCGGTGGCCGCGACGCTGGACGGCTTCGAGCTGTCCCGCATCGACCTGGAGCAGCGCCGCGAGGGCGATGTGCTGGGCCAGGCCCAGTCCGGGGTGCGCTCCTCGCTCCGGATGCTCGCCGTCATCGAGGACGAGGACATCATCGCCGAGGCACGGGACGAGGCCGGCGCACTGGTCGCCGCCGACCCCGACCTGACAGAGCATCCGGAGCTGCGCACCGCCCTGGAGGCGCTGCTGGACGAGGAGCGGGAGGAATACCTCGACAAGGGCTGAGCCGCCCTCCGCGCCGGCTCTCCCACCGGGGCC
Organism: Streptomyces axinellae; assembly: GCF_039532135.1. Lineage (NCBI taxonomy): Bacteria > Bacillati > Actinomycetota > Actinomycetes > Kitasatosporales > Streptomycetaceae > Streptomyces > Streptomyces axinellae. Next base: position 97,012 of record NZ_BAAARJ010000020.1, read on the forward strand.
GTGGCCGCTCCGGCCGGATCTCCGGCCCGCTCGGGCCCCGATCACTCAGGGCCAGACCACTCAGGGCCAGACCACTCGGAGCCCCGACCGCTCGGGCGCCGACCGCTCGGGCGCCGACCGGCTCCGGCGGGCCGTCACAGCCGGATGCCCTGGCGAGCGGGTCAGTTCCGCCCGGACCTGACCCGCGCCGTCATCGGGTGGGTGGCCAGGGGGGTCACGTCGATATCGGCGTAGGGCCTGACCGGCAGGCTCTCCAGCGCCTCCTCCAGCGCGTCCGCGACGGTCCAGATGCCGAGGTCGGCGCGCTTGCCGGGCAGCCGCCAGAAGTGCCGCAGCACCCCTTCGGCCATCAGTTCACGGCCCCGCACGCGCTCTCGTTCGAGCAGCGCCTTGCGGTCTTCCGCCGGTAGCTCGTAGGCACGGGAGGTGTTGAGTTGTACCAGGAAGTCCCTTGTCTTCTCCGATTCTCCTGGCTACCTGGACCATGCATCGATGATCGTCGAATATCGAATTAAGGGTAGGCTGGTTCCATGCCCCGCAAGCTGCACCACTCCGACCCGCAGGACATCCCCCTCGCCCAGGTCCTCTCGGCCCTGGGCGATCCCGTGCGGCTGCGGATCACGGCGGTGCTCGCCGACCACGCGGAGCATCCGCGCGAGGACTTCCAGGCCGGGGCCGGCCCTTCGACCTGAGCCATCATATGAAGACCCTCCGGGAGGCCGGACCGACCTGGCACCGACTGGAGGGCACGCGCTGTTTCGTCTCGCTGCGGAAGGAGGCGGTGCAGCGGTTCCCGGACGTCCTGAAGAGCGTGCTGCGGACCTGCGGGCGCGAAGGCATCGGCAGGCCGGCCGGCTGACCTTCGGGCCGGGCCCATGGCGGCTGCCCCGCGCCCGGACGGTGAACGGGCGCGCTTCACCGGCAACGGGCACCCCGAGGCCATGGGATCCTCGTTCCGGGGCAGAAGTCCGAGCAGGGGCAGACGTCCGACACGCACGCTCCGGACACCGGCAGCCCCCGGAGCCGGCCCCGCGCCCTGCGGAGCCCACGCCCTCCACCCCGCACCGCCCACACCCCTCGTCCCGAAGGGCCCCCACCACCATGACCCGCGTGATCGCCGGAGCCGCCGGCGGCAGGCGCCTGGCCGTGCCGCCGGGCACCGGCACCCGCCCCACCTCGGACCGGGCCCGCGAGGGGCTCTTCTCCAGCTGGGAGTCCCAGCTCGGCGGGGCCGCCGCCTGGCAGGGCGCCAGAGTGCTGGACCTGTACGCGGGCTCGGGCGCCGTCGGCCTGGAGGCGCTTTCGCGCGGCGCGGCGCACGTCCTGCTCGTCGAGGCGGAGCCGTGTGCCGTGCGCGTCATCAAGGACAACGCGCGCGCGGTCGGCCTCCCCGGGGCGGAGATCCGCGCGGGCAAGGCGGCCCAGACGATCGCGGGCGACCCGCCGCAAAGCCCCTACGACCTGGTCTTCCTCGATCCTCCGTACGCGGTCTCCGATGATGATCTTCGGGAGATCCTGCTCACACTCCGTGCACGGGGCTGGCTCGCCGAGGACGCTCTCGCCACCGTGGAACGCAGCACCAGGGGCGGCGATTTCCGCTGGCCGGAGGGTTTCGAGGGGCTCAGGTCCCGCCGCTACGGCGAGGGAACGCTTTGGTACGGTCGCGCCGCCGCGCGGGAGACCGAGCCCGCGTCATGCTGAGGTCATCCGGGGCCGGTCCCCGGGCCCGCCGTCCGGAGAGCGAGGAAGAGCCAGTGCGTCGCGCAGTCTGTCCGGGGTCCTTCGACCCCATCACCAATGGACACCTCGACATCATCGCCCGCGCTTCCAAGCTGTACGACACGGTCCACGTCGCCGTGATGATCAACAAGTCCAAGCGCGGCCTCTTCACCGTGGACGAGCGCATGGACCTCATCCGCGAGGTCACCGAGAGCTTCGGGAACGTACGCGTGGAAGCCTTCCACGGCCTGCTGGTGGACTTCTGCAAGGAGCGGGAGATCCCCGCCATCGTCAAGGGCCTGCGCGCGGTCAGCGACTTCGACTACGAGTTGCAGATGGCCCAGATGAACAACGGCCTCTCCGGCGTGGAGACCCTCTTCGTGCCGACCAACCCCACCTACAGCTTCCTGTCCTCCAGCCTGGTCAAGGAGGTCGCCACCTGGGGCGGCGACGTCTCCCACCTGGTGCCGGAGCCCGTGTACGCGGCGCTGACCGAACGGCTCACCAAGCCCTGACCTGCCAGGTTGGGCAACGGGTAACGGCCTTGCGCCCACTGGCCGTACAGTCACCTTCGTGGACGTACAGCAGAAACTCGACGAGATCGTGGCGACCGTCGGCGGCGCGCGCTCGATGCCCATGTCCGCCTCCTGTGTGGTCAACAGGGCCGAACTGCTCGCCATGCTGGACGAAGTGCGCGAGGCCCTGCCCAGCTCGCTCGCCCAGGCGCGCGAGGTCCTCGGCGACCGTGAACAGGTGGTGGCCGAGGCGCACCAGGAGGCCCAGCGCATCATCGACTCGGCCCAGGCCGAGCGCGGCTCTCTCGTCTCCGGCACCGAAGTGGCCCGCCACGCGCAGGAAGAGGCCGACCGCATCCTCGCCGAAGCGCGCCGGGAAGCCGCCGAGACCCGCGCCGAGGCCGAGGACTACGTCGACAGCAAGCTCGCCAACTTCGAGGCCGTCCTCAGCAAGACCATCGGCTCCGTGGACCGCGGCCGGGAGAAACTGCTGGGCAGCGGTCCGGGCGCCGAGGAGTGGAACGAGCAGTACGCGCAGGACGCCCCCGAGCGCTCCGCCGACCCCCGCGAACTGCAACTGCGGGCCGATCAGTACGTCGAGGCCCGGCTGGGCTCCGTATCGGCCGTGCTCGCCAAGACGCTGGAGGCGGTGGGGCGCGGCCGGCTGAAGCTGCGCGGCCACGAGCCCACCGACGAACTGGCGGCCCACATGGCCGCGCAGGACGGCGCGGACGGTTTCGCCGTGCACACCAGCGACGCCGACTTCCTCGCCGGCCTCGCCCACACGGACGACGCGGCGCAGGCCCAGCCCCAGGGGTACGCCCCCGCCCAGGACCAGCCCCGCCTGCCCCAGCAGCCGCAGGCCCCCTCCCGGCCCGCCCAGCCGGCACACATCCCCGCCCAGCCCCAGGACCCGCCGCCCGCCGCGGACCCGTACTACGCGCAGCAGCCCGCCTACGGTCAGCAGCACGATCCGTACGGCTACGTCCAGCAGGACGTGTACCAGGACACCGGCTATCAGGACGCGTACTACGGCCGGCACGGTCAGCAGCAGAGCGATCCTTACGCCTACGGTCAGCAGCAGGCCGGCTACTACACCCAGCAGCCTCAGCAGTCGCAGCAGCACCAGCACTACCAGCAGACGCCGCAGGCCCAGGGGCAGCTCGACGAGACCAGCCTGTTCGACACGAGCATGATCGACATCGAGCAGGTCAGGGAGTACGAGCGGCGGCACGGCCAGGGCGGATGACGCCCGGCCCGTCTCGTCACCGGCCCCTCCCGGGGGCCGTCCGGGGACCGTCCGGGCTGGATTGGGTCATCGCCCGGGCGTCCAGTATCCTGGTTCTTCGGCCGCGAGTACGCACGCCGCGGCCCACGCCCCACCCGTAGAAAGCAGGAAGCCCTGAACGCCCCCCTCGACCACCGCGCCCCTCTCGTGTTCGACACGCGTGAGCTGGGGCAGCGTCCTGGTGCGATGAAGCGGCTCTCCCGCGAAGTGGAGTCCCCCGGCGATCTCGGTGTCGAGTTCATCAGGGTTCCCGACGGGGCGAAGATCGAGCTGGACCTCCGTCTGGAGTCGGTCATGGAAGGGGTGCTTGTCACAGGCACCGCCCGTGCACCGCTGACGGGGGAGTGCGTAAGGTGTCTGGAGCCGCTTCAGCAGGAAGTCGAAGCGGATTTCCAGGAGATGTTCACCTATCCCGACGCCGATGAGCGGGGCCGCCCCAGTGCGGAGCCCGACGGCGACGAGGACGAGGAGGACACACTCTTCCTAGAGGGCGATCTGTTCGACCTCGAACCCGTGCTGCGCGACGCGGTGGTGCTCGCACTGCCGCTGCAGCCGGTGTGCCAGGAGGGCTGCCCCGGTCTGTGCCCCGAGTGCGGGGCCCGGCTGGCGGACGACCCCGACCACGGGCACGAAGAAGCCGTCGACATCCGTTGGGCGGCATTGCAGGGACTCGCCGAGACCATCGGGGACGGCGAGAAGGACAAAGAGCCCCGCTCCGGCGGGGACGACTCACAGGAGAAGTAGCCGTGGCTGTTCCGAAGCGGAAGATGTCGCGCAGCAACACGCGCCACCGCCGGTCGCAGTGGAAGGCTGCGGTCCCGACCCTGGTGAAGTGCGAGCGCTGCCGCGAGCCCAAGCAGCAGCACATCGCGTGCCCGAGCTGCGGCACCTACAACAAGCGTCAGGTCCTAGAGGTCTGATCGGCGGGTGACAGGCTCCATGTCAGACGCCAGTACCCCCCGCCCCCCCGCCCCGGAGAAGGGAGGGGATCCGGCGGAGCTGGTGGATGCGGCCTCGTCCCACACGCTCCTGGAAGGGCGGCTCGGTTATCACCTTGAGTCCGCCCTTCTGGTGCGTGCGCTGACGCACCGCTCGTTCGCGTACGAGAACGGCGGGCTGCCCACCAACGAGCGTCTTGAGTTCCTCGGCGACTCCGTCCTCGGACTGGTCGTCACCGACACGCTCTACCGGATGCACCCGGACCTCCCGGAAGGCCAGCTCGCCAAGCTGCGCGCCGCGGTGGTCAACTCCCGTGCACTCGCCGGCGTCGCCCGCGGTCTCGACCTGGGCGCCTTCATCCGGCTCGGCAGAGGAGAGGAAGGCACCGGCGGCCGGGACAAGGCGTCGATCCTCGCCGACACCCTGGAAGCGGTCATCGGCGCGGTCTATCTCGACCAGGGGCTGGATGCCGCCTCCGAGCTGGTCCACCGCCTCTTCGACCCGCTGATCGAGCGCTCCTCCAACCTGGGCGCCGGTCTCGACTGGAAGACGAGTCTCCAGGAGCTGACCGCGGCCGAGGGCCTGGGAGTTCCCGAGTATCTGGTCTCGGAGACGGGCCCCGATCACGAGAAGACCTTCACGGCTGCTGCCCGCGTCGGTGGTGTCGCGTACGGCACCGGCACAGGACGCAGCAAGAAGGAAGCGGAGCAGCAGGCTGCCGAGGCCGCCTGGCGGGCCATCTCGGCACGCAGCGAGTCCGCTGCTGCCGACAAGCCCGCGCTCGCCGCCGACTCCGGGGCGGCTGACGGGAAGGACGCCGGACAGCAGCGGGACGGCACCGTGCGCACGGACGAGGCGTCGGCGGCCGCCCAGGGCGGCCCCTCCCGGAACAGCACCGCCGGCCGCTGACAGCGATTCGGCCGGAAGCTGTGATGCGCCGGCCGGCCCGCTGCCCCGCCGGGCTTCCGGTGGGCTTGACCCGTCGGTCCGCCGCCCGGCTCCCGCACCCGCAGCGCTGAACCGCACCCGCCCGCCCTGCGGCCGGGAAGCCCGCCCCCGGTGAACGCTCCGGGGAGCGGGCCCTTTTCGTCGGCCCACTCCTCAAGGAGCCTCCGTGCCCGAGCTGCCCGAAGTCGAAGTCGTACGCCGCGGCCTGGAGCGCTGGGCCAGTGGCCGTACGGTCGCCACCGCCGAGGTGCTGCACCCCCGCGCCATCCGCCGCCACACCGCGGGCCCGCTGGACTTCACCACCCGGCTGGAGGGGCTGCGCGTCGGCCAGGCCATGCGGCGGGGCAAGTACCTGTGGCTGCCCATCGGCGACAGCGGCCACTCCATGCTCGCCCACCTCGGCATGAGCGGCCAGCTCCTCATCCAGCCCACCGGAGCCCCCGACGAGCGGCATCTGCGGGTGCGGATCACCTTCGACGACGTCGAGGGGGGTGAGCTGCGCTTCGTCGATCAGCGGACCTTCGGCGGCCTCTCACTCCACCCGGCGGCCGAGGACGGGCTGCCCGACGTCATCGCCCACATCGCGCGCGACCCGCTGGATCCCGCGTTCGACCTGCCGGCCTTCCACGCGGCCCTGCGCCGCCGCCGTACGACGCTCAAGCGCGCTCTGCTGGACCAGTCCCTGATCAGCGGCGTCGGCAACATCTACGCGGACGAGGCGCTCTGGCGCACCAAACTGCACTACGACCGCCCCACCGCCACCCTCACCCGCCCGCAGACCACCGAACTGGTGGGCCATGTGCGGGATGTGATGACCGAGGCCCTCGCCGTGGGCGGCACCAGCTTCGACAGCCTCTACGTGAACGTCAACGGCCAGTCCGGATACTTCGCGCGGTCACTCGACGCCTACGGGCGCGAGGACGAGCCCTGCCGCCGCTGCGGCACCCCCGTACGCCGGCGCGCGTGGATGAACCGCTCCAGCTACTTCTGCCCGCGCTGCCAGCGCACTCCACGCCCGGCCGGTGCCTGACCGGCACCCCGGGCGCGGCTAGAAGCCGAAGTCCTGCGTCCACCAGGGGCCGCCCTCGGCGAAGTGCGCGCCGACGCCCAGGGTGCGGTAGTCGCAGTTGAGGATGTTGGCCCTGTGGCCCGGGCTGTTCATCCAGGAGTCCATCACCGAGCGCGCGTTGGCCTGGCCGCGGGCGATGTTCTCGCCGCCGAGGTCGCTGACCCCGGCAGCCTCGGCGCGGTCCCAGGGGCTGCGCCCGTCGGGGTCGGTGTGGGAGAAGAAACCGCGCCCCGCCATGTCCTCGCTGAAGTCCTGCGCCAGCCCCGCCAGGCCGCTGTCCGCCTTGACCGGCTGACAGCCCGCCTTGGCCCGCTCCTGGTTGACGAGCGTCAGCACCTCCCGCTCGGCGGCGGTCTCCGGGTCGGACGACTTGATGGCGCCGCCGGAGCCGCTCTTCTCCTCCTCGCCGGACCCTTCTCCCGAGCCGGAAGGCGAGGCGTCCCCGCTCGGCCGCTCCTTCTCGGCGGCCGTGGAGCTGTCGTCCCGCGAGGGCGTGGTGCCCGGCTTCTTCGCGGGACGGGAACTCTTCTGCGAGGGCGAGCGCATGGGCCCCTCGTTGCGCTCCTCGGCGCGGCTGGCCGCCGGGTCGGACGACCTTGCCGAGGGGGTGGCCGAAGGCACGGCGGGGGCGTCCAGTCCGGTGGGCCCATCGGCCCGCACCCGGTCTCCGCCCTGCTGGCCGCCCAGCCCGCCGGGGCCGGGTATCAGCCCCGACGCCACGGCGACGGCACCCATCGCCATCGCGGCCGAGGCGCCGAGCAGCCCGGTGCGTACGGGCGCCGCGCTCCTCTTGCGGTGCCCGCCGTGACCTCCTCCCTGGTGCCGGTCGGCGTCCGGCCGGCGGGAAGGCGCGGGCGGAGCGACGGGAGCGGGGGTAGCACGTCGATGGCGGCCCATCTTCGCTGTCCTCCAGGGCTCGACTGTCACGATGGCGGTCAACACAGAATCTCCGCTTCACCCTTACGTGTGAAGCGGGTTGACGGGCAATGTACGGCATCACGCCGGGGGCGGATGTGCCGGCAGAAGAATTGTCCGGATAGCGTGCACCCCATGGCTGCGAGCGACTCGACCCACGAAGAGACCGGCGAGACGGGCGCCACACCGGCGCCCGGAGAAGGGACGGCTCCGGCCGTACCGCCGGCGACCGTGACGGGGACAGCACCGGAACCGGAGGGGGCCGGACGCCGCGGCGAGGAGCCGGCGCGGATGACCATCTGGGTGCGCGGCGAAGTGCAGGGGGTCGGCTTCCGCTGGTTCACCCGTGCCGCCGCGCTGCGTATCGGGGGACTCGTCGGCTTCGCCCTCAACCTCGACGACGGCCGGGTCCAGATCGTGGGAGAGGGCGCCAGGGCCCACTGCGAGGAACTGCTCGACTGGCTGCGCGGGGGCGACACACCCGGGCACGTCGAGGGTGTCACCGAGATCTGGGACGAGCCGCGCGGTGGGTACCGGGGCTTCGCGATCCGGTGATCCACAACGGTTGCCAATCCCGCTGTGGCGTGCAAAGCTGCGGCGACAGGAGAGCTCAGTGGATCTTCCACCAGCACCAGCGGGCTGCCGCCTCCGGCGCCGATCGCCGTCGAGTCAGGGCAGGCCCGGGGTCGCGGTGTGTGATCGTGTTGACCGTCAAACTTTTTGGTGAGACCCTGGGAACCCCGCGCACCTGAGCTGTTTGATCCAGAGATTCTTCAGTAAAAGACGAGATACAGACACTGCGGGTGCGATTCCCTCACGAACGACCACACCAAGGTCGGTCACTCAGTGTGGAGGACCATCCATCATGGCAAAGGCGCTCCTCGGCTACGTCGGCGGCTCCGACCCCCGGGTTCTTGCCGAGATGCGACGGCTGCAGCAGCGCGTCCAGGACCTCGAATCCGAAATCGTACGGATCCAGGCCGAGAACGACGCTCTGTCCGCCGCCGCACGGCACCCCGAATCGGTGCTCGAAGGCATTGAAGGCATCGACGTTTCCTCGGCGGAGCCTGCGCTGACCTGATCCGGCCCGCCGGGCAGGACGGGCTGAAGCAGGACAGCCGTACAAAGATCTGTAAGGGACGCTTCGGCGTCCCTTCGTCGTTGTGCTCCTCGGTGCTCTCGTCGCCGACGGGAACGGCACGGCCCCGGGCTCACCCGGGGTCATCGTGGGGGGCGCTCTCGTTACCGTCTGATGTGCCCCCGGCCCCTCCCGGTGAAACCCTCCGGGAAAACCCTTCACGGGCCTTCGGGGCAGTCGGCGCGACATCGCCGCGACAACCTCGGTAGGGTCCGGACGCGTGCACCTGAAGAGCCTGACACTGCGGGGATTCAAGTCCTTCGCCTCCGCCACGACGCTGCGCTTCGAGCCCGGCATCACCTGCGTCGTCGGCCCCAACGGCTCCGGCAAGTCCAACGTCGTCGATGCCCTGTCCTGGGTGATGGGCGAGCAGGGCGCCAAGTCGCTGCGCGGCGGCAAGATGGAGGACGTCATCTTCGCCGGGACCACCGGGCGCCCGCCGCTGGGCCGGGCCGAGGTCTCGCTGACCATCGACAACGCCGACGGCGCGCTGCCCATCGAATACTCGGAAGTCACCATTACGCGGATAATGTTCCGCAACGGCGGCAGCGAGTACCAGATCAATGGTGACACCTGCCGGCTGCTCGACATCCAGGAACTGCTCTCCGACTCCGGCATCGGCCGCGAGATGCACGTCATCGTCGGACAGGGTCAGCTCGACGGCGTCCTGCACGCCGACCCGACCGGGCGGCGTGCCTTCATCGAGGAGGCGGCCGGCGTCCTCAAGCACCGCAAGCGCAAGGAGAAGGCGCTGCGCAAGCTGGACGCGATGCAGGCCAACCTCGCCCGGGTCCAGGACCTCACCGACGAACTGCGCCGCCAGCTCAAGCCGCTGGGCAGGCAGGCGGCGGTCGCCCGCAAGGCCCAGGTCATCCAGGCCGATTTGCGCGACGCCCGGCTGCGGCTGCTGGCCGATGACCTGGTGGGGCTGCGTGAGGCACTGCGTACGGAGGTCGCGGACGAGGCCGAGCTGAAGCAGCGCAAGGAATCGGCCGAGGCCGAGCTGAAGGAGGCCCTGCGCCGCGAGGCCGACCTGGAGCAGCAGGTCCGTACGCTCAGTCCGCGGCTGGAGCGGGCCCAGCAGACCTGGTACGAACTCTCCCAGCTCGCCGAACGGGTGCGCGGCACCGTCGGCCTGGCGGAACAGCGGGTGCAGCACGCCGCCTCGGCGCCCGCCGAGGAGCGCCGGGGGCGCGACCCGGAGGACATGGAGCGCGAGGCCGCCCGTATCCGCGAACAGGAGGCCGAGCTGGTGGCCGCCTTGGAGGCGGCCACCACGGCGCTGGATGAGACCGTGGCGCACCGCTCGGAGCTGGAGCGCCGCCTGGAGCAGGAGGAGCGCCGGCTCAGGGACGAGGCGCGGGCGCTGGCCGACCGCCGCGAGGGGCTCGAACGGCTGCGCGGCCAGGCAGGGACGGCCCGCAGCCGGGCTGCCTCCGCGCAGTCCGAGATCGACCGGTTGGCGACCGCCAGAGACGAGGCCCTCCAGCGCGCCACCGAGGCCCAGGAGGAGTACGAGACGCTGCGCGCCGAGGTGGCGGGCCTGGACGAGGGCGACGCGGACCTGGGCACCCGGCACGAGACGGCCAAGCGGGAACTGGCCGAGGCGGAGGCCGCGTTCGGCACGGCCCGGGAGGCGCTGACGGAGGCCGAGCGTGAGCGCGCCGCCACCTCGGCGCGGCATGACGCGCTCGCCCTGGGCCTGCGCCGCAAGGACGGCACAGGTGCGCTGCTGGCGGCCAAGGACCGGCTGGGCGGCCTGCTGGGCCCGGCCGCCGAACTCCTGAGCGTGACCCCCGGCTACGAACTCCCGATAGCGGCAGCACTCGGCACGGCCGCCGACGCCCTGGCAGTGGCCGACGTGGCGACGGCGGCCGAGGCGCTGCGTCTCCTGCGCAAGGAGGACGGGGGCCGGGCCGCGCTGCTGGTGAGCGGCCGGCCAGAACAGCACGGGCCGCACGGTGCCCGGGCCGATGAGCGCGAGGGCGCCGCCCCCCGGCAGGGCACCCCCGCCGCCTCGCTGGTGACGGCCCCGGAGTCGCTGCGTCCGGCGATGGAGCACCTGCTGCGCGACATCGTCGTCGTGGACACGCTGGAGGCCGCGGAAGAGCTGCTGATCATGCGCCCCGAGTGCACGGCGGTCACCGCCGAAGGCGACCTGCTGGGCACCCACTTCGCCCGCGGCGGCTCGGAAGGCGCGCCCTCCTACCTGGAGGCGCAGGCGTCGGTCGACCAGGCCGCGGCGGAGCTGACCGAACTGGAGGCCAGATGCGAGCGGCTCAGGGAGGAGCAGCTCAGCGCGAAAGAGACCCGCAGGGCGTGCGCGGCCCGGGTCGAGGAACTGGCGGTGAGCCGGAGCGCAGCCGAGCGTGAGAAGTCCCGGGTGGCCGGCCGCCTGGGCACGCTCGGGGGCCAGGCCCGTGCGGCCCAGGGCGAGGCGGAACGGTCCGCCGCCGCCGTGGCCAAGGCCGAGGAAGCGCTGGAGCGGGCCACCCGGGAGGCCGAGGAACTGGCCGAGCGGCTGGCCGTCGCCGAGGAGGCGCAGGAGGCCGAGGGTTCGGTGGACCCGGACACCTCCGTACGCGACCGGCTCTCGGCCGACGGCGCCAACGCGCGGCAGACGGAGATGGAGGCTCGCCTTCAGGTCCGCACGCACGAGGAGCGGGTCAAGTCGCTCGCCGGGCGGGCCGATTCGCTGGACCGGGGCGCGCGAGCCGAGCGGGAAGCGCGGGCCCGTGCCGAGGAGCGGCGGGCCAGGCTGCGCCACGAGGCCGAGGTCGCCGACGCGGTGGCCGCGGGCGCCCGGCAGCTGCTCGCGCATGTGGAAGCCTCGCTGGAGCGGGCCCGCGAGGAGCGCGAGGGCGCGGAGCGGGCCAAGGCCGAGCGGGAGCAGGCTCTGGTCGCCGAGCGCAACCAGGGCCGGGAGCTGAAGGACGAGCTGGACAAGCTCACCGACTCGGTCCACAAGGGCGAGGTTCTCGGCGCCGAGAAGCGGATGCGTATCGAGCAGTTGGAGACCAAGGCGCTGGAGGAGCTGGGCGTCGAGCCCGCGGGCCTGGTCCGCGACTACGGCCCCGACCAGCTGGTGCCGCCCTCGCCGCCCGCCGAGGACGAGGAGCTGCCGGAGGATCCGGAGCATCCGCGCAACAAGCCGGTGCCGTTCGTGCGGGCCGAACAGGAGAAGCGGCTCAAGGTGGCGGAGCGCGCCTACCAGAAGCTGGGGAAGATCAATCCGCTGGCGCTGGAGGAGTTCGCGGCGCTGGAGGAGCGGCACCAGTTCCTGAGCGAGCAGCTTGAGGACCTGAAGAAGACGCGCGCCGATCTGCTCCAGGTGGTCAAGGAGGTCGATGAGCGCGTCGAGCAGGTCTTCACCGAGGCGTACCACGACACGGCCCGGGAGTTCGAGGGCGTCTTCTCGCGCCTTTTCCCCGGTGGCGAGGGGCGGCTCGTGCTGACCGATCCGGACGACATGCTCGCCACCGGCGTCGATGTGGAGGCCCGTCCTCCGGGGAAGAAGGTCAAGCGGCTCTCGCTGCTGTCCGGCGGTGAGCGCTCGCTGACGGCCGTGGCGCTGCTGGTGTCGATCTTCAAGGCGCGGCCGAGTCCGTTCTATGTGATGGACGAGGTCGAGGCGGCGCTGGACGACACCAACCTGCAGCGGCTGATCCGGATCATGGAGGAGCTGAAGGACAGCTCACAGCTCATCGTGATCACTCACCAGAAGCGCACGATGGAGGTGGCCGACGCGCTCTACGGCGTCTCCATGCAGGGTGACGGCGTCTCCAAGGTCATCAGCCAGCGTCTGAACTGAGCGCGGGCGTCCCACGGGCGGGTCCCCCTCCCGGACTCCCGGCCCCCGGACTCCCGGGCCGGAGCATCGCCGGTCGGGGCCCCCGAGCGATGCCGGTGAACCTGAGCACCGGATGCTTCAACTGGCCCGCTGCGGCGGACTGATGGTGGCCTCTCGCGGCCCCTGGAAGCGCCTTCCGGACTTCCAGGGGCCATTTCTCTTCATAACTCGAAGGAAACATGAGAGGCGGTGTGCTCTGCATCGCACACGTTCGCGTATTGACTTCGAAACATGAAGGCTTACAGTCTGAAGTGCCATCGAGATGTTCAAGTCGTGGCGCGCTCTTGCTCTTGCTCCAGCACGCGGCCCCTTGGCAGGTGGCGTCCCCATCCGGCACCGTCGCCGGCATCTCAGGAGAAGATCGTGACCAGCACAGCGCAGGCCGCGCGGCCAGCATCCGGTGCGCACACCGCACCCCTCGGCCGTGTCGTCTTCATCACGGCCGCCGCCGCCATGGGCGGCTTCCTCTTCGGCTATGACAGCTCAGTGATCAATGGCGCGGTCGAAGCGGTGCGTGGCCGCTTCGACGTCGGCTCGGCCCTGCTCGCCCAGGTCATCGCCGCGGCGCTGATCGGCAGCGCGATCGGCGCCGCCATAGCGGGCCGGATAGCCGACCGGATAGGTCGCATCCAGGTCATGCGGATCGCCGCCGTCCTCTTCACCGTCAGCGCCGTGGGATCCGCCCTCCCGTTCGCGCTGTGGGACCTCGCGATGTGGCGGGTACTCGGCGGCATCGCGATCGGCATGGCCTCCGTGATCGGCCCGGCCTACATCGCCGAGGTCTCCCCGCCCGCCTACCGCGGCCGGCTCGCCTCCTTCCAGCAGGGCGCCATCGTCCTGGGCATCGCGGTGTCCCAACTGGTCAACTGGGGCCTGCTGAATCTCGCCGACGGCGACCAGCGCGGCTCACTCGCCGGCCTCGAAGCCTGGCAGTGGATGCTCGGAATCATGGTGATCCCCGCGGTCGCCTACTTCCTGCTCTCCTTCGTGATCCCCGAATCGCCCCGGTTCCTGATCTCCGCCGGCCGCCAGGCCGAGGCGCGGACGGTGCTGGCCGGCGTCGAGGGAGAGCACGCGGGCCTCGACCAGCGGCTCGGCGAGATCGAGACCGCGATGCGCAGCGAGCACAAGTCCACCTTCAAGGACCTGCTCAGCAGCCGCACCGGCCTGCTGCCCATCGTGTGGATCGGCATCGGGCTCTCGGTCTTCCAGCAGCTCGTCGGCATCAACGTCGTCTTCTACTACTCCTCGACGCTGTGGCAGTCGGTCGGCATCAACCCCGAAAGCTCGTTCTTCTACTCCTTTACGACCTCCATCGTGAACATCCTCGGCACCGTCGTCGCGATGCTGCTCGTCGACAAGATCGGCCGCAAGCCGCTCGCACTGATCGGCTCGGCGGGTATGGCCGTCTCGCTGGGGCTGGTGGCCTGGGCGTTCTCCGCCAGGACCGGCTCCGGCGACAACGTCTCCCTCCCCGACGCCCAGGGCGCCGTCGCACTCATCGGCGCGCACACCTTCACGCTCTTCTTCGCGCTCTCCTGGGGCGTGGTCGTCTGGGTGCTGCTCGGCGAGATCTTCCCGAACAAGATCCGCGCCGCGGCACTCGGTGTCGCCGCCTCCGCGCAGTGGATCGCCAACTGGGCGATCACCGCCAGCTTCCCGAGCCTGTCGGAGTGGAACCTCTCGACGACGTACATCCTCTACACGGTCTTCGCCGTGCTCTCGATCCCGTTCATCCTCAAGTGGGTGCCGGAGACCAAGGGCAAGGCGTTGGAGGAGATGGGCTGACCCCCCCCCGCCGCCCACTCCTCGGCACCCGCGCTGCCCCGGCTCACCCGACCGAGCCGGGGCAGCGCGCTGTCGGCCTGCCGCTGTCCTGCCGCTGTCCTGCCGCTGTCCGGGGCGCTATCCGGGCAGACGTGGAATGACGTCCTCCGCCAGCAGCCGCAGCGACCGCCACCCCTCCTCGACGGGCATCCCGCCGCACAGCGGGTGCAGCAGCAACTGCCGGGCACCCTCCGGCTGCCGGGAGACCATCTCCACGCACTCATCCGGTGTGAGGAACGCGTAGACGCCCTCCTCGCGCAACTCCTCCACCGTCGTGGCCTCGGCCCGCATCAAGGAGCGCACATCCGCCGTCTGCCAGGACGCGTACTGCCGCGCCTCGTACAGGAAGTACGCTCCCAGCTCCGTCCACGCACGCTCCGGATCCTCCGTGAGATGCAGCGCGGGCAGCCGCTCGGGCGGCATCAGGCACAGCGGATCGCTGCCGCTCTCCTGGCACCGTTCCTCGTAGTAGCGGGCGAGAGCCGGCAGATGCGCGGGCAAGAACAGCGGCAGACCCAGCCGCGCGGCCCGGCGGGCGGACGGGCGGGAACTGCCGCCGACGAACAGCATCGGATGCGGACGGGTGTGCGGGCGCGGTGTGACCCGCACCTTGCGGCCCCGGTAGTCGAACGGCTCCCCGGTCCACGCCGCCAGCAGCGTCTCCAGCACCTCGTCCTGGAGTGCGCCCCGTTGCGTGAAGTCACGCCCGAGCGCTGCGTACTCCTCGGGCCGGTAGCCGACCCCGGCGACGGTGATCAGCCGCCCGCCACTGGCCAGGTCGAGCACCGCGATGTCCTCCGCCAGCCGCAGCGGGTCGTAAAGCGGCGCCAGGATCGCGCACGCCGTCACCACCGCCCGCCGCGTGCGCCCCAGCAGTGCCCCCGCCAGCGCCAGCGGCGCGGGCAGCCAGCCGTCCGGCGACCCGTGGTGCTCCTCGACGACGAGCGAGGTCACACCGTGTTCGTCGGCGTAGGCAGCCATGTCGAGCGCGGCACGGTAGCGGTCGCCCAGGCTCTCCTGGGGCCCGCCAGGCGCTCCCGGCGACTCCGGCCCTCCCGGTGTTCGTGACGCTTCCGGCGGTCCGGGCGGCTGTACGAGATTGAAACGGACGCTGGTCGTCACGGTCACAAGGGCCCCCAACAGGGAGACAGCACGGGCGCGGGGACCGTAGCGGAGCGCGCGCGAAGAGGGAATGACCGGGAAGTGTTGACGGTGGCGGATACTGGACCCGCTATGGAAATCGTCATCCTTGTTGTAGTCATCGCCGTGATCGCGCTGGGCGCGGTCAGCGGGCTCGTGATCAGCGGCCGTAAGAAGAAGGCGCTGAAGACCGAGGAGCCCGCCACCCACGAAGGCACCACCACCCCGACCGCCGAACCGCACGTCGGCGAGGAAGCCGAGGGCGCGCCCGGGGGAGCGCGCAGAACGATCGAGGAGGTCGGCCTCCCCGAGGCCGAGGCGCCGCCGCAGACCGCCGCACCGGTACCCGCCGCCCCGGCGGAGCCCGAGATCGAGATCCCCGAGCCCACGGCAGGACGCCTGGTGCGCCTGCGCGCCCGGCTCTCCCGCTCGCAGAACACCCTGGGCAAGGGCCTGCTGACCCTGCTGTCCAGGGAGCACCTCGACGAGGAGACCTGGGAGGAGATCGAGGACACCCTGCTGACCGCCGATATCGGCGTCGGCCCCACCCAGGAACTGGTCGAGCGGCTGCGCGGGCGGGTCCGGGTGCTCGGCACCCGCACCCCGCAGGACCTGCGCGACCTGCTGCGCGAGGAACTGCTGACGCTCGTCGGCACCGACCTGGACCGCACCGTGCACACCGAGACCCAGGGCGCCCTCGACCGCCCCGGGGTGGTGCTCGTCGTCGGCGTCAACGGCACCGGCAAGACCACCACCACCGGCAAGCTCGCCCGCGTTCTGGTGGCCGACGGCAAGTCGGTGGTCCTGGGCGCCGCCGACACCTTCCGGGCCGCCGCCGCCGACCAGCTGGAGACCTGGGGCACGCGGGTGGGCGCCCGCACGGTCCGGGGCCCCGAGGCCGGCGACCCCGCCTCGGTGGCCTTCGACGCGGTCAAGCAGGGCACCGAGGCGAGCGCCGACGTCGTCCTGATCGACACGGCGGGCCGGCTGCACACCAAGACGGGCCTGATGGACGAGCTGGGCAAGGTCAAGCGCGTCGTGGAGAAGCAGGGCCCGGTGGATGAGGTCCTGCTGGTCCTGGACGCGACCACGGGCCAGAACGGGCTGGTCCAGGCCCGGGTCTTCGCCGAGGTCGTCGATATCACCGGCATCGTGCTGACCAAGCTGGACGGCACGGCCAAGGGCGGCATCGTCGTCGCCGTGCAGCGCGAGCTGGGAGTCCCGGTCAAGCTGGTGGGCCTGGGCGAAGGAGCCGATGACCTGGCGCCGTTCGAGCCGGAGGCTTTCGTGGACGCCCTGGTCGAAGAGGGCTGACGCGCGTCGGCCGAAGAGGGTGGATACGGGCCGGGCGGAGACACCGGATACGGCCGATCCGTTCCGCAAGGGAGAAACACACCGGCGCCGTCGCGACGTACCCCCGATGCCGCCGCGACGGCGCCGCCCCGTTCCTGCTCTGGGCGAGATCCCTTTGAAGACGGACCCTAGCTAGTCCGCGACGGCGGAACGGTGGCTGACGTAGGCGAGCGTGCCCAGTAGGAGCCTCGCCTGTGGCGGGCGGCCCGCCGCCTCCAGGGTGGGGGGACGCAGCCATCGCACCGGGCCCAGGCCGCCCAGGTCGGAGGGGGGTGCGGTGATGTACTCGCCCTCGCCCCTGCCGCGCAGATCGAGATCCGCGTCGTCCCAGCCCATCCGGTAGAGCAGTTCGGGCAGTTCGGAGGCTGCTCCGGTGGCGACCAGGAACCACGTTCTGCCGTGCGGTGTCGCCGCGACCGGGCCCAGGGGCACGCCCATCCGCTCCAGCCGCATCAGGGCGCACTGCCCGGCCCGCTCGGCCACCTCGATCACGTCGAAGAAACGTCCCGTCGGAAGCAGCAGCGCCGCTCCGGGGACATCGGCCCACGCTTGACCCGCCTCCGCGAGGGTGGCGCCGGCGGGGACCTCCAAGGACGCGTCCAGCGGGTGGGCTCCGGGTGCGGGGCACGCGGTGGCACCGCAGGAGCATCCGACCCGCCCGCCGGACCGGGCGGCGCGGGCCCCGGGAACCACGTCCCAGCCCCACAACCCTGTGTACTCCGCGACGGCCGTGCACGCGGAGGCGCGACCGCGCCTGCGTGAACCGGGCCGCAGGTCCCTGATCTCCCGGATGCCGCTGAGACCGCTGATGGCGCCGATTGTGAAGCCCATGCTCCCTCCAACGGGTCTCGTATGCCTATGGTTACGAAAGCGCTGCGCACAGTGACAGGTGGGTGCCGGGGGGCCTGTGCGGCGGTCGCCCCTCCGGAAAAGAGGCGCGGGGTGGTGCAGCTCTGTGAGGAGGCGGGGGATGGTGCGGCCGTTCAGCTGCCGGGCCCGTGCGAGGTGTCAAGTCAAGCGCGCCCAGGCGCCGAAGGGTTCATTCGAAGGGGTGGCGAATGGTGGCGATTCTGCAATCACTCTCGCGTGCCCGTGATCGTAGGATTACTTTCGGTGCACACGGTGAAGAGCACGGCAGCGGACTATGCCGGAGGCATCGTGCGGGGGAGCGCTGTGCGGCGCGCGGCATGCGGCCGAGCGGCGGGCCAGGGTCCGCCGCTGACGCGAATGGGGGCGTGACCAGTGGGTGAGGGCGGCCAGTCCGGCAAGAGCCCGAACGAGCGGCTGCGCTCGTGGTTCGTGCGCAGCGGCTGGTCCAAAGGAGAGCTGGCCCGTCAGGTGAACCGGCGCGCCCGGCAGCTGGGGGCGCATCACATCAGCACCGACACCTCGCGCGTACGCCGCTGGCTGGACGGTGAGCAGCCCCGCGAGCCGATCCCGCGCATCCTGTCCGAACTCTTCTCCGAGCGTTTCGGCTGCGTCCTCCCGGTGGAGGACCTCGGCCTGCGGCCCGTCCGGCAGTCCCCCGCGGCATCCGGGGTGGACCTGCCGTGGGCCGGGCCGCAGACGGTGGCGCTCATCAGCGATTTCACGCGCAGCGACCTGATGCTGGGCCGGCGCGGCTTCCTCGGGAACTCCCTCGGCATGGCCGCCGGACCCGCACTGATCGAGCCCATGCAGCGCTGGCTCGTACCCACCCCTGAGCCCGGGAGCGGCATGCCCGGGCCGGTGAGTGGCGTGGACGCCGGGGGGCCGCGTGCGGGGGCGGGCGGTACCGGAACGGGCCTCCCCGGCATGACGGGATACGGGGCAGCCGCCGCAGGCACGCGGTCCGTCGCGGGGAGCGCCGCCTTCGCGGGGGAGCGGGCGGGGGGCGGCGGGGCGCGGCGGGGCTTCCGGCTCTCCGAGCCCGAACTGGAGCTGCTGGAACAGACGACCGAGATGTTCCGCAGCTGGGACGCGCAGTGCGGGGGAGGGCTGCGCCGCAAGGCCGTCGTCGGACAGTTGCACGAGGTGACGGACCTGCTGCAGGAACGGCACTGCGAGCAGAGCACCCGGCGCCTCTTCCGTGTGACGGCGGAGCTGGCGGAGCTGGCCGGATGGATGAGCTATGACGTCGGCCTCCAGCCCACCGCCCAGAAGTACTTCGTCCTCGCGCTGCACGCCGCCAAGGAGGCGGGGGACCGGCCGCTGGGCTCGTATGTGCTCAGCAAGATGTGCCGCCAGATGATCCACCTGGGCCGGCCCGAGGACGCCCTCGAACTGATCCACCTGGCGCAGTACGGCAGCAGAGAAGGCTCGACGCCGCGCACTCAGGCCATGCTCTACGCCATGGAGGCCCGCGCCTACGCGAACATGGGCCAGCCCGGCAAGTGCAAGCGGGCCGTGCGGATGGCCGAGGAGACCTTCGCCGACATCGGCCCTGCCGACGGCGACCCGGACTGGATCCGGTTCTTCTCCGAGGCCGAGCTGTGCGCGGAGAACGCGCACTCCTACCGGGATCTGGCCTACTCCTCGGGCCGCAGCCCCACCTACGCCTCACTGGCGCGGCCCATCATGGAGCGGGCGGTCGAGCTGTTCAGCCGGGAGGCGGACGAGACCGACGGCGCCGGGCACCAGCGCTCCTACGCGCTCAACCTCATCGGGATGGCGAGCGTCCATCTCCTCCAGCACGAGCCGGAGGGTTGCGCGGCGCGCGTGGGCGAGGCGATCGGGGTGGCCCAGCAGCTGCGTTCGGAGCGGGTGAACAACCGGTTGCGGCGCACGGCGGCCAGCGCGGTCAGGGAATACGGGGACGTCGCCGAGGTGGTGCACCTGAGCGAGCGGCTCCGGGCGGAACTGCCGGAGGACGCGGGCGCGGCGGCGGGATGACCGGCTGAACCGTCACCGGTTGAACTGGTTACGGATGAAACTCCCCGGCCGACCGGTGACGGAGCGGACGGGGAAGCGCTCCCCACACCGGACGACGGCGCGGTCGGCTCTTTCCGGGGCGGACGGTACGCGCGGCTGACACCTCCGGTGCTGTGCTTCATCTCCTCGTAACAACGCCGGGCGCGTTTTCACGGCGGCGAAACACCGAGGGGCGTCGTTCGAAACGGGGCTTGGGGAATCTGGCGCTCATACCGCCCGCAGAGTCGGCCCGGATGAGGTCGCGACCCCGAGGAGACGCCCCCATTGAACGGCGCGGATACCACCTTCGTACTGGTCAGCGCGTTTCTCGTGATGCTGATGACGCCCGGCCTCGCCTTCTTCTACGGCGGCATGGTCCGGGTCAAGAGCGCGCTCAACATGCTGATGATGTCCTTCATCTCGCTGGGAATCGTCAGCGTCCTGTGGGTCCTCTATGGCTATTCACTGACATTCGGTCCTGACACCGGCGGACTGATCGGAAACCTGGATTTCGTAGGACTCAAGGGAATCTCGCCGGAATCCCTCACAGAGAAGGGGGGTGTTCCGGTATTCGCCTTCGTTCTGTTCCAGATGATGTTCGCGATCCTCACCCCCGCGCTGATGAGCGGTGCGCTGGCCGACCGCGTGAAGTTCAGCGCCTGGGCGCTGTTCATCACGCTGTGGGTCACGGTCGTCTACTTCCCTGTCGCCCACTGGGTCTGGGCCCCGGGCGGCTGGCTCTACGAGCTGGAGGTCATCGACTTCGCCGGCGGCACCGCCGTCCACATCAACGCCGGTATCGGCGCGCTCGCGGCTGTCCTCGTCGTCGGCAAGCGCATCGGTTTCAAGAAGGAGCCGATGCGCCCGCACAGCCTGCCGTTCGTGGTGCTCGGCGCCGCGCTCCTGTGGTTCGGCTGGTTCGGCTTCAACGCCGGCTCCGCGCTCGCCGCCGACGGCACCGCGGCCAACATGGCGCTCAACACCCAGGTCGCCACCGGGGCCGCCGCCTTGGGCTGGCTCGTCTACGAGCGCGTGCGGCACGGCGCCTTCACCACGCTCGGGGCGGCCTCCGGCGCCGTCGCGGGACTGGTGGCGATCACCCCGGCGGGCGCGGCCGTCAACGCCATGGGTGCGCTGGCCATCGGCGTCGTGGCCGGGGCCGTGTGTTCCTGGGCGGTCAGCCTCAAGTACAAGCTGGGCTTCGACGACTCCCTGGACGTCGTCGGCGTCCACCTCGTGGGCGGCGTCATCGGCACCCTGCTGGTCGGATTCCTCGCCACGGACGGCGTGGGCGGTCTGACACAGTTCGGCAAGCAGGCCGCGGGGGCCTTCTCCGTGATGGCGTTCTCCTTCGTCGTCTCCTGGCTGCTGGCCAAACTCGTGCAGGCCACGGTCGGCTTCCGTGCCGAGGCGGACGATGAGGTCGCCGGGGTCGATCAGGCGTTCCACGCGGAGACCGCCTACGACTTCAGCTCCCTGGGCGGCTCCTCGGACCGGACGCGCGGTGAGGTACTCGCACCCGGCCCGGCCAGGCGCCGCGCCGAACCCGGCGGGGGCGGGGCCGGGGGCCCTGGCGGTCCCGGCGGTCCCGGCGGTCCGGCGGCCCCCGGCGGAAACGACAGTGCCGACCACGACACCAAGGTGGACGCATGAAGCTCATCACCGCGGTCATCAAGCCCCACCGGCTCGACGAGGTGAAGGAGGCCCTGCGGGCCTTCGGGGTCCAGGGCCTCACCGTCACCGAGGCCAGCGGTTACGGACGGCAGAGCGGCCACACCGAGGTCTACCGGGGCGCCGAGTACACGGTCGATCTCGTGCCCAAGGTCCGTATCGAGGTGCTGGTCGAGGACGGCGACGCCGAACAGCTGACCGAGATCATCGTCGAGGCGTCGCGCACCGGGAAGATCGGCGACGGAAAGGTATGGATGGTGCCCGTCGAGACGGCGGTACGGGTCCGAACCGGCGAGCGCGGACCCGACGCGCTGTGACGGAGTCCTCGGCGGCGGAGACCCGGCAGCAGGACAACGGAACGGAACCGCGCGGCGGACGGGCGCCACGCCGGGGGACGCGGCAGAGCGGCGGCGCGGTGGCGCGGGAGGCGGCGGGGAGCGAGCGGGAGACGGCGCACAGGGAGCGGGGTTACGCCGCGGCCCGGCTGCGGCTGCTCCAGAAGGAAGGGCAGCCGGGGACGCAGCGCCGCCGCGCGCTGGCCGAGCTGACCGACCGCTGGCTGGCGGGGCTCATCGGCAAGAACGCGCCTCCCGGGGTCGCCCTGGTGGCCGTCGGAGGCTACGGGCGGGGCGAGCTGTCCCCGCGCAGCGACCTCGACCTGCTCCTGCTGCACGACGGCCGGGCAGCCGCCGGCGTCGTCGCGGCGATCGCCGACCGGGTCTGGTACCCGGTCTGGGATCTCGGCCTCGCGCTCGACCACTCCGTGCGGAACCTCGCCGAGGTGCGCACCACCGCCGCGGCGGACCTCAAGGTGCAGCTCGGCCTGCTGGAGGCCCGGCACATCGCCGGAGACTCGGCGCTCACGGCGCAGCTGCGCGCCGGGGCGCTCGCACAGTGGCGCGCACACGCCCGCGAACGACTGCCCGAGCTGCACGAACTGGCCGAGGAAAGGGCCCGGCGGCACGGCGAGTTGCGGTTCTTGCTGGAGCCCGACTTGAAGGAGGCCCGCGGCGGGCTGCGGGACATCACCGCGCTGCGCGCCGTCGCGGCCTCCTGGCTCGCCGACGCGCCGCGCGAGGGCCTGGAGGAGGCGCGGACCACGTTGCTCGACGTCCGCGACATCCTGCACCTGTCCACAGGCCGTGCCACCGACCGCCTCGGTCTCCAGGACCAGGACCAGGTCGCCGAAGGACTCGGCATGGCGGACGCCGACATCCTGCTGCGCCGCGTCTATGAGGCAGCCGGCGCCATCGCCTACGCCGCCGATGTCACCTGGCGCGAGGTCGGCAGGGTGCTGAGGTCGCGCTCCGGGGGCGCACGCGCGGCGCGGCTGCGCGGGCTGCTGGGCGGCGGCCGGCGGACCGGAGCGCAGGCGGGAATGCGCGCCGCAGCCTCAGCGGGGGAGCGCACGCCCCTGGCGGAGTCCGTGGTCGAACACGACGGCGAGGCATCGCTCGCGCTGAGCGCCCGGCCCGACCGCGACCCGGTGCTGCCGCTGCGAGCGGCGGCAGCCGCGGCGCAGGCCGGGCTGCCCCTCGCGCTGCCCGCCGTGCGGAAGATGGCCCGTACCGTCCCCGACCTGCCGCTGCCGTGGCCCGCGCAGGCCCGCGAGGAGTTCGTCACGCTCCTCGGCGCCGGCGAGGCGACCGTACCGGTGTGGGAGGCACTGGAGGCCGTCGGACTGATCAACCGGCTGCTGCCGGACTGGGAGCGGGTCCGCTGCCGCCCGCAGCGCAATCCGGTGCACCTGTACACCGTTGACCGGCACCTGGTGGAGACTGCCGTGCGGGCCTCGGCGCTCACCCGCCGGGTCCACCGCCCCGATCTGCTGCTGGTCGCGGCGCTGTTGCACGACATCGGCAAGGGATGGCCGGGAGACCACTCGGTGACGGGTGAGACGATCGTCCGCGACATGGCGGCCCGGATCGGCTTCGGCAGCGCGGACACCGAGGTGCTCGCCACGCTCGTGCGCCACCATCTGCTGCTCGTCGAGACCGCGACGCGCCGTGACCTGGACGACCCGGCGACCATCTCCTCCGTCGCCACGGCCGTCGGCGGGCCCGGCACCCTGGAGCTGCTGCACGCGCTGACCGAGGCGGACGCGCTCGCCACCGGTCCCGCCGCCTGGTCGTCATGGCGTGCCGCGCTCGTCGCCGACCTGGTCACCCGCGTCGGCGGCGTGCTGGCGGGTGAGCCGGCCGAGTACCGGACGGAGCCCCGCGAGCTGACGGCCGAGGCGGAACGGGCGGCCATGGAGGCCCACCGCACCGGGGGGCCCGTGCTGAGACTGCGCGCGCACACCGGCCCGGACGGGATCGCCGTCGCACCGGAGGCCCACGCGGGCGGGAGCGCACCGGATGCTCCGCCGGGAAATCGCGCACCGGATGCCCGGCCGGGAAAACTCGCACCGGATAGTGCGCGTTCCGGCGGTGGAGAGGGGACGGAGCCCGCGTCCGAGCCAGTCGGGGTCGAGCTGATGGTGGCCCTGCGGGAGCGGCCCGGAGTGCTGCCCGCCGTCGCGGGCGTCCTGGCACTGCACCGGCTGACCGTACGCTCGGCAGACCTCCGGCTGGCCGAGCTGCCGCCCGGGGCGGCGCCCGAGGACGGGAGCGAGGGCCGGGTGCTGTTGCTGACCTGGCGGGTGGCGGCCGAGTTCGGCGCCCTCCCGCAGGAGGCCCGGCTGCGCGCCGACCTCGTACGCGCGCTCGACGGCTCCCTGGACATCGCGTCCCGCCTGGCCGAGCGGGAGGCCGCCTACCAGGGCTCGCGCCGGAGGGGCAGGCCCGCGCCGCCGCCCCGGGCGGTCGTCGCGCCGGACGGCTCCCGCGCCGCCACGGTCATCGAGGTCCGGGCCCAGGACGCCCCCGGTCTCCTGTACCGGCTGGGGCATGCCCTTGAAGCATCCGGCGTGCGGGTGCGCAGCGCGCATGTGAGCACCCTGGGGGCGAACGCGGTGGACGCCTTCTACGTGACGGACGCGGCAGGCGTCCCGCTGCCCGACGCCGAGGCGGCACGGCTCGCGGAGCACCTGGAGGCGGAGCTGCGGCGCTGAGCGGGCGCCGCACGGGAGGAGAGCGGGGTGGATTCCGGCGGGCGAGGAAGTGCCCGCGCCGGAGGCGGCTACCCTTGGCAGAGATTGACTCCGCCACCGACCCGAGGACCAACGAGCGCTGTGTTCGATACCCTTTCCGACCGTCTGAGTGCGACGTTCAAGAACCTCCGGGGCAAAGGGCGCCTCAGCGAGGCGGACATCGACGCCACCGCGCGCGAGATCCGTATCGCCCTGCTGGAGGCGGATGTCGCGCTGCCCGTCGTGCGCGCCTTCATCCGGCAGGTCAAGGAGCGCGCCCTGGGGGCGGAGGTCTCCCAGGCCCTCAACCCGGCCCAGCAGGTCATCAAGATCGTCAACGAGGAACTGGTCGGCATCCTCGGCGGCGAGACGAGGCGGCTGCGCTTCGCCAAGAACCCGCCGACCGTCATCATGCTCGCGGGCCTCCAGGGTGCGGGCAAGACCACCTTGGCGGGCAAGCTCGGCCGGTGGCTCCAGCAGCAGGGGCACACTCCGATGCTGGTCGCGGCCGACCTTCAGCGTCCGAACGCGGTCAACCAGCTGTCGGTCGTCGCCGAGCGCGCGGGTGTCGCCATCTTCGCCCCCGAACCGGGCAACGGCGTCGGGGACCCGGTCAAGGTCGCGCAGGACTCGATCACCTACGCGCGTGACAAGCAGCACGACGTGGTCATCGTGGACACCGCGGGACGCCTGGGCATCGACCAGGATCTGATGCGGCAGGCGGCCGACATCCGTGACGCGGTCAGCCCCGACGAGGTCCTCTTCGTCGTGGACGCCATGATCGGTCAGGACGCCGTCACGACCGCCGAGGCGTTCCAGGAGGGCGTCGGCTTCGACGGCGTCGTGCTCTCCAAGCTCGACGGCGACGCCCGGGGCGGCGCGGCCCTCTCGGTCGCGCAGGTCACCGGCAAGCAGATCATGTTCGCCTCCAACGGCGAGAAGCTCGACGACTTCGACGCCTTCCACCCCGACCGGATGGCGTCGCGGATCCTCGGCATGGGCGACATGCTCACGCTGATCGAGAAGGCCGAGCAGACCTTCAGCCAGCAAGAGGCCGAGAAGATGGCCGCCAAGCTGGCCAAGGGCCCCAAGGAGTTCACACTCGACGACTTTCTGGCGCAGATGGAACAGGTCCGCAAGATGGGCTCCATCTCCAAGCTGCTCGGGATGATGCCGGGCATGGGCCAGATGAAGGATCAGATCAACAATCTGGACGAGCGTGAGGTCGATCGCACCGCGGCCATCATCAAGTCGATGACGCCCGCCGAGCGCGCCGAGCCGACGCTCATCAACGGCTCCCGCCGCGCCCGTATCGCACGCGGCTCCGGCGTCGAGGTCAGCGCGGTCAAGAGCCTGGTGGAGCGCTTCTTCGAGGCCCGCAAGATGATGTCCAAGATGGCCCAGGGCGGTGGCATGCCGGGTATGCCCGGGATGCCGGGCATGGGTGGCGGGGCCGGCAAGAAGAAGGGCAAGCCGCAGAAGAAGGCCAAGGGCAAGCGCCAGTCGGGCAACCCGATGAAGCGCAAGCAGGAGGAGCAGGCCGCCGCCGCGCGCCGGAGCGGCGAAGGGGGCGAGGGCGGTGCCTTCGGCATCCCCGGGCCGGGCCAGGACCCGGGCAGTTTCGAACTCCCGCAGGAGTTCAAGGACATGCTGCCCCCCAAGTGAGTTCGCCGCCGGGGAGGCGGATGATGTCGTGCATGCGCGTATACATCCGCCCCCCGCGGGCTTCCGACGAACGTCTCTACAGCGAAGCTGTCGTCCGCTCGGCGGACCACCTCAGCCCGTGGAATCCCGTGGAACCCGACGGCCTTCCCGATCTGCTGCGCCGCCAGGGGCCCGCGCTGCGCACGTTCTTGATCCTCAACGAGGGCGACGACGGGCTGGTCGGCCGCGTCAACGTCGCCAACATCGTGCGTGCCCGCTTCCGCAACGCCTCCCTCGGTTACGACAGTTACGTGCCCTACGCCGGCACCGGGCGCATGTCCGAGGGGCTGCGGCTGGTGGTCGGCCGCTGCTTCCAGCCGGGCCCCGACGGGCTCGGACTGCACCGCTTGGAGATCAACGTCCAGCCGGAGAACGAGCGCTCCCTCGCGATGGCCAAGCGCCTCGGATTCCGGCACGAGGGGTTCTCGCCCCGGATGCTCTTCATCAACAACGCCTGGCGCGACCACGAGCGTTTCGCACTGACCTCCGAGGAGTGGCCGGAGGATTTCTGACGGGCCTGCCGATGCCGCAAGGTCCGCCGAACGTCCTTCGCCGGGCCCGTCCCCAAGGCCCGACGAATGCCCGGCCGCGGGCACGAGCTGCGGCTGCGCCCGTCAGGTACGCGCGATGACGTACCGGAAGAGATTCGGCATCCACACCGTTCCGTCCGCGCGCAGATGCGGATGCAGCGCCTCCGCCAGCTCCTTGAACACCTGCTCCTCATCGGTCGCGCGCACCGCGGAGTCGAACAGCCCGGTCGAGAGCAGGCCGCGCACCGCGCTTTCCGGCCCCGCGTACCCGAACGGGCAGGCGACCCTGCCCGACCCGTCAAGCCGCAACCCCGAGCGCGTCGCCAGCTCTTCCAGATGATCCCTTCCGCACCATCCGGATGGAGGGTCCGAGGGGTCGGCCAGCCGCTCGGCGACCCGGAGCACGGGTGCCATCGAGCAGCGCTCGGCGGGTCCCCAGCTCGCCAGGACCACGGGAACACCCTTGCCCAGCGACTTGCGCAGACAGAGCAGTTCCTCACTGCCGGGCGGCGTGTCGAACGCGGTCACCAGGGTGGGCGGCGGCGCCTCCGCGAGGGCCTCAAGGCACGAGCCCCAGGTCAGCCGTGCGTCGCACCCGGCCGCCTCGCCGCCCATCAGCCGCTCCCGGGCCAGCTCCAGCCGGGCTCCGTCCGCGTCCACCCCGTGCACGGCGGCCCCGTGACCCGTCGCCAGCAGCAACGCCAGGCCCGAACCGCAGCCGAGGCCGAGCACCCGTGCTCCGGGGCCGGTCTCCATCCGTTCGTACACCGCTTCGTAGAGCGGGACCAGCATCCGTTCCTGGATCTCCGCCCAGTCCCGTGCGCGCGCCGCGGCCTCGGCGGCGGGGCGTGCGGCGGGGTGCGGGTGGTGCACGACGAGCGCGGGTGACATCACAACGCCCCAATCCGAAGGTCTGTTCGTAGCCGTGTGGGCTCGTAGCCGTTCAGGCCCCCCGAAAAGTGCTGCCCCTCCCTGTGTGCCCAGGGAACTGCGCATCCGTACACGCGTCCAGAGGGTGCGCCCTGATGTCTTCCACGCCCCCGGAGTGCGCCCCTCCCGCTCCGTGCGCCGTCCACCCGGAAGGGGACAGCGCGGGGCCGGGCCGGGCTCCCCTCCCTCATGAATTCCCCTCGTGGATGCGCCTCGCAGAAGCAGGCGCCCGGATACCCGCGTGGCCGATGTTGTTCGGGGTGCACAGGAAGTGTGCGTACGATCGGCAGCGCCGCTCACACTGCGGCAGCAGAGGCCGCGCATACCGCGGCGGCAGGGGGAGCGGGCCGCATCCGTCACCAGGTGGATGCGCGACTACTGCATTACGGCGGCGCGCCGATCCGGTGATACGTCCCGGCTTGAGCCGCGTGTGCGGCTTCTCCGTAGATCTGCGCACCCGCCCTCGTCCCAACCCATCAGCGTTAACTGACTGGTACGTGCAAATTATTTGGGATGGCCCGGAATCGGAACACCGGGGCACTCCTGCTCGTTGGGAACGACGTGAGCACGACACCACCAGTTCTCGCCGCCGAGCTGGCAGCCGCCTGGGCCGACATTCAACGGCACCATCCCGAGCTGCCGGACCTGGCCGCGCCCGAATCCCTCATCGGAGAGTCGTCGTCCGCCTGCGGCACCGGCCTCTCCTTCGAAAGGCTGCTCCATGAGGCAGTCCACGGCATCGCCGCAGCGCGGGGCGTCCGTGACACCTCACGGGCAGGCCGCTACCACAACCGCCGATTCCTGGCGATCGCCGAGGAACTCGGTCTGGACCACCCCGAGGAGCCGCACCCCAGCAGCGGCTTCTCCCTCGTGGTCCTCACCCCCGAGACCAGAAGGCGCTACCGCCCCACCATCGAACGGCTCCAGCGGGCGCTCAAGGCATACAGCGCCGCTACCGAGACCGATACCGGCCGCAGCTTCCGCGGCCCGGCGGCCCGGCACGGTTCCTCGGGAGGCGGGGTGCGGGTGAAGGCGGTCTGCGACTGCGGGCGCAACGTCCGCGTCGTCCCGTCCGTCCTGGCCCAGGCACCCATCATGTGCGGGGCCTGCGGCAAGCAGTTCCGCATCCCTGTCGAACCCGTCAGCCCCGTCGGTCCGGTCAGTGCCGTCGAGGCCGTCGATCCTGTCCAAGCCGCTGCCGCGGCCGAGCCCGCGGTGGCCGTCGGCTGACGGGTCCACCACACCTCGCGGCGTCGGCCCCACCCTGGCCCGGCTCCCCGGATGCGGCCTCTTCGCGGCCCGGGGGCGGGTTTCGGCCGGGCCCGAGCGGTGTGGCATCATGGACGGCTGTACTCGACAGCCGCACAGGACCCCTCTCTCCTCCGGCTGACGCGTCCATCGGACACCCGGCCCCGCAACCCCACGTGGAAGTCCGCCGTGTCCACCCACGTCAAGACCAGGAGACACCACACCAGTGGCAGTCAAGATCAAGCTGAAGCGTCTGGGCAAGATCCGCGCGCCTCACTACCGCATCATCGTCGCCGACTCCCGCACTCGCCGTGACGGCCGTGCAATCGAGGAGATCGGCCTGTACCACCCGGTGCAGAACCCCTCGCGCATCGAGGTCGACTCGGAGCGCGTGCAGTACTGGCTGGGCGTCGGCGCACAGCCGACCGAACCGGTCACCGCCATCCTCAAGGTCACCGGCGATTGGCAGAAGTTCAAGGGTCTGCCCGCGCCGGAGCCGATGAAGGTCGCCGAGCCGAAGACCGACAAGAAGGCTCTCTTCGAGGCCGCGGCCAAGGACTCCTCGGACGGCGGCCCGAAGGGCGAGGCCATCACGCCCAAGGCCAAGAAGGCCGACAAGAAGGCGGACGAGGCCGAGAAGGCTGACTCGTCGGCGTCCGCCACCGAGTCGACCGAGGCCTGAGGATGCTCGAGGAGGCCCTCGAGCACCTTGTGAAGGGCATTGTCGACCACCCCGACGAGGTGGGGATCGCCTCCCGCAATCTCCGTCGCGGGCGTGTGCTGGAGGTCCGGGTCCACCCCGATGACCTCGGCAAGGTGATCGGCCGCAACGGCCGCACCGCACGCGCTCTGCGTACCGTCGTGGGTGCACTCGGCGGCCGTGGCGTGCGCGTCGATCTCGTCGACGTGGACCAGGTCCGCTGAACAGCAGCATGCAGCACCGGCACGGGCCGGGGACGGCACTACAGCCGTCCCCGGCCCGTTGTCGCGAGCACCCACAGACCGAGCACGGAGAAGCACAGTGCAGCTAGTCGTCGCACGGATCGGCCGCCCCCATGGCATCAAGGGCGAGGTCACGGTCGAGGTCAGGACGGACGAGCCCGAGCTGCGGCTCGGTCCCGGCGCCGTGCTGGCCACCGACCCCGCCTCCGCCGGACCGCTCACCATCCGCAGCGGCCGGGTGCACAGCGGGCGCCTGGTCCTTCGCTTCGAAGGGGTCGGCGACCGCACGGCGGTCGAGGCCCTGCGCAACACCCTGCTCATCGCCGAGGTCGATCCGGACGAGAAACCGGAGGACCCCGAAGAGTTCTACGACCACCAGCTCGAAGATCTGGAGGTGGTCACGCGCGAGGGCGCGGTGGTGGGGCGCATCGAAAGCGTCGCGCACCTGCCGGCGCAGGACCTGCTCGTCGTCCGGCGCGAGGACGGGGGCGAGGTGCTGATCCCGTTCGTCGGCGAGATCGTCCCCGAGATCGACCTGGAGGCACAGCGGGCCGTCATCGACCCGCCGCCCGGCCTCCTGGGCGATGAGGCGGAGGGCGGGGAGCAGCGCGGGGGCGGCAGCGACGAGGGCGCGAAGAGCCCGCGGGAAGCGGACCCGGACAGCCCGCGGGGCGAGGGCGAGGAGCGCTCGCGGTGAGGCTCGATGTCGTCACGATCTTCCCCGAGTATCTGGAGCCGCTGAACGTCTCCCTGGTCGGCAAGGCCCGTGCCCGCGGGGTGCTGGATGTGCGCGTCCACGACCTGCGGGCATGGACGCACGACCGGCACAACACCGTCGATGACACCCCCTATGGCGGCGGCCCCGGCATGGTCATGAAACCGGAACCCTGGGGCGAGGCGCTGGATGAGGTGCTGCGGTCCGGCCAGGACGAGCCGGTGATCGTCGTACCCACCCCCAGCGGCAGGCCCTTCACCCAGGAACTCGCCGTCGAACTGGCCGCGAAGCCGTGGCTGGTGTTCACGCCCGCCCGCTACGAGGGCATCGACCGCCGCGTGATCGAGGAGTACGCGGAGCGCGTCGAGGTGCGCGAGGTCTCCATCGGGGACTACGTCCTGGCGGGCGGCGAAGCCCCCGTGCTCGTCATGGTCGAGGCTGTCGCCCGGCTGCTGCCCGGCGTTCTGGGCAACGCCGAGTCGCACCGCGACGACTCCTTCGCGGCCGGCGCCATGGCGGACCTCCTTGAGGGCCCCGTCTACACCAAGCCGCCCGAGTGGCGCGAGCGCGGCATCCCCGAGGTGCTGCTGAGCGGGCACCACGGCAAGATCGCCAGGTGGCGCCGCGACCAGGCACTCGCCCGTACGGCAGTGCACCGCCCCGATCTGATCGCACGCTGCGACCCGGCTTCGCTGGACAAGCACGACAGAGCCACGCTGGAGGCGCTGGGCTGGCGGCAGGGGACGGACGGCCGATTTTGGCCCGGCGGGCAGCCCGTGGAAGAATAGGCCGCTGCCTCGATTCCGGCGCGCGACCCTGCCACAGGGGGACCAACGTACGCACGGAGTGGCGGCTCCCATTCTCATCACGATATTCCGCTGATGACCTGTGGCATCAGCGAGGAAGCAGACGGTCATGTCCAACCTTCTCGACAGCGTCGACTCCGCGTCCCTGCGCGAGGACGTCCCCGCGTTCCGCCCCGGCGACACGGTCAACGTCCACGTCCGGGTCATCGAGGGCAACCGCTCCCGTGTGCAGCAGTTCAAGGGCGTCTGCATCCGTCGCCAGGGCTCTGGCGTGCGGGAGACCTTCACGGTCCGCAAGGTCAGCTTCAGCGTCGGCGTCGAGCGCACCTTCCCGGTGCACACCCCGATCGTCGAGAAGATCGAGGTCGTGACCCGTGGTGACGTCCGCCGCGCCAAGCTCTACTACCTCCGTGACCTGCGCGGCAAGGCCGCCAAGATCAAGGAGAAGCGCGAGAACTGATCTCGCGTCCTGGTCATCCGGAGCGCCGGTTAGGCTTCCGCACGATGGACGACCAGGAACAGCAGGACGAACCGGAGCGCGATCCCTCCGCCGCCCCCGAAAGGGGAGGCTGGGGCGGATCGCGCTCCTTTCGTATGGCTGCCTGGGTGGCGGGGGTGCTGGTTGCCCTCTTGCTGACCAGCGCTTTTGTGGTGCAGCCCTTTCTGATTCCGAGTTCTTCCATGGAGCCGACCCTGGATGTCGGCGACCGGGTGCTGGTGAACAAGCTGGCCTACCGATTCGGCAACCATCCGGAGCGCGGGGACGTTGTGGTCTTCGACGGGACGGATTCCTTCGCCGGGGAGGAGGCGACGGACGGCAACGCGGTGCTTGCCGCGCTGCGCAAGGCGGGTGCCGCCACCGGCCTGGTCCGTCCCTCCGAGACCGACTATGTGAAGCGTGTGATCGGCGTCGGCGGGGACCTGGTGAGCTGCTGCGACAGACGGGGGAGGATCGAGGTGAACGGTCAGCCTGTGGATGAGGACTACCTCTACGGCGCGGATGCCCCCTCCTCCGTCCCCTTCGAGACCCGTGTGCCCGACGGACGCCTGTGGGTCATGGGCGATCACCGTTCACTGTCGAGCGACTCCCGCGACCACCTCGGCGAGCCCGGCGGTGGGACCGTGCCCGTGGAGCGCGTGATCGGCCGGGCCGACTGGATCGGGTGGCCGCCACGCCGTCTCGGCTCGGTGACCCCCGGGGCGGCCGGTGGCGGCCATGGCTGACCGCCAGGGCCGGGCCCCCGGCGATGACGGGCGCCCCCGGCCTCCGCATCCGCGCCCCCCGCGGCCCCAGAAGCGACGCTACGACTACGGCGTGCCCAGCGAGGACGACGCCCACTACGACCCCAGCCGCGAGGCCGGCTACGCGGGCGGTTACGAGGGCCCCGCCCCGGCAGGCCAGGGGAGCGGCGATGACGAACGCCAGAGCCAGGAGCCCGGGTATTCGGGCTCCGGACATCAGGGCCAGGGGTACGGGGGCTACGGATACGGAGGACAGCAGGGGGGCGGTCGGCAGCAAAACGGGCAGTGGTCGCAGGGCGAGGGGCAGTGGACAGCGCTGCCCGGCCCCGGCTTCGGCCCGGCCCCTGGCTACGGCCCTGCCGCCCCGCCCCCCTCCCCCGGCCCCTATGGCGGTAGCTACGAGTACAGCGAACCGTTCGACTACGCCGTTCCGGAACAGCCCGCGCCGTCCCCCGCCTCGTCCTCTGCGGCGGGTACGGGCATCCCCGTTGACGGCCCTCACGGGCAGTGGACCAACGACCAGGACCCGCCCCCGGGTCCGGTGTTCGCCGAAGCGGAACCCGGCGGCGAAACCGGGGCCCCGGATGCCCGGGAAGAGCCCGCGCTGCGCCGTCCAGGTCAGGGCCGGGCGGACCGCAGGCGGGCGGCCAAGCGCATCAGGCGGCGCCGCCGCCTCTCGGCGACCAAGGAAATTCCGATCCTCATAGGGGTCGCGCTGCTGATCGCGCTGGTGCTGAAGACCTTCCTCGTCCAGGCGTTCGTGATTCCGTCCGG
The DNA here is from genome assembly GCF_039532135.1 of Streptomyces axinellae. Classification (NCBI taxonomy): domain Bacteria; kingdom Bacillati; phylum Actinomycetota; class Actinomycetes; order Kitasatosporales; family Streptomycetaceae; genus Streptomyces; species Streptomyces axinellae. The sequence continues at coordinate 130,234 of NZ_BAAARJ010000020.1, forward strand.
GTCGATGGAGCAGACCATCAAGATCGGCGACAGGGTCCTGGTCGACAAGCTCACACCATGGTTCGGCTCCAACCCGCAGCGAGGGGATGTGGTGGTCTTCGAGGACCCGGGCGGATGGCTCAAGGGCGAGCAGACCAAGAAGGAGGACCCCCCTCCGGTCATCAAGCAGGGCAAGGAATTCCTGACCTTCATCGGACTGCTGCCCTCCGACGACGAACAGGACCTGATCAAACGCGTCGTCGGCGTGGGCGGAGACACCGTGCGCTGCTGCGACGAACAGGGCCGCGTTACGGTGAACGGCACGCCCCTCAAGGAGCCGTATCTGCATCCGGGCAACAAGCCCTCACAGATCAAGTTCAAGGTCACGGTCCCAGTAGGGCGCGTGTTCGTGATGGGTGATCACCGTGCGAACTCCGCCGACTCCCGCTACCACCTCAAAGAGCCCGACAAGGGGATGGTTCCCGAGCGTCTCGTCCAGGGAAGAGCGCTCGTCATCGCCTGGCCGTTCGGGCACTGGCGACGGCTTGAGGAGCCGGAGACATATGCTTCCGTACCTGACGCTCGTGGCGCACCGGCCTCGGCGTCCGTCGCCCCCGACAATCGAGTGGCGCAACTCCCGTTCTCTGCGGAACTCCCGCTCGTTATGGGAGTGGTGGGCCTGTACCGATACGCGGACAGGCGGCAGAGCGGTGTGAGGAGTGAATGTGGGGGACTTGGCGGTCGGCGCACGGTCCGGTTCCGGCGACCCGGAGGACAAGCGTCCCGGCGTGGGCGGCGGGATGGCGAACGGGACGGGCGACGCAGGGCCACCGACCGTGGAAAGAGAGAGTGACGGTGTGACCGCCGATACTGATGGGACACATGCGGCCGACAACGCGGGTGGAGACGACGCGGGCGGCTCCGGCTCCGGCGGCTCCTCGGGGGGCACCAAGAAGGGCGGAAAAAAGCAGCGGTCGTTCTGGCAGGAACTGCCGATGCTCATCGGCATCGCGCTGATCCTCGCTCTGATCATCAAGACCTTCCTGGTGCAGGCGTTCTCCATTCCCTCGAACTCGATGCAGGACACCCTCCAGACCGGGGACCGGGTGCTGGTGGACAAGCTCACCCCGTGGTTCGGGTCAACGCCCGACCGGGGCGAGGTCGTGGTCTTCAACGACCCGGGCGGCTGGCTTCCGGAGGCGAACGTCGAGGAGAACTTCGTCCAGACCGCGCTCAGCTTCATCGGACTGATGCCCTCCGCAAACGAGAAGGACCTGATCAAGCGGGTCATCGCGGTCGGCGGGGACACGGTGGAGTGCAAGGAGGGCGGCAAGGTACGGGTCAACGGCAAGCCGTTGGACGAGTCTTCCTACCTCTTCCCCGGCAACACCCCTTGCGACGACAAGCCGTTCGGCCCGGTCCAGGTGCCCAAGGGCAAGCTGTGGGTGATGGGCGACCACCGGCAGGACTCTCTCGACTCCCGGTATCACCAAAACCAGCCGGGCAGCGGCTTCGTGCCGGAGAGCAAGGTCGTCGGACGCGCGATCGTCAAGGCATGGCCCATCAACCGCTGGGGCACGCTGCCCGTGCCGGCCACCTTCGACCAGAAGGGCATCCAGTCCTCCGGGGCGCTGAACGCGGCACCGGCCGCGCTCGGCTTCGCCGGTGCCGTGCCGCTGGCGCTGTGGCGGCGCAAGCGCCTGGTCGCGAAGGACGGAAAGCGGGCTGTCGAGGGCCGGCCCAAGGGCTGACGGCCTCACGTACCCCCGGGTAGGGTGCGCGCAGATCTTCGAGACTGCGGCGGACGACCGGGAGTGCGGAAGTGAGCAAGGCGATACGTACCGACGAGGGCCCCGGTCGCCTGGGCAGCAGGTTGTCCGGGCTGGCCGTGGCCCTCGGCTGTGTGCTCTTCCTCGGCGGATTCGTCTGGGGCGCCGTGCTCTACCAGCCCTACACCGTGCCCACCGATTCCATGCACCCCACTGTCCCGTCCGGCAGCCGGGTCCTGGCCCAGCGGGTGGACGGAAGCGAGGTACGGCGAGGTGATGTCGTCGTCTTCCAGGACTCGGTATGGGGAGCCGTCCCCATGGTGAAGCGGGTCGTGGGCGTCGGAGGCGACAAGGTGGCCTGCTGCGACAGGGGCGGCCGACTCACCGTCAACGGGAAGTCCGTCGAAGAGCCCTATCTGCGCTCGCGGGGAGCCGATTCCCAGCGGCCATTCGACGGTACGGAGATTCCCCGCGGCAAGCTCTTCCTGCTGGGGGACAACAGAATGGAGTCGCTCGACTCCCGGGTGCACCTTGAGGACGCCGACCACGGGGCCGTGCCGCGCACCGCGGTCAAAGGCCGGGTCGAGGCGGTCGCCTGGCCCCTCGGATCGCTCGGCATGCTGCCCGAGGCGACCGGGTTCGCGGCCCTCCCGGAGAGCACCTCGGAGCGCGGACCGCTGCCGCTGGTGCTGACGGCGGTGGTGGTGGGAGCCGTGCTGGTACTGGGCGGAGCCGCATACGGGCCGATCGCGCGGCGCATCGCATCTTCGGCACGTGGCCGCTCGGGGTGACGCACAATGGGGGGACGCACGGCTGAAGGGGAACATGCCATGAGCGCCGAGGACCTCGAAAAGTACGAGACCGAGATGGAGCTGAAGCTCTACAGGGAGTACAGGGATGTCGTCGGTCTGTTCAAATACGTGATCGAGACTGACCGGCGTTTCTATCTCACCAACGATTATGAGATGCAGGTCCACTCGGTACAGGGCGAGGTCTTCTTCGAGGTCTCGATGGCGGATGCGTGGGTCTGGGACATGTACAGGCCGGCCAGATTCGTCAAACAGGTCCGAGTGCTCACATTCAAGGATGTGAACATTGAGGAGCTCAACAAGAGCGAGCTGGACCTTCCCGAGGATTCGGGCTTCAAGGGCTGAGGCCGGCTTGGACCAGGGGCCTGGGGCTTTGTCGGTCTGTCGGCCCGTCGGTCCTTTGGCCCAGTGGTTTGCTGACCCGCTGCCCTGGCCGTTTGTCGGTCTGTCGGCTTGCCTGCCGCGATGGCTGCGGCAGGGGCTCGCGGTCTGTCGGCGGTCCGTCGGCTGCCGCTCGTGAGGGTGACGGAGTTTTCCACAATCGCTGAGTTGTCCCCAGAAAAAGACCAAGATCCCTAAGCCGCCTCCGGTGCCGCCACAGTCGGTGTCCGGAGGTGGTTCGTATGACCACGAAGAACGCGCGGAGCACAGGAAGCACGCGCAAGCGGCAGTCGGCACAGCCCGGTTCGGCCGTCGAAGCGGGGGCCGGGAGCGGGACGTCGCCCGGAGCCCGGCCGGGCGGGACGCCGACCGGGACCTGCCGGCCCGGCGCGGCAGCCGGGCGGGAAGCTGGAGCGCGGGCGCAGGCTCGGACACGGGCATCGGTGCAGGTGCGGACCGGGGCGCGGGGAGCGCTGGGGCGGTACGGGGAAGACCTCGCGGCTCGCAGGCTGCGCGAGGCAGGAATGATGATCCTTGAGCGCAATTGGCGCTGTGCCGAGGGTGAGATCGACCTGATCGCGCGGGAAGCGGACGCGCTGGTGATCTGCGAGGTCAAAACGCGCAGGGCCATCCCCTTCCAGCATCCGATGGACGCACTGCCCGCCTCCAAGACGGCGCGGCTGCGCCGGCTGGCCGCACGCTGGCTGACCGAGCGCTGGATCCCCCGTTATGGATATCCGCCCGTCGGCGGGGTGCGGATCGACCTGGTGGGCGTTGTGCTGCCCGGCCGGGGCGCGCCTGTCCTCCAGCACGTACGAGGGGTGGGCTGATGGGGTTCGCCCGCACCTGTGCGGTGGCGCTCGTCGGGGTCGAAGGGGTCCTGGTCGAGGTCCAGGCCGATCTGGAGCCGGGAGTCGCGGCCTTCACCCTCGTCGGCCTGCCCGACAAGAGTCTCACCGAGAGCCGGGACCGCGTGCGCGCGGCCGTGGTCAACTCCGGCGTCGCCTGGCCGCAGAAGAAGCTCACCGTGGGTCTGAGCCCCGCCGCCGTGCCCAAGGGCGGGAGTGGCTTCGACATCGCTGTGGCCTGCGCGGTACTCGCCGCCGCCGAGCGTATCGACCCCCGGGAGATCGCCGGTTTGATGATGATCGGTGAACTGGGCCTGGACGGCCGCGTACTGCCGGTACGCGGCGTGCTTCCGGCGGTGTTGGCCGCGGCGGAGGCCGGGTACCGCCAGGTGGTCGTGCCCGAACAGACGGCGGCGGAGGCCGCGCTGGTGCCCGATGTCTCGGTGGTGGGAGTGCGCAGCCTGCGCCAGCTCATCGCCGTACTGACGGACGAGCCCGTCCCCGAGGACACGGGGCACCGGGAGGACGGTCTGCCCGATCCGGGGCTCGCCGGTCTCACCGGGCTGCTTCCGGGAACACCGGGGCTGACCGGGCTCCTGTCGGAGGAGCGGCCTGTGGACCTGGCCGACGTGGTGGGACAAGAGCGTGCCCGCCGCGCTCTGGAGATCGCGGCAGCGGGCCGGCACCACGTCTTCTTCAAGGGGCCGCCCGGCGCGGGCAAGACGATGCTGGCCGAGCGCCTCCCCGGGCTGCTTCCGCCGCTCAACCGCAAGGAGTCCCTGGAGGTCACGGCCGTCCACTCGGTCGCTGGTGCGCTCCCGCCCGGCCAGCCACTCATCGTCAGGCCGCCCTACTGCGCCCCGCATCACTCGGCCACGATGGCGTCCCTGGTAGGCGGCGGAACAGGGTTGCCGCGCCCCGGAGCCGTGTCCCTGGCGCACAACGGAGTGCTCTTTCTGGACGAAGCGGCCGAGTGCGGTCCGAGGGTGCTGGATGCCATGCGGCAGCCCCTGGAGTCCGGCCATGTCGTCGTGGCGCGGGCTGCCGGGATGATGCGGATGCCGGCCCGGTTCTTGCTGGTTCTGGCCGCCAATCCCTGCCCGTGCGGGCGGCACAGCGTCGTCGGCGGCGAGTGCGAATGCAACCCTGCCTCGGTACGCCGCTACCGCGCGCGGCTGTCGGGCCCGCTACTGGACCGGGTGGATCTGCGCGTCACCGTGGAACCGCTGGCCCGCTCGGAGCTGGCGGCCGTGTGCGGCAGCGGGGAGTCCAGCGCCGTGGTCGCCGCCCGGGTATGGGAAGCCAGGGAGCGGGCAGCCGCCCGTTATACGGGCACACCGTGGAAGACCAACAGCGAGGTGCCCGGCCACGAGTTGCGCACCCGTCATCCGGTGGAGCCCGGAGCGCTGGGGGAGGCCGAGGCGGATCTGGACCGTGGCCTGCTGACGGCGCGCGGGCTCGACCGGGTGGCCAGGGTGGCCTGGACCGTCGCCGATCTGGCGGGGCATGCCAGGCCCTCGCGTGACGATGTCAACTTCGCGCTGGAGCTGCGCACCGGGATTCGGCGCAGCAGCCCACTCGTGCCAGGGCGGTTCGCGTGACGGCGCGCGGTCCGGCACGCGCCCGGGGCTCCGGCGGGAAGGCGGGCTCCGCGAGCGGCACCGACGCGGTGATGCCGCCCCCTGGGGGAGGGGCCGCCTCTCGCTCCGTTCCCTCCTCCGCCTCTTCAGGCCCTTCCTCCTCCCTCTCCGCTGCCTCCCCCCTCACCTCTGTTTCCTCTTGCCAGGCGGAAGCGGGAACCCGCCCGCTTGATGTCATCTCCCGGACCTCCCCTGCTGTCGGCCCACCCGATGACCCCGAGCGGCTGGCCCGTGCCGTGCTCAGCCGGATCGCCGAGCCCGGAGACGCTCTGGTGGGCGGCTGGCTCACCAGCCACACACCGCAGGAGGTCGTGGCCGCGCTGACCGAGGCGCGGCCACCGTGGAAGGGTGCTGGAGAACAGCGCTGGGAGGGGCTGCGGCTGCGGGCCGAGGAGGCACGGCCTCATGCGGACCTCGCGGCGATCGAGGCGCTGGGCGGGCGGTTCGTCTGCCCGGGAGACACGGAATGGCCGCGGCAGTTGGACGACTTGGGCACGGGCAGGCCCTTCGGCCTGTGGGTCCGGGGCTCGGCGTCGCTGCGCGTATGGGCCCTGCGCTCGGTGGCGGTGGTCGGCTCCCGAGCCTGCACGGAGTACGGCGCCCATTGTGCTTCGCTGCTGGGCGCCGGGCTCGCCGAGCGGGGCTGGACGGTGGTCTCCGGTGCCGCCTATGGAATCGACGCGGGCGCGCACCGGGGAGCCTTGGCGGTCCGGGGACCCACCGTCGGTGTGCTGGCCTGCGGCGTGGATGTCGCCTACCCGCGGGGGCATCAGGAGCTGATCAGGCTGCTGGGCGACCGTGGCCTGCTGGTCGCGGAGCTGCCACCCGGCGCCCATCCGACCCGCAGCAGGTTCGTGCTGCGCAACCGGGTCATCGCCGCGTTGTCGCGGGGCACCGTTGTCATCGAGGCGGCTTTGCGCAGCGGCGCTCTGGTCACCGCGCGGCGTGCCCTGGGGCTGGGCCGGCATGTGATGGGGCTGCCGGGGCCGGTCACCTCCGGGCTCTCGCAAGGGGTGCACGAACTCCTGCGGGGCGAGGCCACGGTGGTCACCGACGCCGACGAGGTGATCGAACTGGTCGGGATGATGGGCGAGCTGGCGCCGGAGCGGCGCGGACCGGCCGTCCCGCGCGACGCGTTGAGCGTGGGCGCGGGCGGTGTGCTGGAGGCGGTGCCAGGGCGTGGCGCGTGTGATCTGGCGCGTATCGCCCGGTCCGCGGGCATGCCGGCGGATGTCACGCTGGCCCGGCTCCATGAGCTGCGGGCTCTCGGCTTCGTCGAACGGGTCGGCGAGCGCTGGCAGTTGGTCCGAGCAGGGGATGGGCACTCCATCGGGTGAAGAGCCGGTCCTTGACCTGGGGCTATCGGGTGAAAAGCTGAGCCATGTGCGCGTGCCGGGCCGCGGAGTGCCCCGCGCGATGCGCCACTCCCGCCCCGCACGCGGTCACCCGCCCCGCGGCCTTGCCGGCGAGCGGTGAGTCACAGCCGAAAGGAATACGACCGCACTCACGAGAACGAACAATTCGTCGCTCCCTGCAACTTGTTCGTCACGCTACGCTCACACCATCTCTCGATGAGACGCACGGCTCCGCACATCAACAGACCACCCCCACCCAGCAGAACGGCTCAAGGCGACGCATGCCTCAGCACATCTCCGGGCCCGACCGCACGGCCGCCGCGGTGGCGCCCACCGTGGTCGACGACGGCGCGCCCAGGACTGCGCCCAGCTCGCTGGAGGAACTCTGGCGGTCGTACAAGGACACGGCCGACAGCAGGCTCCGCGAGCAGCTGATCCTGCACTATTCGCCGCTGGTCAAGTACGTCGCGGGAAGGGTCAGTGTCGGTCTGCCCTCCAATGTCGAGCAGGCCGACTTCGTCTCCTCCGGGATCTTCGGACTGATCGACGCGATCGAGAAGTTCGACCCCGAGCGCTCCATCAAGTTCGAGACCTATGCCATCACCCGCATCCGGGGCGCGATGATCGACGAGCTGCGGGCGCTGGACTGGATTCCCCGCTCCGTGCGGCAAAAGGCCCGCGCGGTCGAGCGCGCCTACGCCACCTTGGAGGCCAAGCTCCGCCGAAGCCCCTCCGAGTCCGAGGTGGCCTCCGAAATGGGCATCGCCATAGAGGAACTGCACGGCGTCTTCAGCCAGTTGTCCCTCGCGAACGTGGTCGCCCTCGAAGAACTGCTGCACGTGGGCGGCGACGGCGGTGACCGGCTCAGCCTCATGGACACGCTGGAGGATACGGCCGCCGACAATCCAGTCGAGGTGGCCGAGGACCGTGAGCTGCGCAGACTCCTCGCGCGCGCCATCAACACCCTGCCCGATCGGGAGAAGACCGTGGTCACCCTCTACTACTACGAAGGGCTGACGCTCGCCGAGATCGGCCAGGTGCTGGGGGTGACCGAGAGCAGGGTCAGCCAGATCCACACCAAGTCCGTCCTTCAGCTCCGCGCCAAGCTCGCCGACCTCGGACGCTGATCCGGCGAACCCAGAACCTGATGAACCGATCATTCAGCGTCTGATGAACGGTCGTTCCTCATTGCCCCGGCCCTACCCGTGTGAGCCTCGACCTCCTGTCCGTAAGCTAGAAGCGTGCCCAGGATTCGAGCGGCCTCCGTGGCCGAGCACCGGACCATGCAGCGCGCGGCCTTGCTGGACGCCGCGAGGTCACTGCTGTCCGAGGGGGGAACGGAAGCGCTGACCTTCCCCGCCCTCGCCCAGCACACGGGCCTCGCGCGCTCCTCCGTCTATGAGTACTTCCGCTCCCGCGCCGCGGTTGTCGAGGAGCTGTGCGCCGTCGACTTTCCCGTTTGGGCGGCCGAGGTGGAATCCGCGATGGCTCAGGCAGGCAGCCCCGCGGGCAAGATCGAGGCGTATGTGCGCCAGCAGCTCACGCTGGTCGGCGACCGACGACACCGCGCCGTTGTCGCGATCTCGGCCGGCGAGCTCGACGCCGGCGCCCGCGAACGTATCCGTGCCGCCCACGGGGGGTTGATCTCCATGGTCGTCGAGGCGCTCGGAGACCTCGGCCATGAGCAGCCCCGACTGGTGGCCATGCTGCTGCAAGGTGTCGTGGACGCCGGTGTGCGCCGCATCGAACTGGGCGCCGCGGAGGACCCGCAGCAGATCGCCGAGGCAGCCGTCTCGATGGCGCTGAATGGCGTCCGGGGCTGACGTCGCGGACCTCCTGTGGCTGCCCTTGTGCCGTCGGTGCTTTCCGCAGCCACGCATTCGCCGCCCCGCCGTGCAGCCGTCGGTGCGCCCACAGCGCGCACACCACCAGGGCCAGCGCGGCGAAGAGTTCCGCGAGGCCACCGTCGGGAGGGTCCGCCGATACGGCGTGACGCGTCGGGGTGAGCTGTGCGGTGGCGCCCGCTGTTCCGGGGGACCCGTGCGGGCTTGTGCGGCGGCCGGGTACCGGCACTCCGGTGACGGGCAGGAGGCGTGAGCCGCCGCCGAGCAGGCCGGGAGGCAGCAAGGAGAGCGGGTCGAGGTAGCGGTCGCCCCGCAGCAGGCCCCAGTGCAGGCAGGTGACAGGGCAGTGGCGGCCCCGGGTGACGCTGCCGACCTGTTCGCCGGCCGTCACCCGGTCTCCTTTGCGCACCGAGGGCCGCACCGGTTCGTACGTCGTGCGCAGCGGCGGGCGGCCCGTCCCCGACAGTTCGATGGAGACCACCCCGCGCCCGGCGACCTTGCCCGCGAAGGACACCCTTCCACTTGCGGCGGCCCGCACCGGCTGCCGCGGTTCGGCCGCCAGATCCACACCGCGATGCCCTGCGGCCCACGGCTCCGGAGGCGGGTCCCAGCCGCGCGGCACCAAGGGCCGCAGCGCACCCCCGGGCCCCGACACCGGCCAGGCTCTCCCGCCGGAGGCCCCCGCCCGCGCCCGCGTTCCTGTCCCTGTCCGGGCCTTCACGGGTGTCCGTGCCAGCGACTGTGTGTGCGCGCCCGATTGCGCCCGTGATCCCGCACGGGCGGCCCGTGCGGGGGAAGGGACGGGGCCGGGATGCTGGTGTGCCGGGAGAGCCGCTTCCCGCGAGGGGGCAGCGGTGTGCGGGGCCCACGGCCAGGCGGCACTCCCTGAGCGCGCTGGGGCGACTTCGTCCGCGAACGAATGCGTGACCGCCCCCGCGATCACGAGCACACACGTGACCGCTGCCGCGACCACCCATGCGAGCCCCGCCACCAGCCCCGCTGTCGGCCCCGTCACCAAGGTCCCGGCCAGGGCCAGGGTCCACGCTCCTGTCGCCGCCCGCGGGTGTGCCGCCGGGCGGCGCCCGCTCGGCTCGCTCGTCGTACGCGCCGTGCTCGCCCCGCTGCGGGGCCCGCGTTGTCTCATGCGGCGACCCTGACGCACATTCCCGGGCCCTTTGGATCATGGTGAGAATCTGTGGATGGCCAGGGAGATGTGGATAAAGTCGTCACCCGTCCGGGGAGCGGAGTGAGTGACAGAGGCTCGGAGTGCTGGATCAAAGCAGTGGAGATCGGGGCAAAATTCCCCGCTCTTCTCTGCGGCTTCCGGAGTCCCTCCGCACCTACTGGGTTCCCGTTTCCCCATCCGGCGCGGGCCCCCTCGTGGGTCCCGTACACTGCTTGTGCGGCCCGGGTGACCGGGCTGACTTCGCACGCCCCGCCACCCTCACCCGGTGGCCGTGCATCTCGGTCCCAGGAACGTCCGCCAGTCGGTAGTTCCAGGGCGGCGCGACAGGGGCGTCAGGCAAGCGGAGGCCATCCCGGCCCTCGCTGATGACAACCGAGTACCTCAAGGAGAACGGCCATGGCCGTCGTCACGATGCGGGAGCTGCTGGAGAGCGGCGTCCACTTCGGGCACCAGACCCGCCGCTGGAACCCGAAGATGAAGCGCTTCATCTTCACTGAGCGCAACGGCATTTACATCATCGACCTGCTCCAGTCGCTGTCGTACATCGACCGCGCCTACGAGTTCGTCAAGGAGACCGTCGCGCACGGCGGCTCCATCATGTTCGTCGGCACCAAGAAGCAGGCCCAGGAGGCCATCGCCGAGCAGGCCACCCGCGTTGGCATGCCCTACGTGAACCAGCGCTGGCTCGGCGGCATGCTGACCAACTTCTCGACGGTCTACAAGCGCCTCCAGCGCCTCAAGGAGCTGGAGCAGATCGACTTCGAGGATGTGGCCGCCTCCGGTCTCACCAAGAAGGAGCTGCTGGTCCTCTCCCGCGAGAAGGCCAAGCTGGAGAAGACCCTCGGCGGTATCCGCGAGATGCAGAAGGTGCCCAGCGCCGTCTGGATCGTGGACACCAAGAAGGAGCACATCGCCGTCGGTGAGGCGCGGAAGCTCAACATCCCGGTGGTCGCGATCCTCGACACCAACTGCGACCCGGACGAGGTCGACTACAAGATCCCGGGCAACGACGACGCGATCCGCTCCGTCACCCTGCTCACCCGCGTGATCGCCGACGCTGTCGCCGAGGGCCTCATCGCCCGTTCGTCCGGCGGCTCCGGCGAGGGCAAGGGCGAGAAGGCCGCGGGCGAGCCGCTCGCCGAGTGGGAGCGCGACCTGCTGGAGGGCGAGAAGGCCGCCGAGGCCGAGAAGCCCGTCGAGGCAGCCGAGGCCAAGGACGAGACCGCCGCCACGGCCGAGGTCCAGTCCTCTCCGGAGACCCCGCAGGCCGCCGAGGCCGAGCAGGCCGAGCAGCCCGCCACCGAGCAGGGCTGATCCACGGCCCGGCGGGTCACATGGGTTCCGCTGATTCGCGGTGATACGGCGGGGGCCGGGCGCCCCCGCCGTACAGCCGTGGAACGCCCCTGATCCGCGGTGGGCCGATCCATCCTCATCGACTTATTCGAGAAGAGATTCACAGACCATGGCGAACTACTCCGCCGCCGACGTCAAGAAGCTCCGGGAGCTGACCGGCGCCGGCATGATGGACTGCAAGAAGGCGCTGGACGAGGCCGAGGGCAACGTCGACAAGGCAGTAGAGATCCTGCGCGTCAAGGGCCAGAAGGGCGTCGCCAAGCGCGAGAGCCGTACGGCTGAGAACGGCGCGGTCATCGCCCGTATCGCCGACGACAACTCCGCCGGTGTGCTGGTCGAGCTGAAGTGCGAGACGGACTTCGTCGCCAAGGGCGAGAAGTTCATCGCCGTCGCCGAGGCCATCGTCGCGCACATCGAGGCCACCTCTCCCGCCGACATCGACGCGCTGCTCGCCTCCGAGATCGAGGCCGGCAAGACCGTCCAGGCGTACGTGGACGAGGCCAACGCCACCCTTGGCGAGAAGATCGTCCTGGACCGCTTCGCGCAGTTCTCCGGCGCCTACGTCGGCTGCTACCTGCACCGCACCAGCCCGGACCTGCCCCCGCAGGTCGGCGTGCTGGTCGAGCTGGACAAGGCCGACGCCGAGATCACCAAGGACGTCGCGCAGCACATCGCCGCGTTCGCGCCGAAGTTCCTCACCCGCGAGGAGATCCCGGAGGAGACGGTCGCCAACGAGCGCCGCATCGCCGAGGAGACCGCGCGCGAGGAGGGCAAGCCGGAGCAGGCCCTGGCCAAGATCGTCGAGGGTCGGGTCAACGGGTTCTTCAAGGAGAACACCCTGCTCGACCAGCCCTTCGCCAAGGACAACAAGAAGTCCGTCCAGAAGGTCCTGGACGAGGCCGGCGTCTCGCTGAAGCGTTTCGCGCGCTTCCGCGTCGGCGCCTGACAGCCGCACCCTGGCGCCGAAGGCCGGTTCCGCCCGTCCGCGCGCGGAGCGGATTGCGCAGGGCGCACGGAACCGGCACGGGCCCGATAAGGTCGGGCACAGGGCAGTTGTGACGAGGAGGCCATTGCCGCACAGGGAACCGCGAGGGTCCGACGGCAGTGGCCTCTTTCGTATGTGCACGAGGAGATCTCCATGAGCAATGACACCGACAAAGACAGCGACCGCAGCAGGCGCTTCTTGCTGAAGCTCTCCGGCGAGGCGTTCTCCGGCGGCGGAGGACTCGGTGTCGACCCCGACGTCGTGCACAAGGTGGCGAGGGAGATCGCCTCCGTCGTCCGTGACGGTGCCGAGATCGCCGTGGTGATCGGCGGCGGCAACTTCTTCCGCGGTGCCGAGTTGCAGCAGCGCGGCATGGACCGGGCCCGCTCGGACTACATGGGCATGCTGGGTACGGTCATGAACTGCCTGGCGCTCCAGGATTTCCTGGAGAAGGAAGGCATCGACTCGCGCGTTCAGACCGCCATCACCATGGGACAGGTCGCCGAGCCCTACATTCCGCTGCGCGCCATCCGCCACCTGGAGAAGGGCCGTGTCGTGATCTTCGGCGCCGGCATGGGCATGCCGTACTTCTCCACCGACACCACGGCCGCGCAGCGTGCGCTGGAGATCAACGCCGAACTGATGCTGATGGGCAAGAACGGCGTCGATGGTGTCTATGACTCCGACCCCGCGCACAACTCAGCGGCGGTCAAGTTCGACGCGCTGGAGTACGGCGAGGTCATCACCCGCGACCTCAAGGTCGCCGACATGACGGCGATCACGCTCTGTCGGGACAACAAACTGCCGATCCTCGTCTTCGAACTGCTCGCCGAAGGCAATATCGCGCGTGCGGTCAAGGGTGAGAAGATCGGCACCCTCGTGAGCAATCAGGGCACCCGCGACTGACCGGCCGCCGGGCAGGGGCCGTGGCGGGCGCGTCATGAGACGGGTGCCTGCGGCAACACCGTGGCGTACGAACGGCACGGTACGGGGATGGACAACAGCCTGCCGGTCGGACACCGTGCAGGAATCAGGGCATTGCGGGGGCCGGGGCGGCTCCAGGGGCGGGTCTTTCGGAACTTCCGGGATGCGGCCCCGAGGGGGAAGTGGCACAGCCCCGGATGAAGCAGTCAGGCTCATTCATCGAACCAGGAGCACGTGGTGATCGAAGAGACCCTCCTCGAAGCCGAGGAAAAGATGGAGAAGGCGGTCGTCGTCGCCAAGGAGGACTTCGCGGCCATCCGCACCGGCCGTGCGCACCCGGCGATGTTCAACAAGATCGTGGCCGAGTACTACGGCACGATGACGCCCATCAACCAGCTCGCGTCGTTCTCGGTTCCCGAACCCCGGATGGCCGTGGTGACCCCGTTCGACAAGAGTTCGCTGCGCAACATCGAACAGGCCATCCGCGACTCGGACCTGGGCGTCAACCCCTCCAACGACGGCAGCATCATCCGGGTGACGTTCCCGGAGCTGACCGAGGAGCGCCGCAGGGAGTACATCAAGGTCGCCAAGACCAAGGGCGAGGATGCCAAGGTCTCCATCCGCAGCATCCGCCGCAAGGCCAAGGAATCCCTGGACAAGGCCATCAAGGACGGCGACGTCGGTGAGGACGAGGGCCGCAGGGGCGAGAAGGACCTGGAGGACACCACCGCGAAGTACGTCGCGCAGGTGGACGAGCTGCTCAAGCACAAGGAGTCCGAGCTGCTCGAAGTCTGAGATCCCCTGTCTACGGTCCGAGGTCGAAGGCTGCTATCTGTGAACGACTCATCCTGGGGAGTGCCGCAACCGGGCGCGGGTGCGGGCTACTGGGGCCCTCCCGATCCGGGGCCCACCGCGCCGGGGGCGCTGCCCCGGCCGGGCGACGTGGGGGTGTCCGCTTACGACGTGACCGCTCCAGCGCACGACGTGGACGGCGAAGCGTCGCAGACTCGGCGTATGCCCATTGTGTCCGACCCAGGTGACGAGGACGGCGACCGGAACGGCCGCCGTCCGCAGGGCACCGGTGCCGCGGGTTCCGCGGGTGACCCCGGCCCGCCACCTCGGCAGCCCGAGCAGGGGCCGGCCGCCGGCGCCTCCTCGTCCGCCCCGGCGCCCGCCGCTGGGCAGGGCAAGAAGCGCGCCGGCCGTGACCTGCGCGCCGCCATAGGTGTCGGGCTCGGCCTGGGCGTGCTCGTGGTGGCCTCGCTCTTCCTCTACAAGCCCGTCTTCATCGGCGTCATCGTGGTCGCCGTCGTGGTGGGCCTGTGGGAGCTGACCTCCCGGCTGAACGAGCGCAAGGGCATCAGCGCCCCGCTGGTGCCCCTGGCGGTGGGCGGGGCGGCCATGGTGGTCGCCGGCTATGTGCGGGGAGCTGAGGGGGCGTGGGTCGCGATGGCGCTCACCTCCCTCGCGGTGCTCGTGTGGCGGATGACCGAGCCTCCCGCCGACTATCTGCGGGATGTGACGGCGGGCCTGTTCGCCGCTTTCTATGTGCCCTTCCTCGCCACCTTCGTGGCGCTCATGCTGGCGGCCGACGACGGGCCGCTGCGGGTGCTGACCTTCTTGATCCTCACCGTCGTCAGCGACACGGGCGCCTACGCCGTGGGCTGGCGCTTCGGGCGGCACAAGCTGGCTCCCCGGATCAGCCCCGGCAAGACCCGGGAGGGCCTGGTCGGTGCGGTGACGTTCGCCATGGCTGCCGGGGCCCTGTGCACCCAGTTCATGATCGAGGACGGCGTCTGGTGGCAGGGACTGCTGCTGGGGCTCGCTGTCGCGACCAGCGCCACTCTGGGTGACCTGGGCGAATCCATGATGAAGCGGGATTTGGGGATCAAGGACATGGGCACGCTGCTGCCCGGCCACGGCGGCATCATGGACCGTCTGGACTCGCTGCTGCCGACGGCGCCGGTGGTGTGGCTGCTGTACGTGATCTTCGTCGGCTCGTAGCTGACGGCAACGGGTACGCTGGGGAAGGCCCGCAGGCGTCCGAACCCGCGATCTCTGATCCCGCCCACGGCGGAGCGATCCGGTGAGTTTCCCGGCGCGGGCCCGCCCACCCCCGTCCCCGCCCGTCGGGGATGCCCCGACGTAGGAGCTTGTCCCATGGCACCGCCCGCACCAGGCGAACTCACTTTCGTGGCGCCCCGCGGAGCCAAGCGGCCCCCGCGCCACCTCGCCGACCTCAGTCCTGGGGAGCGGCGGGAGGCCGTCGCGGCGGCGGGGGAGAAGCCCTTCCGCGCCCGGCAGCTGTCCCAGCACTACTTCTCCCGGTTCGAGCACAGCCCGCAGCAGTGGACGGACATTCCCGCCGCCGCCCGTGAGAAGCTCGCCGCCGAGCTGCTGCCCGAGCTGATGAGCGTGGTGCGGCACATCAGCTGTGACGACGACGCGACGCGCAAGACGCTCTGGCGGCTGCACGACGGCACGCTCGTCGAGTCCGTCCTGATGCGCTACCCGGGCCGGGTCACCATGTGCATCAGCTCGCAGGCCGGCTGTGGCATGAACTGCCCGTTCTGCGCGACGGGCCAGGCCGGCCTCGACCGGAACCTGTCCACCGCCGAGATCGTGCACCAGATCGTCGACGGGATGCGCGCGCTGCGCGACGGCGAGGTCCCCGGCGGCCCCTCCCGGCTGTCCAACATCGTCTTCATGGGCATGGGCGAGCCGCTGGCCAACTACAAGCGCGTCATCGGTGCGATCCGGCGGCTGACCGACCCCGAGCCGGACGGTCTCGGGCTCTCCCAGCGGGGGATCACCGTCTCGACCGTGGGCCTGGTGCCCGCGATGCTGCGCTTCGCCGACGAGGGCTTCACATGCCGACTGGCGGTCTCGCTGCACGCCCCCGACGACGAACTGCGCGACACCCTGGTGCCCGTCAACACGCGCTGGAAGGTCCGCGAGGTCCTGGACGCGGCATGGGAGTACGCGGCCAAGTCCGGTCGCCGGGTCTCCATCGAGTACGCGCTGATCAGGGACATCAACGACCAGGCGTGGCGCGCCGATCTGCTCGGCCGGCTCCTCAAGGGCAAGCGCGTGCACGTCAACCTCATCCCACTCAACCCCACCCCCGGCTCCAAGTGGACCGCCTCGCGGCCGGAGGACGAGGCGGAGTTCGTGCGCACCCTCGCCTCGCACGGTGTGCCGGTGACCGTACGGGATACCCGGGGTCAGGAGATCGACGGAGCGTGCGGGCAGCTCGCCGCGACGGAGCGGTGAAACCCGGCTGGTAGTGTTCGAACGGGCCGTCTGTGGGCGGCCGACAACCGAACAGCCGACAGGGGAGCGCCACTGGCGCTGAGAGTGCGGCCGTGCGTCCCGTACGCGCCGCAGACCCTCGAACCTCGCCCGGGTCATGCCGGGTAGGAAGTCGATGCACACCATGAACAAGCACGCGCGCCGCGCCGCTGCCGCCACCACAGCCGTCGTCACCCTCGCTCTGCTCGCCACCGCATGCGGCGGCTCCGGAAGCGGCGGCGACCCCAAGACCGTCACCCTCGTCACCCACGACTCCTTCGCCGCCTCCAAGTCCGTACTCAAGGACTTCACCGAGCGCACCGGATACAAGGTCAAGGTCATGCGCGGCGGGGACGCCGGGGCCACCGTCAACCAGGCCGTGCTCAACAAGGACAACCCCCAAGGGGACGTCCTGTTCGGCGTGGACAACACGCTGCTGTCCCGGCCGCTGAACGAAGGTGTCTTCCAGCCGTACAAGGCCAAGGACCTGGCAGCGGTGCCCGCCGGGCTCCGGGCCGACCAGGGCAAGCACCGGGTCACCCCCATCGACACCGGCGATGTGTGCGTGAACTACGACCGCGAGTGGTTCGCCCACAAGAAGCTCAGCCCGCCGCGGACCCTGGCCGACCTGGCCAAGCCCCGCTACAAGAACCTCCTGGTCACCGAGGATGCCGCCAATTCCTCACCCGGCCTCGCCTTTTTGCTGGCCACCGTCGGTGAATACGGCGGCAAGGGCTGGCAGGACTACTGGAAGAAGCTGCGCGGCAACGGGGTCGAGGTCGTGGACAGTTGGGAGCAGGCGTACAACGACCGCTTCAGCGGCTCACGCGGCGGCAAGGGCAAGGGCGACCGGCCGCTTGTCGTCTCCTACGCCTCCAGCCCGCCCGTCGAGGTGCTGGGCACCAAGCCGGAGCCCGCCCGGGCGCCGACCGGCATCGCGAAGGGCACCTGCTTCCGGCAGACCGAGTACGCCGGGTTGCTCAAGGGCGCGCGGAACGCCAAGGGCGGCAAGGCGCTGCTGGATTTCCTGCTGAGCAAGAGGTTTCAGGAGGATCTGCCGCTGAAGATGTTCGTCCGCCCGGCGCGTGCGGACGCCCGGCTGCCGAAGCTGTTCACCAAGTACGGCGAGCGCATCGGTCATTCCGACAGCCCCGCGGCCGTGGCACCGAAGACGATCGCCGAGAACCGTGAACAGTGGATCAAGACGTGGACCTCGCTCGTCGTGAAGTAGCCGACGCCTCGGATGCCCTCGGTACCCCGGGTGGCTCTGACGCCCCCGAAGCCCCTGGTGGCTCCGACCCGGGAGGTCCGGCTCTCCCGCTCCCGTCCGGCGGGATCCGCTCCGCCCGGTCCCGCTCCGGCCACGAGGCACGCGCCGGAAGGCGCACCGGATGGCTGGAGCGCGGGACCTGGGCCCGGCTGGGGCTCATGGTGGTGCCGACAGCGTTCTTCGCCGTTTTCTTCGGGTATCCGGTCATCGCCATCGTCGGCCGGGGGCTGCGCGAGGACGGGCAGTGGCACTTCGGGCGCATCGCGGAGGTGCTGGGCGACCCCGACATCCTCCAGGTGCTGTGGTTCACCCTCTGGCAGGCGGCGGCCTCCACGGCGCTCACCCTGGCGCTGGCGCTGCCGGCCGCCTACGTCTTCGCCAGGCTGGACTTCCCCGGCAAGCGGCTGTTGCGTGCCCTGGTCACGGTCCCGTTCGTGCTGCCGACCGTCGTGGTGGGCTCCGCTTTCCTGGCCCTTGCCGGGCGCGGGGGAGCGCTCGACGAGTGGTTCGGGCTGCGGCTGGACACCAGCGTGTGGGCCATCTTGCTGGCGCACGTCTTCTTCAACTACGCGGTGGTCGTACGCACCGTCGGGGGCTTCTGGTCGCAACTCGACCCGCGCCAGGAGGAGGCGGCCCGGGTCCTGGGCGCCGGCCGGCTCGCCGCCTGGCGGCGGGTCACCCTGCCCGCGCTGGCCCCCTCGCTGGGCGCCGCCGCACTGATCGTTTTCCTGTTCACCTTCACCAGCTTCGGCGTCATCCAGGTGCTGGGCGGGCCCCGCTTCGCCACGCTGGAGGTGGAGATCTACCGCCGGACCGCCACCTTGCTGGACCTGCCGACGGCGGCGGTGCTGACGCTCATCCAGTTCGTCGCCGTCGCCGCGCTGCTGGCCGTGCACGCCTGGTCGCTGCGCAAGCGGGAGACGGCGCTGCACCTCGTCCCCGCCGAGCGGACGGCGCGGCGGCCGTCCGGCGCGGGCCAGTGGGCGGCGCTGTGGTCGGTGCTGGGCGTGATCGCGCTCCTGGTCGTCGTCCCCCTGGCCGTGCTGATCGAGCGGGCCTTCGACGGGCCCGGCGGGTACGGGCTCACCTTCTTCCGCGCGCTGGGGGCACAGCCCGACAGCGCGACGTTCGTCGTCGCGCCCATCGAAGCGCTGGGCAACTCCCTCGCCTACGCCGCCGTGGCGAGCGTCCTCGCGCTGGTGGTGGGCGGGCTGGCGGCTGCGGCGCTGACCAGGCGCGCGGGGCGACTCGTACGCGGCTTCGACGCGCTGCTGATGCTGCCGCTGGGTACCTCCGCCGTCACCGTCGGCTTCGGCTTCCTCATCGCCCTGGACGAGCCGCCCCTCGACCTGCGCTCGTCCTGGATCCTGGTGCCGCTGGCACAGGCCCTGGTCGGCGTGCCCTTCGTCATCCGGACCATGCTCCCGGTGCTGCGTGCCGTGGATGTACGGCTGCGCGAGGCCGCCGCAGTGCTGGGTGCCTCGCCGCTGCGGGCATGGCGGGAGGTGGACTTCCCGCTGGTGCGGCGCGCGCTGCTGGTCGCCGCCGGGTTCGCCTTCGCTGTCTCGCTGGGCGAGTTCGGCGCCACCGTCTTCATCGCGCGGCCCGACGCGCCGACCCTGCCCGTGGCGATCGCCCGGATGCTGGGCCGCGCGGGAGAGACCAACTACGGGCAGGCGATGGCTCTGAGCACCATCTTGATGCTCGTTTGCGCGGGTGTCCTGCTCGCGCTGGAGCGCGTACGCACCGAAGGCCAGGGAGAGTTGTGATGCTGCGACTGGAGGATGTGACCGTACGGTTCGGCGAACGGACGGCGCTGGATGCCGTGGACCTTCAGGTGGCCGAACACGAGACCGTGTGCGTGCTGGGACCGAGCGGCAGCGGCAAATCCACCCTCTTGCGGGTGGTCGCCGGACTCCAGCGGACCGATACGGGCCGGGTGCTGCTCTCGGGCCGGGACCAGACCGGAGTGCCCCCGCACAAGCGCGGTGTCGGGCTGATGTTCCAGGACCACCAGCTGTTCCCGCAGCGGGATGTGGCGGGCAATGTCGCCTTCGGCCCGCGCATGCACCGCACGGGCAAGGAAGAGACGGCGCGTCAGGTGGCCGGACTGCTGGATCTCGTGGGACTGCCGGGCGCCGGGCAGCGGGCCGTCACGCAGCTGTCGGGCGGTGAGCAGCAGCGGGTCGCGCTCGCCCGCGCGCTCGCCCCGCGCCCCCGGCTGCTGATGCTGGACGAGCCGCTGGGACAGCTCGACCGGGGTCTGCGCGAGCGGCTGGTCGTCGAACTGCGTGCGCTCTTCCACCGGCTGGGCACCACCGCGCTGGCCGTCACCCATGACCACGGGGAAGCCTTCGCGCTCGCCGACCGGGTCGTGGTCATGGAGGAAGGGCGCATCGCACAGGCGGGCAGCCCGCTGGAGGTGTGGCTGCGGCCCGCCTCGGAGTTCGTGGCACGCTTCCTCGGCTTCGACAACATCACCGAGGCGACGGTGCGAGGCGGCACCGCCGAGACCGTCTGGGGCACTCTCGCCGTCCCCGAAGACACCCCCGAGGGCCGGGCCCGGCTTCTCATACGGCCGAGCGGGGTGCTGCTGCGCGCTCCCGGCGAGGGCCTGCGCTGCACCGTGGCGGCCCGTACATTCCGGGGCGGCGACGCCTCGGTGGTCACGGCCCTGCTGCGCCCCGGTGACGGGCCGCCGCTGGAGGCCGCGTGCACGCTGCGGGAGGCGCCGCGAGAAGGCGAGGAGGTGGGGGTCGTCTTCGATCCGCGCGAGGTGGTGGCGCTGGGTGGCTCACAGCAGGCCGCGTGACCACATCAGGACGCGCTCCAGCAGCCGGGTCTCCTCGCCCAGCCGGGTCAGCCACTCGGCCCCGTAGTCCTGGACGGTGCGCGGCATCCTGAGCAGCTCGGGGCGCTCGTTGACGTGTTCCAGCAGCCCCTGGCCCACGAGCCCGTCCACGGCCGTCGCGATTTCGGGACGCGACAACTGCTCGTCCTCACACACCCGTTCGGCGGCGGTGCGGGTGAAGGTGCCGCCGAAGGCGCTCAGCCGGGCCCACAGCAGCCGCTCCTGGGCGACACACAACTCGTGGCTCCACCCGTGGCAGTGCCGCAGCGTACGGTGCCGGCCGGGAATGTCGGTGCCCACCCCCGAGAGGCCGAGCGGGCCGCCCCGCTCCGAGAGCCGCGCCAGCAACTCGCGCGGCCCCCGGTCGGGCAGCCGTCCCGCCGCCAGGCCGAGCGCCAGCGGCAGACAGTCCAGCCGCAGACAGATCCGGCCCGCCGTCACCCGTGCTTCCTCGTTGTCGGGCAGCGGCGTGCCCAACTGCCGGGCCCGCAGCTCCAGCAGACTGACCGCGTCGTTGAGCTGCATCGGGGCCAGTGGCAGCACTGTCTCGTCCGCGGCGCCGAGCCTGCGCCGCGAGGTGATCAGCACCCGCAGCCCCGGGCGGGCCTCCAGCAGCCGACTGAGGGCCGCCGCCGCAGGACCCGGCAGACGGTCGCAGTTGTCGACGAGGAGCAGGGCCTCCGAGGACGAGCGGCCGACGGCGTGGAAGACCTGTTCGACACCGTTGAAGCCCGCCATATCGACGGCCACCACCGTGGTGCCGGTACGGCCCACCCGCTCGACCGCGTCCGCCGCCAGGGCGCTCTTCCCGACGCCGCCCAGGCCGACGACCGTCACCAGACGGGACCGCTCCAACAAGCTGTCCAGTCTCGCGGACTCCCAGCCCCGTCCGATCAGTTCGGGGGAGGCGTGCCGCGCACGCCCGTCCTCGCGGTCGAAGATGCCTGTCATCACCATTACGCCTCCGCACACACATCGGTCCGATGGTGTGTACAGGGTGGTCGTGCGCGCGGTGCCCGGTCATCGGTGACCGGACACCTAGGTATACGCAAAAACCGCTGACGCCCGGGGTCGCGCGCTTTAGGTATGCGGGCAGAGTTCCATCGACGGGGCTGCTGGGGCCGACGGGGCTGCCGGGGCCAACGGGACGGTCGGGACTGTCGGGGCCGCCTGGGCTGTCAGGGCTGCTGAGGTCGCTGGGCACCAGGAGGCCCGGTCCCTCAAGGAAGCACGCCGTCTCAGGACAAGGGCAGCGCGGCCAGCACTCCGGCGCCCCAGACCAGCAGCACGAAGACCGCCGTCAGAACCGCCATCCGCGCGAGCGTCACCCGGCGCCGCACCCGGCGGGCGGCACCGAGCCGGTCCAGTACCCGCAGCGCGGGCAGCCGGGTGTGCCGGGAGCGGGCCAGCGCGGCCAGCACCGTACCCACCACACAGCACGCCGTCAGCGCGACCGCCAGCCCCGCCAGCGGACCGGGAAGGCGTGCCGCCGCCGCTGCGCCGCCCTCGCCCCGGATACGGGCGAAGACCACCACAGCGGCGGCGGCCACCGCCAGCCCGCCCAGCGGCCGTCCGAGGTAGGGAGCCTCGTTCACCAGCGCCCGGCCCGCCAGCAGCCGTACGGGACCCGGCAGTCCGAAGGCCAGCAGGCGCCCCCCGAGCGCCACCAGAGCGGGCCCCACCAGCACCAGGCCGAACGCCGCCAGCGTCCAGCCGGCGGGCACCGGCGAGGCCATCAGATCCTCGGCCCGCACGGGATGCCTCACGCTCCCAGGAGACTTGGCGGCGAGGCCGGCCGGCCCGCTCGCGGAGAAGGCGGCGAGCAGCAGCCCTGACACGGTGAGTGCCCCACCCCAGAGCAGCCCCGACCGCACCGGCGCCCCGCGCCTGTCGAGCCGTTCCCGGGATGCCGCGCCGGTGGACGTGCCAAAAGGCGCGGCATCCGGTGCGCCGGCCGTCACTCCGGAGGCGCGCGGCCACGCCGCCCAGGCCGCCGCTCCGGCCGCCACCAGGGGCACGGCACTGAGCAGCGTCATGCTCGCGGGCACCGGAAGCGGCAGCCCGGGCAGCGGGATATCGACCAGCGCCCCGGGCAGCGCCAAGTCGTCCTCGCCACTGCGGCGGGCCACCAGCAGCAGGGCGACGCCACTGCCCGCCACACACGGCACCGCTGCCGTGAGCGCGGCCAGCAGGGGCAGCCCTGCCGGGCCCAGCCCGGCCGAGGCGAGCCCGGTGCGCGCCTCCAGCCGGGGCTCCGTACGGGAGAGCGCGGCGGACAGCTGCGCGGTGACGATCACCGGAAGCAGACACCACAGCAGCCGGGCGACCGACGGCGCGGGATCCTCCGGGTGTTGGAGGGCGTGGCCGAGCGCCGTCAAGAGCAGCAGGCCCACGCCGGCGGAGGAGCACAGCAGCAGCATCCGGAGCAGCAGCGCGAGCGGCGGGGCCGAGAGAGTCAGGCGGAGAGCGAGCACGCTGCCGAGCCCCCCGGTCCGGCGTTCGAAGTCCCGCCTGTCGTGTGTGTGCGGACGCGGCGCCCGTCGGCCAGTGCCACGGTGCGGTCGGCCAGCTCGGCGCCCGTCGCGTCCGCCGTCCGTGCCGCGTGGGTCAAGGACAGATCGTGGGTGGCCAGGACGACGGTGATGCCGTGCGAGCGTGCGGCGGCGCTCAGCGTCCGCAGCACCTGGGCGCGGTCGCTCTGGTGGAGCGGGGCGGTCGGCTCGTCGGCGAACAGCACGGAAGGGGAGTGGATCAGGGCGCGGGCCACGGCCACCCGCTGCCGCTGGGCCTGGCGCAGTACGACGGGGCGCTTGCGCGCGCAGTCGCCGACATCCAGCCGCTCCAGCCACTCCTGGGCCGCCTTGCGGGCCGCCCGGTGGCCCGAGCCGTGCAGGAGGAGCGGAAGGGCGACGTTCTCCCATGCGGTCAGCTCGGGGATGAGGCGGGGGCTGCTGTCGATCCAGCCGAACCGGCTCAGCCGTAGCCGCTCGCGGGCGGCGCGGCCCAGGGTGTGGACCGGGGCGCTGTTGAACCAGACTTCGCCCTTGCCGGGCAGCGACTGTCCGGACAGACAGCGCAGCAGCGTCGTCTTGCCGCTGCCGCGTGGACCGGTGACGGCGAGGATCTCGCCCTCCCGGATGCCGAGCGAGATGCCCTGGAGCGCGGGCGATCCGTCGTAGGCGTAATGCAGTCCGCGTGCCCAGAGCACGTCGTTGTCCGGCGAGGCCATGGAGGCACCTCCACTCAAGTGTGCGCCGTGGTTCCCTCTGGAGGGCTGTGATTTCCCTCTGGAGGGTGAAACGAGAGGCGGGGATATCGGTCACTGGAACCGATACCCCCGCCTTGCGGGACCGCGCGCCCGCGCGAACGATCTGGTGGCCGGGCGGAGCCGGGTGGGCCGTGGATCCAGCCTGGCTCCCACTCCTTGCCCGCCGGGCTCGCTGGGCTCGCTGGGTTGGCCGGGCTCACTGGACTGGCTGGTATCGCGTTCCCCACGTGTAGGTCTGCTTGCGCAGTTTGAGGTAGACGAAGCTCTCTGTGGAGCGCACGCCGGGGAGGGACCGGACGCGCTTGTTGATCAGCTCCAGGAGGTGCTCGTCGTCCTGGCACACGATTTCGACTAGCAGGTCGTAGGAGCCCGCCGCGATCACCACGTAGTCCACCTCGTCGATCTCGGCGAGCGCGTCCGCCACCGGCTCGACATCTCCCTCGACACGCACGCCGAGCATCGCCTGGCGCAGCAATCCGGTGGTGAGCGGATCGGTCACCGCGACGATCTGCATGACGCCCTGCTCCTGGAGCTTCTGGACGCGCTGCCGCACGGCCGCCTCGGACAGGCCCACGGCCTTGCCGATCGCGGCGTACGGCCGCCGCCCGTCCTCCTGGAGCTGTTCGATGATCGCCAGGGACACGGCGTCCAGGGGGGAGGAGCCGTTCGTCTTCTTCGCGTCACGAGCCACGCGGGTCACTGTGCATGAGACATCGACTGTCCCGCAAGCCGTACGAGACGGAATCCGTAGCTATGCCACGTGATCAGAACTGATTCCGTTGTTCTAGTGGGTCAGGTATATCGAATGCGTTGTCCGGCCCGTTAGGCTGGCAGTCTCACCTATTGGACAAACGGAGCAGGAGGGGTGCGAAGTGACCACCGAGCTGCGTCGGCTGCGCAACTACATCGACGGGGAGTTCCGGGACGCCGCTGACGGCCGGACGACGAAGGTGGTCAACCCGGCCGCCGGCGAGCCGTACGCCACAGCGCCGCTGTCGGGCGGCGCCGATGTCGACGCCGCGATGGCCGCCGCCGAGGCCGCCTTCCCGGCCTGGCGCGACGCGACCCCCGGCACCCGTCAGATGGCCATCCTCAAGATCGCCGACGCGCTGGAGGCGCGGGCCGACGAGCTGCTGGCCGCCGAGTGCGAGAACTGCGGCAAGCCGCTGGAGCTGACCCGGCAGGAGGAACTGCCGATGATGCTCGACCAGATCAGGTTCTTCGCGGGTGCCGCCCGGATGCTGGACGGAAAGTCGGCGGGCGAGTACATGGAGGGCCTCACCTCCTTTGTGCGGCGCGAGCCCATCGGCGTGTGCGCGCAGGTCGCACCGTGGAACTATCCGGCGATGATGGCCGTGTGGAAGTTCGCCCCGGCGTTGGCCGCGGGCAACACGGTCGTCCTCAAGCCCTCCGACACCACTCCGGCCTCGACGGTCTTCCTGGCCGAGGTGATGGGGGAGATCTTGCCGAAGGGGGTCTTCAACGTCGTGTGCGGCGACCGGGACACCGGCCGCCTCATGGTCGAGCACAAGACCCCCGCGATGGCCTCGATCACCGGTTCGGTGCGCGCGGGCATGGAAGTCGCCGGCGGCGCGGCCAGGAACCTCAAGCGGGTCCACCTGGAGCTGGGCGGCAAGGCCCCGTGCGTGGTCTTCGACGACGCGGACATCCCGGCAGCCGTCGAGGGCATCCGGGACGCCGGCTTCTTCAACGCCGGCCAGGACTGCACGGCCGCGACCCGCGTGCTCGTACAACAGGGCGTCTACGAACAGTTCGTGACGGCGCTCGCCAAAGCCGCCGACGAGGTCAAGACCGGAGACCTGAGCGACGAGGACTGCTTCTACGGTCCGCTCAACAACCCCACCCACCTGGAGAAGGTCGCCGGTTTCGTGGACCGCCTCCCGGCCCACGCCAAGGTCGAGGCGGGTGGCGAACGCGTCGGGGACAAGGGCTACTTCTACGCTCCCACCGTCATCTCCGGGCTCCGGCAGGACGACGAGATCATCCAGAACGAGGTCTTCGGGCCGGTGATCACGATCCAGAAGTTCACCGACGAGGCGCAGGCCCTCTCCTGGGCCAACGATGTCGACTACGCGCTGGCCTCGTCCGTGTGGACGAGCGACCACGGCACCGCCATGCGGATGTCCAAGGCGCTCGACTTCGGCTGTGTGTGGATCAACACCCACATCCCGCTCGTGGCCGAGATGCCGCACGGCGGGTTCAAGAAGTCCGGTTACGGCAAGGACTTGTCGATGTACGGGCTGGAGGACTACACGCGGGTCAAGCATGTGATGACCGCGATGTGAGCGGACGATGTGAGCGGAGGCGGCGTGAGGTGCCGCCATCGGGAAGGGGCCCGGTATCGCCGTGTGGCGATGCCGGGCCCCCCTTGCCGTGGCCGCGTCGTGCGTGCTGGGGTGTGCCCGCTTCAGGACTGGTACGGGTTTCCCGGCTGCTGCTGGGGCTGCTGGGGCTGGTGCTGCCCGGCGTACGGGTTGCCGCCGTAGCCCGGCTGCTGCGGGACGCCGTTCATGCCCTGCGGCGCCCCCGGCTGTCCGCCCGGAGCCTGCGCCTGGGCCAGCATGCGCTCCGCCTCCTCCTTGGGCACCTCGCTCTGGGCTCCGCAGAAGGTGCACTGCAACGAGTGCTTCGCAGGTGCGATCGGGAAAAGCGGAATGAAGAAGAGGGAGAACTTCGTGACCCGTTTCCGCAGCCCGTGTGCGGACGGGTTGCCGCAGAAACCGCAGAGCAGATTCAGCATGGCCAGCTGCACCAGCTTGCTGGTGGTGCCGAAGATGATCACGGCGGGCTCCATTCACGTGTGCGTAGCTGTTGAACGGAAGCCAACCACCGGCCGGGCCGTCGGCGTAAGCCGAATCGTGTAACAGCCGTGCACCGACAGGCCCCCGAAGGTGTGCGGCAGGGCCCAGCGGCCCCGGCCGGCTCACCGGGCCCTGCCAACTCACCGGCCCCGCAGGGCCGTTCCGTCCCTCCGGTTCAGCTCTCCGACCAGCCGCGCGATGTGGTTCGTGGTGATCGAGTCGACGCCCATCGCTGTCAGCCTGCGCATGGTACGCAGCCGGTCCGCCGTCCACGCGGAGACCAGTCGGCCGTCCGCGTGCGCGCGTGCCACCAGTTCGGGAGTGAGCAGCCCGAAGCCGTAGTTGAGCCAGCGCGGGCGCAGCTCGTCCAGCAAGGTGGCCCGTACCGGAGCCGCGCGGTCCCAGCTGAGCGCCAGTTCGGCCGACGGGTCCGCGGCCCGCACCCGGCGCATGGCCTCCGGGCCGCCGCAGTAGTACACGCGCCCCGTGGCCCCGGCTTCCCGGACGGTGCCGACGGTGGCGCGTACCGCTGCCGGATCGGGCAGGTCGATCATCGTGCGGACCGCGCCGGTTTCCGCCAGCGCGGCGGCGAGCGAGGGGATGCCCGGGATCAGGGAGCCCAGCCGCTCACCGGTCAAGGCGGTGACGGCGGCATCGTGCCCCCACAGCCGTCGCAGCGTCCTGTCGTGCAGCACGACGGGCACCCCGTCCCGCGTCAGACGGACATCCAGCTCCACCGCGTCGGCGCCCTGCGCGATGGCCGCGCGGAAGGACGTCAGGGTGTTCTCGCGCGCGGTGAAGGGCGCCCCCCGGTGGGCGACCGCCGCCGGCCGCCCGGCGCCCCCCGTCAGCGGATCGGTGTCCGCTCGTGTGCGGAGCCCGTCGGGTGTGCCGTCGCCACGCGCCGTCATAGCGCTCACGCCTGCCGCTGCCAGGCGGCGAGGTGGGCGTCGATCTCCTCGTGCAGCCGTGCCTTGCCCGGCTCGTCCAGGAAGGAGACCTTGACGGCGTTCCTGGCCAGCGCGGCGACTCCCGGTGCGTCCAGGCCCAACAGCCGTGCGGCGATGGCGTATTCGGTGTTCAGGTCGGTGCCGAACATCGGCGGGTCGTCGCTGTTGACAGTGATCAGGACACCCGCTTTGGCCATTTCCACGATCGGATGGCTCTCCAGGGTCTCCACGGCGCGGGTCGCGATGTTGGAGGTGGGGCAGACCTCCAGTGGAATGGCCCGCTCCGCCAGGTGCTCCAGCAGCCGCGGATCCTGGGTGGCGCTGGTGCCGTGGCCGATGCGCTCGGCCCGCAGCGAGGTCAGCGCGTCCCAGATCGTGCCCGGCCCCGTGGTCTCGCCCGCGTGCGGCACGCTGTGCAGACCGGTGGCCAGCGCGCGGTCGAAGTAGGGCTTGAACTGCGGGCGCGGCACGCCGATCTCGGGCCCGCCCAGCCCGAAGGAGACCAGCCCGTCGGGTGCCATCCGAGTGGCGATCCTGGTGGTCTCCTCGGCCGCGGCCGGCCCGGCCTCGCCCGGGATGTCGAAGGCCCAGCGCAGCACCACTCCCAGCTCCCGCTCGGCGGAGACCCGGGCGTCCTCGATCGCCTCCAGGAACGCGCCGTCGGGAATGCCGCGGCTCACCGAGGAGTACGGGGTGACGGTCAGCTCGGCGTAGCGGATCGACTGGCGCGCCATGTCGCGGGCGATCTCGTAGGTGAGCAGCCGCACATCCTCCGCGTCGCGGATGAGATCGACGACCGAGAGGTAGATCTGGATGAAGTGCGCGAAGTCCGTGAAAGTGAAGTACTCGGCGAGCGCCTCGGGGTCGTCCGGAACCCCGGCGCCCGGATGCCGTGCGGCGAGTTCGGCGACGATCCGGGGGGAGGCAGAGCCGACGTGGTGGACGTGCAGCTCGGCCTTGGGCAGCCCGGCGATGAAGGCGCTCAGGTCGGTTGAATCGGACAAGTGGTGCCTCCGGCTCCTTGGGGACCGGTTCATCGTAGGTCGGATGGCCCGGGGCGGTGTCTGAGCTGGCGAATAGCATGGGACGACCAGCGCGCGGTGGGCAGCTGCGAGCGGGAGAGGGGACAGGATGGACGACGGGGCGGGGCACCCGCCGCCCTCCGGGGGACCGGGGCGGCAGGACGACCAGCAGCGGGGACAAGGGCAGATACCGGGACGCGGGCACGTGCAGGGTTCCTGGGCGGCCGGACCGTCCCCGAACGGCCAGGCGGGCAGCCCCGGTGGAGCCGGCCCGGAGCAGCCGCCGCCGATCCCCCTCGCCCCGGACGGGCCCGCGCAGCCGTACCCGGGGCAGCCCGGATACGGCGGACCGTACGGGTTCGGTCATGGCCACGGGCCGTCCGTCCCCGAGGCGGGATCCGGGCCCGGAGCGGTGCCGGGGGCGGGGCCGGCGGCAGGCCCCTATGGGACCCCGCCCGGGCACCCCGGTGCCCCCGGCCAGGCCGCCTATGGCGCGGGGGCGTACGCGTCCCATGGGTACGGCTGGCAGGGACCGCCGCCGCCCGTGGGCAAATCCGTCTCCGCCATGGTGGTGGGCATCGTCAGCGTGGTGCTGATCGTCACCTGCTGGGGCAGCTTTCTCAGCGTGCTCACCTCCACCGTGGCGCTCTTCCTCGGCATCAGCGCGCGCCGGGGCGTGCGCGCCGGGCAGCTGGGCGGGCGTGGCCAGGCGACGGCCGGCTTCGTGCTGGGGATCGTCGGGCTGGTCGGCTCCGTCGTCGTCAGCGCGCTACTGGTGGTTCTTCTGGCGACCGGCTCCGACGAGCCCGGCGGCGGTGGTCCCGGCCCCGGCCCGGGAAGCGGCCCCTCACGGGACGACGGGGACTCGTACGACGCGAAGGTGTCGGTCCCGACGATCCCCGGGAGCGTGGCGCCCCTCGGGAGCCGGGCCGGCGGGAAACAGGTCGGCGGAAGGCAGCCCGGCGGAAATACCGCCGAAGTGCTGTAAGGATTCCGCACCGGCCCGCTCTCCCTCGTGACGGCGTACGCAATCACGAGGAAAGGCGGAGGGCATGAGTGGCACGGCGGGGCCCGA
The DNA here is from genome assembly GCF_039532135.1 of Streptomyces axinellae. NCBI lineage: Bacteria > Bacillati > Actinomycetota > Actinomycetes > Kitasatosporales > Streptomycetaceae > Streptomyces > Streptomyces axinellae. The sequence continues at coordinate 159,856 of NZ_BAAARJ010000020.1, forward strand.
AGGTGCTGTGGCGTGGTTGGCATCGGCCGCTGCGGATCCGGTGGCCTGCCAATGGGAGTGGGAGCGCAGTTCGCTGGGTGTCACGCTGCTGCCCGCCGGGCGGCTGTGGGACGTTCTGATCGTCGGCTCCGCGCTCGGTCACCCCGCGCTGGACGTGCTCACCGGCTGCCTCGACCAGCCAGGGCCCGTGCTCGCGGACTTCGGCGACTCCCGCATCGGCTTCTTCGTACCGCCGGGCACGGCCTCTCGCTGGCTGGGTACCGGGGTGCGCTGTGCCGGGCACGGCACCTGGGTCGTGGTGCCGTATCCGGGGCGGGCGACGGGAGGCACCCGCTGGCTCGTTCCGCCGGACGGCCGGGGCACGCTCAACGACCCGGTGGTGGTGGAAATGGCTCTGCACGAGGCCGCCGCACGGATCGCGGCGCACGAGGACGGCCGTGCGAGGGGGATCAACGACTGAGGTCCCGGCCCCGGCCCGAGGCCGGAAGACCGTGCCTGGCGGCTGCGGTGGCCGCCGCCAGCAGCACCGCACCCAGACACCAGCTCGCCGCCACATCCAGCGGCCAGTGATACCCGCGCCACACGAGCCCGAGTCCGTTGCCCGCGGTCACGAGCACGGCGACGGACCACATGGCGAGTTCGGCGAGTTCAGGGCCTGCGGCGGGTACGGCGCGTGCCGTGAGATCGCGGAGCACGCCGGTGAGCAGCAGGGCCGCGGCCCCGAAGGCGAGGGCCGTGGTCGCAGCGTGGCCCGAGGGGAAGAAGCCGCCGCCGCCCAGCGGCCCCGTCCTGTCCACCCCCGCCTTCAGACCGGAGACGAGCGGAGCCATCACGCCCAGGGCCGAGGCGTAGCACACCACCGGCCACCAGTCGCGGCCACGGCTGCGCCACAGCACCAGCGCCATGGCCACGGCCGGCACGGGGAGGGCGACGGGGAGATTGCCGAGGTCGGCGAGGAATTCCGTCACCCCCTGAGCAGGTGACGCTGCCCGCAGCACCTCCCCCGCCGTCTCGTCCCAGCGGCGCAGCGGCCCGTTCGCGAGCACCTGCCAGGTGAACAGCGCGAAGGCGACGGCGCACAGCAGCGCGGCGGCCGGGCCGGGGAATCGGGGGAGCCGCGCGGACGCGGTCGGCCGCCCGGGAACAGGGGGGACAGTTCCAGGGCGGCCGGGGCGATCGGGTTCCCGCGGATCCCGGGGGGTGTGGGACACGCGGTCAGCCGATCACCGTGGAGCGTGCGCGAGGGCACGACCGGGCCTGTCCAGGGGAGTGACGGGCTCGGACCGGAAGTCCGGGGAGATCCCCCCGTACATCCCGGCATCTGCGGAAACCGTACGGCAGGACGACGTCGCCGGACAGCCGGTCCGCGCTGCTGACATCGCCCCCGCACAGATTCTTCACCGGTACCGCTCCCGCCCGCATCGTCCGCCACAACTCCTCCGCGCGAGGTGCGGGTGACCGAACACCCGCACCTTTTCCGGGCCGCCCTCGCGCCGCTCGCCACCGCGCTCACCCGCCCACCGCGCTCACCCGCGCTCTCGCTCACAGACCGGAGAGCGCCTCCTCCAGCACGTCCAGGCCCTCGTTGAGCAGCTCCTCGCTGATCACCAGGGGCGGCAGGAAGCGGACGACGTTGCTGTAGGTGCCGGTCGTCAGCACCAGCAGGCCCTGCTGGTGGCACGCCTTGGCGAGCGCGGCGGTGGCCTCCGGGTTGGGCTCCTTGCCGCCGGGTCGGACCAGTTCGAGGGCGAGCATGGCGCCGCGTCCGCGCACCTCGCCGATGACGTCGGACTGGGCCGCCAGCTTCTCCAGGCGCGGCTTCATGACTTCCTCGATACGCCGTGCCTTGCCGGCCAGGTCCTGCTCGCGCATCGTCTCGATCGCGCCGAGCGCGGCGGCGCAGGCCACCGGGTTGCCCCCGTAAGTGCCGCCGAGGCCGCCGCTGTGCGCGGCGTCCATGATGTCGGCCCGGCCGGTGACGGCGGCGAGCGGGAGGCCGCCCGCGATGCCCTTCGCCGTGGTGATCAGGTCGGGGACGATGCCCTCGTCCTCGCACGCGAACCACTGGCCGGTGCGGCAGAAGCCGGACTGGATCTCGTCCGCGACGAAGACGATGCCGTTGTCCCGCGCGAACTGCGCCAGACGCGGCAGGAAGCCCTTGGCCGGGACGATGAACCCGCCCTCGCCGAGCACCGGTTCGATCAGGATGGCCGCGACGTTGTCCGGGCCGATCTGCTTGGTGATCTGGTCGATGGCCTGGGCCGCCGCCTCCTCGGCACAGTTCTCGGGCCCGGTCAGCCACCGGTAGGGGTAGGCGACCGGCACCCGGTAGACCTCGGGCGCGAACGGGCCGAAGCTGTGCTTGTACGGCATGTTCTTCGAGGTCAGCGCCATCGTCAGATTGGTGCGGCCGTGGTAACCGTGGTCGAAGACGACGATCGCCTGGCGGCCGGTGTGCGCCCGGGCGATCTTGACGGCGTTCTCGACGGCCTCCGCACCGGAGTTGAACAGCACGCTCTTCTTCGCGTGGTCACCGGGGGTGACCTTGGCCAGCTCCTCGCAGACCTCGACGTACGGCTCGTAAGGCGTGACCATCATGCAGGTGTGCGTGAAGTCGCCCAGCTGCTCGGTCGCCCGGCGGACCACGGCCTCCGCGCTGTTGCCGACCGAGGTCACAGCGATGCCGGAGCCGAAGTCGATGAACGAGTTGCCGTCCACGTCCTCCAGCACACCGCCGCCCGCGCGCCGCGCGAAGACGGGCATCACCGTGCCGATGCCGTTGGCGACCGCGGCCTGCTTGCGGGCCATCAGCTCCTGCGACTTGGGCCCGGGGACGGCGGTGACGACACGCCGCTCCTGGGGGAGAGCGGGGCCTCCGGGCAGTTCCGTCATTGCGGTCATAGCGCACTCCTCGGGAGGAACGGGGGACTGGCACTTCGCAGGCTAGGGGCACCTCCGGGGCCGACACATGCACCGCTCCGGAGAAGTGTGGCGCGCGTGTTGTCCGCCACGGACATAGGTGCCACCCGGGCCCCGGGGCGTAGCCCGGCACGTATGGGGACAGGTGCGGTCACGGCGGGCCGGGCCGGGCCCGCGGCCGTGGTCCAACTCCGATGAGCGGCCGCTAGATTGGGACAGGAGGGCGTCGGCCTCGCCGGGCCGGTGCGTCGGGGCGTCAGGGAGCAGAGGCAGCGCATGGACATGGGGCTTCCCCACCGGAAGCAGGGCACGGACGAGGGCACGGACGGCAGTGCGTGCGACAGCTCGTACGGCACCCCGAACGGCACCCCGTACGGTGCCGGGCGCGCCTGGGCCGAGCGCCCCGCCGGCCCAGGCGGCAACGACCTCCCGGCCGCCCCCGCCGGCCCGGCCACACCACCGCCGGCCGCCGCCCCTCCCCCGCAGCCGGCCGCCCCGCCGCCGCAGCCCGTCTCCG